>DAIRVI010000023.1:0-32614 GCA_036802885.1 Pyrinomonadaceae bacterium
ATGCCGATGTTTCTAAATTTGTCTAAACTGATCGTCGCCATTTCTATAAATCTTAGAATCTATAATGTGCAAATGCCTTATTGGCTTCTGCCATGCGGTGAACATCGTCCTTTTTCTTCATCGCTCCGCCGCGTCCCTGTGCCGAATCGAGCAATTCGCCGACCAGCCTATCTTCCATTGTCTTTTCGCTTCGGCCTCGAGCATTGGTCACGATCCATCGGATTGCGAGCGTATTACGTCGATCGCGGCTTACTTCGAGCGGTACCTGATACGTCGCACCGCCGATACGCCGGGATTTGACCTCGAGGGTCGGCGAGACAGTGTCAAGAGCACTCTTGAATACCTTCAGAGGCTCCTCACCGGTCTTTTCCGCCAATTTCGTCATCGCGCCGTAAAAGATCTGCTCAGCGACGCTTTTCTTGCCCTGCCACATCAAACCGTTAATAAATTTCGTGACCGCGATGCTGTTATAGATCGGATCCGGTAAAACTTCTCTTTTTCCTGCAACTCTACGTCTTGGCATACTTACTATTTCGCTCCCTTCGGACGTTTTGCACCGTATTTAGAACGCGATTGATTGCGGTTCGCGACACCCGAAGCGTCCAGCGTTCCGCGAATAACGTGATAACGAACACCTGGAAGATCTTTTACACGGCCGCCGCGAATCAGCACGATTGAGTGTTCCTGAAGATTGTGCCCGATACCCGGAATGTAGGTCGTAACTTCGATCTGATTCGTCAGACGCACACGGGCGACCTTGCGAAGAGCCGAATTCGGCTTTTTCGGGGTCGATGTGTAGACACGCGTGCAAACACCGCGTTTCTGCGGATTGGCCTGCAAAGCCGGGCTCGCCGTTTTATACTTAACGCGTTGGCGGCCCTTTCGAACTAATTGGTTGATCGTCGGCATTCTTTCCTCTAATCCTCTATTTAAAAGGCAAAAGTAAACTCTTACCTGACTCTTGCCGAACCTTGTCCGGCAGTTAGCTCAAGCAGCCATAAGCTGAATGAATTAATTAAACTATTCTAAACTCTTAAGAATTGAGACTTTGCTGTAGCGTGGCATAAAAGACATGATCAAATTCGCCGGCGGCCTGTGTTGGACGCCTGTTACGCAACAATCCCTGTTTCAACTCTCAAATATCCGCGTCGCAAGTCCCTGATAGAACCGCACCGCACTACAGACCGTAAAAGTCCGAAACTTCAGATTATCTAAATTTGGGCATTCATTGTCAAGCCGCAATCGGCTCCTTTTGCACAAACGTATATTTATTTGTAGAATTTGTCTTTTCAGAAATGTACCGGGATTCACCCCGGGCATTTAGAAACGTAATTTCAAAATGACTAATCTAGAAAAATATTTAGCGACGTTTAACGAAAACAGCTGGCTCGACGCGGTCGAAGAACTGCTCCCGTTTATTCACGAGGTCGATCGGAATGCAGTTCAGATATGGTTTAGGTTCTTTCCGCTGGAACTTCACCGCTTTGTCCAAGAGGGCGAGAATCGTGACGAGACGATTCGCGGGTTAGCACTACAAGGTGATTTCGAACTGAAAGATCAGATCGACAGTTCGCACCATTTTTTATACGGGCATCGACATTGGAAAACCGTCAAAGCGGCGATCGAGGCCGAATCGGCAGTATTTACTGATCAGACGCCGGCACTCGTCGACGAAATAAAAGACATCGCGATGCTCGTCGCCGAAAAGCTCAAGATCGAACGCCAAATGGTCAACGCCATGGTCGCTGTTGGCCTCGCGACGCTCAATCAAGTTGGCATCGACGCATTCAAGGCCGCCCCCGGCGAGGTCGTAAAGCCAACGGGTATTATGTCTAAGTCGCCAAACGCTGTCATCGCCGAACGTGCCAAAGACGCCTCTCAGGGCATCCTTGGCTTTTTGAAAACAGTCGATAAAAAATTCGCCGTGCATTATACCAATGGCCGTCTCGAAGGCGATTTTGACATAATGAACGATCAGGAGATCGCCGGAGCCTCGGCGGGCGATAGAACGCGAAATTGGAAAGAACAGGACCAACGCTGCTGGGAGGGCGTCGTTCCGGTCGAATGTCTATCGGCAAGCTGCGGAACCTGCTGGGTCGGTGTTCTCGGCGGCGAAGAAAAAC
This sequence comes from Pyrinomonadaceae bacterium, assembly GCA_036802885.1. Classification (GTDB taxonomy): domain Bacteria; phylum Acidobacteriota; class Blastocatellia; order Pyrinomonadales; family Pyrinomonadaceae; genus OLB17. The sequence goes on from DAIRVI010000023.1 coordinate 2,124, forward strand.
TATCGGCCGTCACGCCGCGTGAAACGCGTTCGATGAAAGTTTTTGGCTACAATCAGCCCGAAGGCGAAACCCCGTTTCTCCGCCTCGCCTGCCAGGCAAAAGCTTTTGGCAACGCGACTATCGTAATTCCGCCCTGGAATGGCGTCTTCGGTAAAAAAGTTCGGGGAAATGTTGAGGAACTAGAACTTGAGCCAGCGACCACGTCGGCTCGCGTCCTGCGCGAAACGATCGCTGCAGCCGCCACAGGCGAGTAAAACGACACTATCACCAAAGACGACACAGAGAGCACGGAGAAAAAACCCTGTGCTCTTTTTACTTATCCTTGTTTTTCCATGCCCATCGCCGGCTAATTTCCAATTTCCTCTATGTTACCTCTGTGTCCTATGTGGTAAATTTTTCGTGACACTGGGGTAAATAGTGGCTGAATCTCTTAAAAATCCGGTCTATTACGTCGTCATCGCCGTCCTCCTCTGGAGCACCGGCGGGCTTTTTATCAAACTCACATCGCTCGATGCCTATCAGGTCACGTTCTTTCGTTCGCTGCTCGCCGCAATTACAGTACTTGCAATTACACGCCGTAACGGCCTGCGGATAAACGCGTTTGGGGTTCTCGCGACGCTTATCTACTCGACGCTGCTGTTTCTGTTTGTCTGGGCGACAAAACACACGACAGCGGCGAACGCGATCTTTCTACAGTACACGGCGCCAATTTACATTCTGATACTCGCTCCGTTCGTGATCGGCGAAAAATTTCACATCCGCGATCTTGTAACAGTGGTGTTTTGTATCGGCGGAATGAGTTTGTTTTTTGTAGGCGACCTCACTATCGGCGATTACCAGGGCAACATCGCAGCTCTAGGCAGCGGAATTTTTCTCGGCCTATACATAATGCTGCTCCGTCACCCGAAGGCAATGGGAATGAGCGGCACGATCACGGTGATTTACGGCAATTTTTTGCTCGCAATAGTAACGCTGCCGAGCGGCACTGCCGCAATCCCGACCATCGCGATCACAGACATCCTGGCCGTCGGTTTTCTTGGCGTTTTTCAGATCGGGATATCATATATTCTCTTCATCAAAGGCGTTCGCGAGGGCACGCGCCCGCTCGACGCGTCGATCATCGGCTTTATCGAACCTCTGCTAAATCCGGTTTGGGTGTTTCTCTTCGTCGGTGAGCGCCCGTCAAACTGGGCGATCCTCGGAGGCGCAATCATCGTCGCAACGGTTGTTGCTCATACGATCGTAGGAGCGCAAAGAAAGGAAACAAAAAAGGAAGCCGCCTGAAAAAATCAGACGGCTTGGAGTATTATCTCAAGCTCAAGTTACTTCTGAGCCGGCAGGTTTATCGGCTCGAGTTTAGCAGCCGTCAGAGAGCCGTTTATTCCGCTCAGTTCTTTTGCAAGCCAACTGTCAAAGCTCGTTGTCACGTCGCTGAGTTCGCGTTTTAGCGACTCGTTCCGCTCAAGCTGTGTCTGTGACGGGCGCCCTTCGTAGCTGTTAACGTCGCCGTAGAGATTAGAGAGGAATTCCCGCAGACGCTCTTCACCGGTGATCGCGCCGCCCTCTTTTGTCGCCACGATCTTTCGCCGCAACTCATCGACCTGCGCCGAAGCAGTTTGCAGACGCGACTTTAATGCGCCGTTCGCGGCCTTAGCCGCGCGGTCATCGAGCGCGAGACGAACGAAATTCATGCGTCCGACCGCAGCCGTCATATCGTCAAACATGCGGTGCAGCTTCATCACGAGATCGAACTGAGCCTGACGATCTGCCGCCGTATGTTTCAGCCGCGGATCACCGACGACCTTGAGCGGCGTTTCGTAGACCGCCTTGTCCTTTGTCATACGAACGGTGTACGTCCCCGGCAACAGTCGCGGCCCCGTAATAGCACCGCCGGCAATGCTCGCCGCAGGCGGCACGTTTGGCGCCGGCATGCGCATCGACCAGCGCACGCGGTTTAGGCCGCGGCGCTTACTCGCCGGAATCGAACCGACAACCTGCCCTTTTGAATCGAGAACCTCGATCTTGAGGTCGCCGAAGATATGACGCTTCCTTTGGTAGTAAGTGATCACTGCGTCGTCGGGCGAATTTTCGCCGACAAAAACGGCGTCGCCATTCGACCAACCGCCGCCGGCCTGCAGCTTCTGTATCGCAGGCTCCGTCTGAACGAACGCAACCTCTTTCGACATAACATCTGCCGACAATGCTCGCAGCGGCGTGATGTCGTCGACGATCCAGATGCCGCGACCGTGCGTCGCGATGATCAGATCGTGATCGCGCGGATGTATAACCATGTCGCGAACAGCGACGTGCGGAAAATCGCCGCCCTTGTACTGTGCCCATTGTCGGCCACCATCGACCGACACCCAAAGTCCAAGCTCGGTGCCGGCAAAAAGTAGATTCTTATTGACTAGATCTTCTTTAACGACGTGCGCGTAACCGCGCATGTTTGCACCCGCGATCGGCGTCCAGGTTTTGCCGAAATCGGTCGTCTTTGAAACGTATGGCTTCATGTCCCCGAAAGTATGCATGTCAAACGTCGCGTACGCCGTGCCTTCGTCAAAATGTCCGGGCTCCAGAGACGAAACCCACGCGTTCCGCGGGACACCTTTGAGATTGGCCGTCAAATTTGTCCACGTCTTGCCGCCGTCGCGCGTCAGTTGGACATTGCCATCGTCGGTGCCGACCCAGATCATGTTCGGGTTGCGCGGCGAAGTTGCGATCGAGAATATCGTCGTATGCATCTCGGCCGAAGAATTATCGACGGTGATGCCGCCCGACTCTTCCTGCTTCTGCTTTGCGGGATCGTTTGTCGTCAGATCGGGCGAGATGCGTTCCCACGTTTGTCCGTGATCGCGTGAGCGGTACAAGAACTGCGAGCCTAGATATAGCGTGCCGTCCTTTGTCACGTGAATCGGAGTGTTCCAGTTGTACCGCAGCTTACCCTCGTTGTATCGGGGCAGCGGTTGGATGCCGCGCGATTCGTGCGTTTTGCGGTTTATTCGGGCGATATTGCCGCCCTGATATTCGGCGTAGATGTAATCGGGATCGCTCGGGTCGGCAAACATCCAAAAACCGTCGCCGCCGTACATGTTTTCCCAACGGCTGTTCGTGATGCCGCCGGGATATTCCGAATCGCCGACCCATGAACTGTTGTCCTGAAGGCCGCCGTAAACCTTGTACGGCATATCCATATCGGCGCTCACGTGATAAAACTGCGACACCGGGAGATTCTCGCCCTTCCACCAGCGGTTTCCCCCGTCATACGAAAACCAAAGTCCGCCGTCGTCGCCGGTAATAATGTGATCGGTGTTGTTCGGATTTATCCACAAATCGTGATGATCGCCGTGCGTGCCGCCCGAAATATTCGAGAACGATTTGCCGCCGTCATTGCTCATAATGAGCGGCAGATTTGGTTTGTAAATTTTGTTTTCGTTTTTCGGATCGACGATCAGCTGCGAAAAATAAAACGGCCGCCAGATCATCGATTGGCTGCGATCAAGCGCCTTCCACGTCGCGCCGCCGTCGTCAGAGCGATAAAGCCCGTCCTTTGGCTGCACGGCCTCGATCACGGCGTAAACGACTTTTGAGTTTGAAGGCGCGACCGAAACGGCAACGCGTCCCCAAGGTTTTGGCGGCAAACCTGCGGCGCTCTTTTCTTCGAGCTCGGTCCACGTCGCTCCGCCGTCAATCGACTTGAACATCCCGCTGCCGCTAAAGGCCTTATCGTTATCGCCGCCCGAGCGAAACGTCCAACCTTTGCGGCGAAAGTCCCACATTCCGGCAAAGATCGTCTTCGAATTCGCTTTGTCCATCGACAGCATCGAGCAGCCGGTTGAGGCGTTTGCCCCTTTCAAGACTTTTGTCCACGTCTTGCCGCCGTCCGTCGTTTTGTAAACGCCGCGCTCGTCCGAGTCGCTCCATAACTTACCCACCGCGCAGACGTAAACCGTGTTTGTATCGTTTGGATCGACGAGTATTTTTGAAATTCGTTCAGATTCTTTTAGACCAAGATTCGTCCAGTTGTCACCGCCGTCCGTCGATTTATAGACGCCGTCGCCAATCGAAACCGAGTTGCGCGTCCACGGTTCGCCCGTGCCGACCCAAACGGTTTTTGGATTCTTCGGATCGATGGTAACCGCACCAATGGACTGGACAGGCTGCTTGTCAAAAACAGGCTTGAACGTCGTGCCGCCATTCTGCGATTTCCAGACGCCGCCCGACGCCGCGCCGACATACAGCGTCAGCCTTTTGTCCTCGAATACGCCGTCAAGCGCCGAAATTCGCCCGCTCATCGTCGCCGAACCGATATTGCGCGCACCCAAGCCCGAGATCGTGTCCGAGTCGAACCGAGGCGCCGGCGTTTGAGCCATCGCCGAACCTACAAAAATCAATGATAAGAAACTGAATGATAGCCAGTGTTTAGTTTTCATCTTTTCACCGTAAATATTTCAATTGTTCTTAACTTTGTGTTCTTTGTGTCTTCTCTTTGTGGTCTTTGTGATAAATCTTTTTCTAATCACAAAGGTCACGAAGGGCGGACACAAAGGGCACTATGACCAAATCCAGACATACACTATTTTGGCTGATTTGCTGCCGGCATCTTCGGCATCGAAAAACGCGAGTCGTCGATCGGCACGTTTACTTCAATCTTTTCAACGCTGATCGTCGCTTTATTCGAACTTCCCTTTGGTCCGCTCTCCATCGAAAACGCGTAATAAATGCCGCCGACTTCTTTGTAATCGCCAAAGATGGTCTCGCCCTCGACCTCAGTTCCACGCACCGTCTGCCGCGTCTCGACCTTGAGCGGCACATGGTATTCCGTATCCATGTAGAAATGTTTTACCGTGCCGTTGGCGAGCGTGACTTTGAGTTTGTAAACATCATCGCCCTCGAACTCTTCTTTGCCGACAAACTCGACCTTGTTACCCTTTGCGGCATAATTCATGAGCGGCCCATCAAAGTCCGAATCTTCAATGATCTGTTTCATCTCTTCTTCACTAAGAGCCTCGGCGTCTTTTTTGCCTTGGAACGGATTTATCTTCCAGCCGACTTTGCCGTCATAAGCGTTGATCGCCGCAAACCCCTGGAGAAGAAAGTCCTGCCGCACCATGTTTGGCCGCTTACTTTCGCTCACAATTACGGCTTCAAAGCCTCCGCCGCCGTCAAACTTGCCCGTCGTCTTCATTGTCTTTACGGCTTGAAGTTTCTCGATGCCGCCGATCTTTTGAATGTACTTATTGATGATCTCGTCCGCGGTCTGCGCCGAAGCCGCGAAACTCAGCATCAGCAAGCCAACCGCCGCCATTGATAATCTACGCATATAAGTTCTCCCTTCCTCTCCGGACCATTGTTTATCTGTATATTCTACTAGATCACAAATTACGTCCAATCGAGGTCATACAAAAAACTCTAGTCTCTTTTTGGATCGGTTTTCACCGAATTTCAAACTGTTACGAAGAGCCGCACAGATTGGTTTCAACATATCCGATTTCTTTAGCCATACATTAACAATAAGAAATGTCCTGTGATAAGCTAGAAGCATAACTTCAAGAAACGAGAGCTATTACTCGTTTATTCTGTTTAACAAACGCAATATATTAAATTCCGCTTGGAGAATCTATTCTTATGACTGAAATAAATATCCCGTCGAGCGTAACAAACGAGGAGCTTATTCGGTGGGTCACAGACGCGGTCAAGCTATGCAAACCAGACAAAGTACATTGGTGCGACGGCTCTGAATGGGAATACGACACTATGTGCGCCGAGATGGTTGCTGCCGGCACGTTTATTAAATTAAACCCCGAGAAAAGGCCAAATTCGTTTCTCGCCCGGTCGCACCCGTCTGATGTTGCGCGCGTTGAGGATCGCACATACATCTGCTCGATCGCCAAGGGTGACGCAGGGCCAACAAACAACTGGATGGCTCCGCACGAGATGAAGGCCATCCTCAAAAAGAAATTTAGTGGCTGTATGACGGGCCGCACAATGTACATCGTGCCGTTTTGCATGGGTCCGATCGGTTCGCCGATCTCGCAGTTTGGCGTCCAACTCACCGATTCGGCCTACGCCGCGGTCAATATGAAGATCATGACCCGAATGGGTACTAAGGCACTAGAGGCTCTTGGCGACGGCGAATTTACCCGATGTCTCCACTCGGTGGGCATGCCATTGAGCGAAGGTCAGGCCGATGTCGCTTGGCCGTGTTCACCGGATCCGAAGGACAAATACATTGTTCACTTTCCTGAGGAAAATTCGATCGTCTCGTTCGGTTCAGGCTACGGCGGCAATGCGCTTTTAGGCAAGAAGTGCCTTGCGCTACGGATCGCCTCAAATCTCGGTCGCGCTCAGGGCTGGCTCGCGGAACATATGCTCATTGTCGGTGTTAAGTCACCCGACGGTCAAAAAGATTACGTATGTGCGGCGTTCCCGTCGGCGTGCGGCAAGACCAATTTCGCGATGCTCATTCCGCCTAAGGAATTTGTCGATGAAGGCTGGGAGATCACGACCGTCGGCGATGACATTGCCTGGATCAAACCCGACGAACACGGCAAACTGCACGCGATCAATCCGGAAAACGGATTCTTTGGCGTCGCTCCGGGAACGAACTATTCGACCAATCCTAACGCGATGCTCTCGATCAAGGAAAACACCATCTTTACCAACGTCGCCCTCACTGACGATGGCGACGTCTGGTGGGAAGGCATGGACGGTGAGGCTCCGGCACACGCCATCGACTGGCAAGGCAACGACTGGACACCTGCAAGCGATGCAAAAGCCGCCCACGCCAATTCACGTTTCACGGCACCTATCGACCAGTGTCCGGTCGCTGACGAGAAATTCAACGACCCGAAGGGCGTGCCGGTCTCCGCGTTCATTTTCGGCGGACGTCGCAACAGCGTCGTGCCATTAATCCAACAGTCGTTTAACTGGGCGTTCGGCGTCTATATGGCGGCGACCATGGGCTCTGAAATGACCGCCGCTGCGTTTGGTAATATTGGAGAGGTTCGCCGCGATCCGTTTGCGATGCTGCCGTTCGCCGGTTATCACATGGGCGATTATTTCTCACACTGGCTCGATTTTGGGCGCAACATCCCCGAACCGCCACGGATCTTTTCGGTCAACTGGTTTCTAAAGGATAAGGACGGCAAATTCGCGTGGCCAGGTTATGGCGAAAATATGCGTGTCCTTAAATGGATCGTCGAACGGGCACGCGGGCAGTCGAAAGGTGTCGAAACACCGCTCGGCTGGATGCCGCGTTACGAAGATATGGACTGGCGCGGAATCGATTTTAGCCGCGAACAATTTGACGCTGTCATGAATATTGACCGCGACCTGTGGCTAAAGGAGATCGCGCTTCACGATGATCTTTTCTTCAAGCTTTACGACCGCCTGCCAAAGGAAATGACTTTCATTCGCGAACTGCTCGTCTCTAACCTCTGGCGTTCGCCGGAGCTTGGGCTCGCAGCATCACAGCCTGAATTGGAAACGGTTAAGGCTGTCAGTAAGGCGGAATAGCGAGTTTTTTTGATTCGTAATTACAAATGCGAGATACTTTCGAGTATCTCGTATTTTTTTGATGAATAGACCCCTAACATACCTCGCATTTACAGACGACTGGGAACTTCGCGGTGATGGTTCAGGTGACATGGAACGCTTGCAGTTTCAACCGATGCAAGAATTGCTGACGATTTTTGAACGGCATGGTAGGCGCAGCACTTTTATGGTCGAGGTAATGCAGCAGTTAACGTTTCGACGCGAGCAGGAACGCCGTGCGCAACTCAAACGTTTCGCCGATGCGTGGGACGATAACGTTCGCGATGCTTTCAAACGGGGACACGATATTCAGCTGCACATTCACCCGCAATGGTCCGAATCGGAATTCGAGGATGGTGAATGGCGTCTCAGTGGTGATTGGTCGCTTTTAAATTATGAACCGGAGGCCGCCGGGAAGATGATCGCCGCCGGAAAGTCATATCTGGAGAATCTCCTACAGCCTCTTGATCCCGATTACAGATGTGTTGCTTTTCGTTCCGGCTCATCCGTGATAGCACCGTCGCCGTTTATCTTGAATTTACTTGTCGATCAAGGCATCGTTTTTGATCTGAGCATAGTCGGCGGTTTAAGTGCAAATACGCGAAAAGTAAGATTTGATTACACTGAATGTGACGAAGATTTCTTGCCTTTTTACCCGCAAATGACAGACGCGAGAAGAATGTCGGATAAAACAGAGCGGATCATTTGCGTGCCGATATTTCACTTTACCGGCTCGCGGAAGAGGGTCACCATCCAGACCGTCTCAAAGGTTTGGGATAAGTTAAGAGACCGTTTCGCGGCAAAAACACCAAACGCCGAAACGTCGAATTATTCAAACAGCGACTGGGACGAGATCGGACGCTCGTCAATGGCCGCCCGCGTTTACGATAAGATTGTAAAACCTGCGGTAAGCGGCAAACATTTGACGAGCAATACGGGCCAGCTCGATCTGCCGCTATTGCGGGAAATGCTGAAGGCGATACGTGTCCGGGCTCATTCGTCAGGTCAGTCACATGTCCCCGTGATTCTTACAAACCATTCAAAGTACATGAGGGATTTCTCTGGATTTGAAAGGTTCCTATCTGAACTGTCGGCCGCCGATGACATTAAGATGATTACCCTGACGGAGTTGGCTGGGATGCTGCGAACTGGTAGGTTTTACGTAAAAAAGGCCGTCTAACTACTGTAACGGTTGCGTTTGAAGAAATTCTTTCGAATACAGATTCCGCGGATAGATGGTGATTCCAATCTTTGCAAGCCGCAGCATTTCTTCGAACAACCGTCGAGCATCCGCCCGAAAAAATTTCATTCCATTGATCGTCATATCCCTACATATCTCCGGCGGAATGTGCTCCTTCATGAAACGCGGAGCGCCGTGCACAACGTTCTGCATATTATGGGCGTAGGTTTCGACTGTCTCTGTTTCGCCGATATAGTTAATGCACTTTGCCGAAAATATCTGTGGGTGATAGGTCAACACTGGCGGGTTATCCTTCATCGCATCATCGATCGTATAGCCGAATGACATATATTCGGTCCAGACACCAATTCCGACCACGATCGCCCGAAAATCGATAAGTTTGTAGTAAGGACTATTGGTATCATACGGATAAGGAGAGTCTTGATGATTCCGGGTCAATTCTACGGCGTCAGGGCCGATCGCACATACGGATTTCGTCGGATGCAGACTTCTGACGGCATTCGGTTGCCGACGGGCGAATTCCGACAGCAAGCCGGTGTAAGAAGGTGTTTTCCTTATGTTGAATATATGTCCCTGCAATAAGTACTCATAAGAGGAAACTGGTGAGCGATTGGGATAGGTAGGAAACAATACGTTTCCCTTGTGACCTATTACATCCTGAATGAGATAGAGGATCTTGTAGAATGGGAAATCGAGATTCAGCTGATCAATCGAACTACTGACATAAACGGTCGATCCACTCGTGATGCCAAGCTCATTTCTGAGGATCTCCAAGAAATCCGCTTCAGTCAGCGCCGGTTGTTGGTAAATTCGCGCTTTTCTGGCATTTCGTCTCGCTCTCGCGATATAAGCAACCGCGTCTGCCGGCAAAATCTTTCTGGCTATATCTGCAAGGCTCATGTTCAGGATCGAGGTATACCCGAGCGTTCCCGGAACACCCATAGAAATACTCAATAAACTTCGGTAATTGCAGCTCCCCATGAGAGGCCAACCCCAAAACCAATAAGGGCGACCTTGTCTCCTTTTTTGAACAGTTGCCTTTGCTGAGCCAACTCAAAAGCTATTGGGATCGTAGATGAAACAGTATTTCCGGACATTTCCATATCGCAGAAAAATTTTTCCGCTGGGATTTTTAGTCTGACCCGGAGACGATCCAACATAAATTTGTTTGCTTGATGGGGAATGAAATAATCGATCTCATCCAAGGTCAGTCCCGACTTTTCCAAAAGTTGGTCCACAGTTCGCGGAACTATTTGCATCGTGAAATTAAATACCGCACCGCCATTCATGTACAAGTCACAAGCCGACCGCCAGTTGCCTTGTTCATCTACCCTCTCGATCCTTGCGTCGTCGTCTATCGGTTGTCGCAGACAGCCGGCCGGGAGCATCAGCTCCTTAGCCCCGCTGCCGTCTGTACCAAAGACAAACGGCCCGACGAGTTCTCTATCCGACTGAACCCGAACCAAATAGGTGGCGGTCGCTCCATCACCAAACAAGGTCCGCAGGCTTCTATCGCGGGCGTTTATATACTTAGAGTAGGTATCCGCAGTTATCAGCAACACATTTCTGGCCGTTCCTGACTCGATCAGGCTCTTCGCAAGTGCAAGTCCGTATATATAGCCCGAACACCCCTGATTCACGTCGATTGCGCCGCAATCGGTTCGAAGTCCAAGCCGGTTCTGCATCGTACATGCCGTTGTCGGCAAAAAATAGTCGGGGCTTTGCGTAATCAAAATGAGAAAGTCAACGTCGTTCGGCGAACACGCTCCGCTTTCAAAAAGACGGAGCGCAGCGTTTACCCCCAGGTCCGACGCACATTCGCCGTCGGCAGCGATATGTCGGACACTGACACCGGTTTTGTCCAGTATCTTTTCAGAAGAGATGTCACCAAATTCCCCCGCAAGTTGGTGGTTCGTCAACTCACCTTCCGGTAAGTACGAAGTTATTGCTTTGATCGCGGCTCTATTCATCAACTTCCACAGACTCAACCAAGTGATCGATCAGTGAGCCAACAGTTAAAAACGGGCTTTTCTCTTTTGACAGCAGGTCCTCGTCGGTAAGCATAAAATCAACACCAAATTCGTTTTGGATCGCAGTTTCGACCTCCAAAATAAAAGCCACAAAATCGAGCGATTCGAGCTTACCGGTTTTACCATACAACGTAGCGTCGGACGCTTTCTCTATCACAATGCCTTTCGGCAATTGCGTATTCATCTTGGCGATCGCCTCAAAAACTGCCGTTTCAACTCTCGCCCTTTCAGCCATATTTGTATTCACTCAACTCTTCACTAGCGTCTTCGAGATCGCAAAACCCAAAGCGCATCTCTTCAGTAGATTCCTTGTTTATGATAACGAATAAATTGGCTTTTTCACACTTACGGCACCGCAGGTGTAAGTAATCCCACAATCATTTGCTTTGATCAGATAGTCCATTTTTCCACTTTATTTTGGTCATCTGCGCTATACTGGCTGAAATCTCGAAACTAGGAGTTGACGAAAATGGAAAGATTTCTCGGAAGATACTCGACCTACATTTATGCAGTATTTCGTATTGTTTTCGGCTTTATGTTTATGCTGCACGGAATGCAAAAATTATTTAATGTGCCGCCAGCCAAGCAGTCGATCGAACTCAGCGGTTTAGTTTTGGTCGCCGCCATTATCGAGTTCGGTGGCGGATTACTCATTATGATCGGTCTTTTCTCGAGCATAGCGGCGTTCCTGTCGAGCGGCACAATGGCCTTTGCCTACTTTATGGCTCACCAACCGAATGGAGCTTTGCCAATTATGAACGGAGGCGAACTCGCAGTCGCCTATTGTTTTGCTTTCCTCTATATCGCCTCGCGAGGTTCCGGCGTCTGGAGTGTGGAGTCCATGTTTAAAGGCAGTGGTTCGGCCGCGGCGAATGGCGGCTAGATCATTTCGATTCTGTATTCTAGAGGAGATATTATATGAAACGAATTATTATCATGGCATCGTTGGTGTTTGCGCTGGTCGCCTCGTCGTTAGGGCAGACCAATCCTGTCGCTTCGGCGACCACACTTAAGGTCGGTGATACGGCTCCTGATTTTACGCTTTCCGATACGACCGGAGAAAAAGTAAAACTCAGTGACTTTCGCGGAAAGAATAATGTGGTGCTTGCCTTTTATATTTTCGCCTTCACAGGCGGCTGAACGAAGGAACTTCAGGCGTACCAGGCTGGTATCGCCAAATTCGAAGCAGCTAACACCAAGGTATTCGGGATCAGTATGGATTCCCGCTTCTCAAACAAGGCATTTGCCGAAAAGATCGGTGTTACTTCTTTTCAATTACTTAGCGATTGGAACCGCACTGTAACCAATCAGTATGGACTGTTTAACGAGAAGGGTGGTTATGGCAACAGGGGAACCTTTGTGGTGGACAAGGAGGGAAAGATACAGCAAATAGTGCTCGACAATATGGCCATCGACCCGACCAGCACGTTGGAAACTTGCAGCCTTCTAGAAAGGAAACTAGTCGTCGCACCACCCAAACCCTAAATAAGAAAAGAGGATCACAGGACGATTGCAGGTGATCCTCGACCGCCATTCAAACCAATTACTCCCGCAAACTAGCCGGTTCGATCTCCTCTGCTGACAGGTTACCGCCAGCATCTTTCATCAATACCTCGATCCGGCGTTCGGCTTTTGTGAGGCGCTCTCGGCATTCGCGGGACAGCTTAATTCCCTTCTCAAATAATTCTAGGCTTTCCTCAAGCGGCAGGTCGCCGCTTTCCAGCTTTCCGACAATTTGTTCGAGCTCCGCGAGCGATGTTTCAAATGACTTTTCCATATCTATCTCACCAATTCCTCTGCCTGTCTAAAAAGGTCCGCCAACTTACCGACACCAAGGGAATCAGCCACCTGATCGGTAAGGCCTTTCTGCGCAATTTCAATAATTTGCTGCCCGATCGACCGGGCGATGTCGGTTGCCAGCTTGTCGTCGCGAATGCCGACGATTCGCCAGCGATCGCCAGCCTTCTTCATCTTCAATTCCAAACGATGCTCCGGCGATTTGCTTCTTACGGTAGCGGTGTCGCCCACCACGTCAAAGTCCAGATATCGGTCCGCGCCCATGACCATCATAAAGAATGGCACCTCGCCAAACCGCTCGGTCCTGTCGCGAATCACCAGCGCCAATTGTGCTTTCGCGCGGTCCTTTATCGCCGGCATTATCGGCTCAGCAATCTTTGCGACCTTTTGGACCACCACATCCGGCATGCCGCGTCCGTAAAGCTCAACGGCCTTTTTAACGATCTGCGGCATAAAATCGTCAACAACCGCGTCGATGTCGATCAGCCCGTTGATCGCCTGTTTGTCGTCACGTTTCGCGGCATCAACCAGAAGGGCAAGCGAATACTGCGGCGATGATCTCAGCGTCTGGTAATAGACCAGCGTGCCGAGCCCGGCGATCGCGGCGAGTCCAAAAACAACGATACAGGCGATCGCAAAAGGGTGTTTCAGCATGCTCTATTCTTCCGACGACAAAACCTCGGCGTTCAGTTTCCCACGCTCGAGTCGTATTTTCAATTTGTCGCCCGGTCTTGCGTTCGAAGCGTCGCGTAAAATACCGCCGTCCGCCGCCTGCGTGATCGAATATCCCCGTGTCAGAACGGCAAGCGGCGAAAGCGCGTCGAGCTTCGCCATCTTTACGGTTAACGCCTCGGATTTGAATTTCAGAGTTCGATCAATAGCCGTCAGTCGACGTTGGTCGAGTACCGAGAGCGTCGTGTGGATCGCGGTCGCCCGAGCGGTTAACGTCGCCGGCATTAATCGCGAAGCAATATCGGCAAAGTGCATCTTTGCATTGTGCAGCGACGCCGCAAATCCGACTTGCAAACCGCCGGCCGCCTCGCGCGTCCGCGAAACCGCTCCGAGCATTTTGTATTCGATAATAGATGCCAGCCTTTCCTCGCCGGCGTACAGATCGTGGACAATGTCTTCCTCTCGTCCGGCGACGATCTCAGCCGCCGCCGAGGGCGTCGAAGCCCGTAGATCGGAGACAAAATCCGCGATCGTCACGTCGATCTCGTGTCCGACCGCCGATATCACAGGTATCTCGCTGGCGCGCAACGCCCGTGCGAGCATCTCGTCGTTAAACGCCCACAGATCCTCAGCCGAGCCGCCGCCGCGTCCGACGATCAGTACATCGATCTTCTCACTCGCCGCGAGCGTGCGATTGTATTCGTTGACATCATCCACCGCTCGCCGGATCCTGTCCGCCGCACCTTCGCCCTGAACGACCGACGGCACGAGCAGAATGCTCACCGACCTGGAGCGTCGTGTCAAAACGCTGTGAATATCGTGATATGCCGCACCGGTCGGGCTCGTAATAATCGCCACGCGTCGTGGAAAGAAAGGTATCGGCCGTTTCAACTCTGGTGCAAAAAGCCCCTCAGCCTCAAGCTTTGCCTTTATCTGCTCATACGCCGCCGCGAGCGCACCTTCGCCCGACGGTTCGAGCGATTCGACGACGATCTGCGTCTCGCCTCTCGCCTCGTAAAAACTCACCCGCCCGCGAATACGGACCGTAACGCCGTTCGCCGGCCGAAATCTGATCTTAAAGTTTGTGCCCTTCCAGCAAACACACTTGATCTGAGCCGTGCCGTCGTTGAGATTAAAATACCAATGCCCCGAGGAAGCCGCCGTAAAATTTACGATCTCGCCCTCGACCCAGACGCTCGCAAACTGCAGCTCGATCGCCGCCCGCACCTCGGCGTTCAGCTCCGAAACCGTCAACGGCTGCCGTTCCGTTTCATCAAAAAGTGATTGTAAAAGTGTGTCGTTCAAATCAGTTCAATTTGAACATAAATTACTGAGAGTGTCAGGGCTGCCGACCGTAATTAGCCCGGGTCGAATCAGGAGTTACGCGGCTATAGGTGTAAGAGTGAATATCCGGCCGTGCCGTGCTGCTTCTTTTACATCACCCCGACGAAGTGCATCCCTGATATCGTCAAGTTTGTATGCGTCGTCCAGGGATAAATACGGCGACCATTCGTCTCCATTCTCAAGCATCGCCACATCTACTTCGGCAACGTAGTTTCCTTCGTGTACCAGCTTGGTACGAACTCGTTTTTTCATTGCTTTCTCCTCAAGAAGCCCTCTTCCCACAACTCAGGGTCCGGTCTATATGCGGTCACTAGAACCGCCGGACTTGTTTTGCCCTTCGGTATTCCCCAAACAACATGTATCAGCCTGTCTCCGCTATCTTTTTCCAATACTAGAACACCTTGGCCTTTCGGATACTCTGGGTAGTCCTCGATTAGGATCGCGTCGGCAAATCCCTCAACTGCATCACGAGCAAAGATCGCATCGGCCGACAATTCATCATATCCGTGATCAGAAACGCGAACCGAGCCTTCCTGAACTAGCCGTCGAATGCGTTCAAACGTGGTGCTCAACCTTGTCCCCTTTGCAAATATCTGCGGCTCTCTTCCGTAACGCTTCTTCGATTTCAAGTTTTAGCTCAATGGTAACCGCAATAATTGCAAATTTTAACACAAAAACGCGTAACGGATGACAGTTTTCAAAGTTGTCTCAGTTTTCACCGACCGTCAACGGCCGCCGTTCCGTTTCCTCAGAAAGTGATTGTAAAAGTGTGTCGTTCAAATCGGTTCAATTTGAACACATCAGTGAGCGTGGATACAAAAGAGCGTGGAGATTCGACCGGATCCGGACTCGCAAACACTCAGTTCATTGTGCCAGCAGCCATCTTTCGGCTTCGTCCGGGTCCCTGAACGACTTTGTGTGCAACCCTCGGTTGGTGGCGACCATTTCGCCGAATTCGATAGTTTTCTGCGTAGCGTGCCGGTCGCAAAGCGCGAGAGTTACGTGCTGAAACTCCAACTTTGCCACTTCCGAAGCCATCTGGAACGCATCTGCCGACGAAAGCTCGGCCTTGATCTCTTTGTCGACCAAAAGGCGTTTCGATCCGGTCCGTTCGAGCATTTCGATGATCTCGTCCCAATACTGTCGGGCGATCCGATAGCTGATCCTATCCGACGAGATATGAACGTAAAGGTATCCCGGACGAGGTTCGAATTCAATTCGATACGGCTTTTCGAGTGCGACGTCGGTTTCAGGAGAGGGAGAAGTCATGCTACGGAGATATTAACATAACTCTGCCGACCCAAAACAAATAAAGAGCGAGCGGTGCCAATTAAAGGGCGTGGTTTTTATCTCGTAAGTACCCTATTTTGAAAGAAAATCGTTGATAACGCACCGCGATTTGCCGTAATATCAATGGTACCAGTGTTAATAAGTAGTTAGGCCTCGTATGCACCGCGACTTCGAGATTACCCAAGGAATTTAACTTGTGCAGCCACCGCACGAGCTAGACCTCCACAACAATTTCGACTTTCTCGGCTTTGATTACTCGGTTGAGCATCGGACCCTTCTCTTGCGGTGGAGGCGTTCGCCGGGTGAGTGGGTTGTTTCTGGCACACCTGCGGCTTTGACTATCGAGTTTCGAGAGGTCAGAGAGTTCCGGTTTCAGCCACGCGATTCCGCGGGGCCGTTCACCGAGGACGATTGCGTGAGTTCATTCGGCTACTGGACGGATGAGGATTGGGCGGATGGTGTCATAGTCGTCGAGGCGAGTCAGCAGCCAGACCCGAAGTGGCTCACCGCAGTTGATTTCATGTCTGGCGCGGTTATCGCAGTTCAGGCAGCATTTGCTCATGCACAGATCGAGGCCTAACCATGCGCTGCAGCGAACCCGGCCTTCGCTTTTTGTCTCTGCCCATTTTGAAAACCAATCGTTGATAACACGCGGCGATTTGCCGTATTATCAACGGCGTTGATGTTAATCAATAGTTATGTCGCTTCTAATCCGATGCTCAACACGCTCGCAAAGATCTACGACGATGGTGGACACCTTGTTAACGTCACCTGCACATTGTTCGAAGGAGACCGGAAATTCGTCACGGCGGTCGGCCTGCGCTTCGAGTCGATTTCCGCTGTGTTCCGGGCGAACCCTGACGATGACACGCTAATTGCTAGTATCGGCTCATTGACAGCGGACGCCGATGAAACGTTGGTTGATATTAGTGACTCATCACCCTGGGCTACTTGTCTCGGGGCCGGCGCGTGCTGGCTGTGGCAGCTCACTAATCAGCAGGGTTATGCTGACGGTGTGCGGCTTGAATTTGGCAACCCCGACGAACAATCTCGCGCGGTTGTTGAATTGCTCGTGACTGCGTCGGCAATCGAGACGCTCCTTGTTGGCGGCGCGACATAACAAATCGTTGGACGCGAGCGGCGGGAGCGTGTTTCGCATCATCATTGGTCCGGCGATGCTTGATTGAAATCGCGCCGCCGCGTCAACTCCACCGTTATTGCACAGCAACAACTGACGTTACAGTTGCGTAGGTGTTTTCGCGTTTGGCTTTGATCTTGAGACGTGGATTCGCGCCGTTTGCGCGGGTCATCGCAGCATCCGAGCGGAATGTGATGTTGTACGCAGTGCGTAGCTGGAGGACGATGTCCTCGTAGGCACGTTGTATCTGGCCGATCTGGGTGATCGGGTAATAGACTCCGCCTGAGACTTTGGCAAGCCGTTCGCCCTCGCCCTCTGATTTTGCGGTCAGCGACATATATTTCTTTCGCATCGGATCGATGTCGGCGTTGGCGTTCTGCGCGGCCATTGCGATCAGGCCCGACGGGACGTAGAGCGGATAGATGATCGCTCCGCTCTCCTGAATCGAACCCATCAGCGAGTCAAACGCCAAAAACGAGCGGTTGTCGTCGCCATCCGTCAGGATTACGATAGCGGTGCGTTCGCCCTTGAGCGGCCGCAGAGTGTCCGCGACGGTGTATGCGAGTGCGTCGTAATAGGCCGTGCCGCCGCCTGCATCGAATGTGTCGAGGCTCTCCGACAGCTTGCTTTTGTCCGTCGTGAATTTAGAGAGAACCTTTACATCTTCGTTAAAGATCACTATCGACACGCGATCGTCTTTGTCGACCGTATCGACAAAATTACGCGCCGCCTTGCGTATAAAATTAACGTAATTCTCAACACTCCCAGAAACATCGAGCAACAGCACAAGATTAAACGGGGCGGTCGAACGCGAAACCGAGACTATCTCTCGCGGAGCTCCGTTTTCGAGCACTTCGAAATCCTTAGCCTCGAGGCCGGCGATCGCACGATTATTGACGTCGGTTACGCGAACCACGGCGGTCTTGACATCAGCGTTCGGGACGTCGAGTGGAGTGGATTTGGCGGCGAATGACGGCTGCTTCTGAAACGGCGGCAGCGAGCGTGAGTAATCTCCGAAATATCTGGGTGATGCACGCCTTATCGCCTCCATCAAAAGCGAATCGCCGCTGCGGACGATCGCTTTGGCTGCTTGTGTCAACGGGCGTTCGCGCAGGTCGCTCATCACCTCATTCGGCGGTACATTCAGCAAGATTATTCCGCGGGCAGTGGTGAAATTGAGCGAAACGGCCTTTGATATTTGATCTTTGATCTTGTCCGGAGACGACCCACTCCCGACCGGTGGTGTTTCCGCCCCTTGATCCTCGGGCTTTAGACTTTGAACCTTGAGCTTTGGACTTTGGACACTGGACCTGCCACGTATCTCAAAGCGTCCCGCGTTCTTTTCCTTAACCGCTGCGATATCAAAATCGGCAAGATAACGCGGAAGTGATGACGTCCAGAGGAAGTAGTACGTCAAATCTTCGGCGGGAATGTCGGTCACGATCGTGCCGGTATCGGTCTTGGCCTCGATCGCGGCAAAATTCCCTACCGCCTCGATGGCACCGGCAAGCGTCTCGACCTTGATTGAAGTTCGTTCTGGGAGAACTAGAATCAGATCTATACGTTTTAATTTGTCCGACGGGACCACGGTGATAGTTGTTCGCCCCGCAACCGTAGCGGTCTTAACTTCGGCGTCAGAAACACCCTTCGGCGACATCGCGGCCAACTTAGAAGTGAAAGGAAGGTCAATCGCGGTCGGCTCGGCCTTGGCGGCAACGCGCCCGTATTTGTTGACTATCTCAACCGCGCCGCCGGCAGTGATGCTCAGCTCGCGCGTCAGATCTTGAGCGGCTGTCGTAAGCCACATCAAAAAGATCGCACAGATTATCAACAGAGTTCTTGTTACCGAAAGGCTCATTTACTCGGGTTACTCGAAATCCGCCCGGATTGTATCAGCCGCTGCCGGACGCGTTCCTGCCACTTCATTCTTGGACGCCCGTCGTCCTCAAATCGTTCGATGAGATCGTTCATCGATTCACCGCCCGCGAGCCGGGTTTTCAAGTAGAGCAACGCTATTATGATACCAGAAAACGAGAAGACAAAGATCTGCATCGGCAGCCAAAAGATCTGGATCAGCGATTCGAGAACGGTATGTTTGACGCGCGTTTGCATATCCATTTCGCTGCCTCCGGTAACCGAGACGTTTTTTCGCCCAAAACTCCAATCAAAGTCAATATTATTAGGTTCGTCGGCCTTTTCCTCCGCGATTTTCTCAGGTAGCTCTGCCGTTTCATCCTGTTTTTGAACCGTTTCGGTTTGAGCCGGCGTTCTTTGGTCAAAAGCTTTGGCCGTTATGTTCACCATTGCTGAGATGCCGCCGGCAATGATCGCCGGGATCAATAACATAATAAAGACCGCTCCGGCCGACGTTGCGAATGAACGCTTGACCAAATACCGTGACCGCCGCATTGCCTCGCGAACGCCGACATTTTCCATCATCACAACTGGCGGTGTCAGTATCCACATGATGTAAGCGGCGATGAATCCTAGGATCGCAAAGATCCCCGCGCCCGCTCCGCCCGAAATTGCAGCCGCAGCAAAAGACCCGGTCAACGGGTAGAAAAACATCATTACCGAACTGAAAACCGCAAAGCCCCCGATTGACGCAATGATACCCACAACAAACGGCAAGATCGCGGTGAGAAACCCGGTGCCGGCAATGCGCTTCCATTTTCTGCTGGCTTCGGCCAACGCAGGCCTGAGGCGTACGGGACGCAGCGGAACTGATAGATATTGCGTTACGATCCAGGCAATCGTACCGACAATCAGATTTGTACAAAACGCACTTGCAATCGAGAGCAGGAAACCAAACAGTCCGATCAAAATGTACCCCGCGGTATCGGAAATCATTTCACTAACCTTTAAGAACGACAGGACAAGGAGTATCAGAGTCAGAGCGATCATCGGCAGCGAGAAAAAGGCCGACAGCATTAAGAACTTCGGCAAATGCTCGCTGTAAATAACCAAAGCCCGGCGAAACAGGCCAAAAATCCCCTCGGAGCGTGAACGCAGAGCGCTCGCAAACCCTTCCGCCGTTTGCGGCCGCTTGTCAGGATCTTTCGACAGCGCCGAATGAATCGTACGCTTTAGTTTTTTCCTAACCTTTTTCGCCTGCAGAGGTCTTGGCTCGATAGTTTTGTGCGCCTCCATCACATCCTTAAAATCGCCCTCGAAGGGCGGCGCGCCGGAAAGCATCTGGTACGCGATCACGCCCAGACTGTATATGTCGGACCTCGGATCGAGATGCTCACCGCGGCACTGTTCGGGCGACATATAGAGAGGCGTGCCCAAAACAGCACCGACCCGCGTCAAGTCGGCTGAATTTCTCGATTCATAAAGCGAGCGGGCCGTCGTTCGATGACTCGTACGTTCGGAGTTATGTGCGGCCTCGTCATCGAGCACCTGCGTTCCTACCGTGTCCTGATACTCGTCCGAGATATCACCATCGTCCAAGATCCGTGTTTCCTGCTCCATACTTGATGGGGATGGAGTGGCTGCGGTTTCGGCAGATGGGGCGGTGGCAGCGAATGGTGCATGTTCGAGATGAACCGTTCCGCTTTCGGAAATTATCGTGTCGTGATCCGCGGTTTGGGCAATTGTCATCCCGTCAGAAATTTGAGTGTTCGAGATGCCGCCGATCCGGGTGCCATCGCTTCCGGCAAACGTCGACTTCGCGTCGCCAACCTGGGTATGGGTTGACCGGAGGAATTCAACAGGCACATCACCGTCAGGCGTAGATACATGTTCTTCGAGCTTTGCGATACCAAAATCAAGTACTTTTACGGTGTAACCACCGCGTTGATTTGGTTCGAGCCAAATGTTGTCTGGCTTTAGGTCGCGATGTATAATGCCCATCGCGTGGGCCTCGTGCACGGCAGAACAAACTTGTTCGAGAATGTCGATAGTCCACCCGACTGGCAGGTTTTTTTCTTCATCGAGTATCTCGCCGAGAGTGCAGCCGTCGAGATATTCCATTACAAGATATGCGACCTGGCCCTGCTTCGTTTCCGCAAACCCAAAATCAGTCACATTCACCACATTCGGATGCCGCAAACGCCCGGCCGCACGGGCCTCACGCCTGAACCTCTCGACAAACTCCGCACGCTCCATGAATTGGGGTGCGATGATCTTCACAGCCACCGGCCGTTCCGTGCCGAGATGAGTCGCCAGATACACCGTCCCCATGCCGCCGCGTCCAAGCTCGCGCGTCATCTGGTATTTGCCGTCAAGCGTCTGGCCTGCAAAGTCCAAAACATCCATATACAGATAGTGCAAACTCTAACGGTTTTCGCCGCTCGTTTGCAAGTGTTTACGACCGCCGCTGATATTAAGTTTTAAGAATAGCAGCGTGGTAACCAATGGGCCGTAGGTCGCTTTTGAATACCAACCTCGACGATGTTGCAAATTAAACCTGTTTGGTCTAAACTTTTTCAAAATTACAAGATTTTCAACATAAATTTAATCTCCCGCGGGGCGAATAAACGAAAATCGCTGTCTTATGTATGAAACACTATTGCACGAACGCTCGGTTCTGTGATAGGCTTTGGTTTGTGAGAACTAAAGTCTTTTGGCGGGAGGAGCGTTTGCATGTTAGGAGAAGCTATGAGCATGGATAAAGGAAAAGCGATCGAGTCTGCGTTGCAGCAGATCGAGAAAAAGTTTGGTAAAGGTTCGATAATGAGGCTTGGCGAGCGGCCGCACGAGGATATTGGCGCGATCTCGACCACGTGCCTGAGTCTTGATGCGGCGATCGGCGTCGGCGGATTCCCGCGCGGCCGGATCGTCGAGGTTTACGGACCGGAAAGCTCGGGTAAAACGACACTCGCGCTGACAATTGTCGCTTCGGCACAAAAAACGGGCGGCGTTTGCGCCTACATTGATGCAGAACACGCTATGGATCCGGAATACGCCACAAAGCTTGGTGTCAACATAGATGATATGTTGATCTCACAGCCGGATTCGGGCGAACAAGCACTCGAGATCGCGGAGACGCTTATAAGATCGAACAGCGTTGACGTGATCGTGATCGATTCGGTCGCGGCTCTCGTGCCGCGTGCCGAACTCGACGGCGAAATGGGCGATTCGCTTCCCGGTTTGCAGGCGCGGTTGATGTCGCAGGCTCTGAGAAAGATCACGGCGATCGTCTCAAGCTCAAATACTTGTTTTGTATTTATCAACCAGCTTCGCGAAAAGATCGGTGTATTTTTCGGCTCACCCGAAACGACGACAGGCGGCAAGGCGTTGAAATTCTACGCCAGTCTCCGTCTCGACATCCGCCGAATTGGCGCGATCAAGGACGGCGACAAGGTGGTCGGAAACCGCACACGCGTCAAGGTCGTGAAGAATAAGTGTGCTCCGCCGTTTCGTGAGTCGGAATTCGACATCATGTACGGCGAAGGCATTTCGCGCGAGGGCGACCTGCTCGATCTCGCTGTAAATTACAATATCGTCGAGAAGAGCGGTGCTTGGTTTTCTTACAAGGGCGAACGTCTCGGCCAGGGCCGCGATAACGTTAAAAATCTGCTCAAGGAAAACACTGAAATGCTGGAGAGAATTGAGACGGATGTTAAGGCCGAACTCGGTTTCACCAAGACCGAAACCGCATCTGCATCGGCATAAAAACTGGCACCCAAAATTAGAAAGGCAGGCCATAAAAAGCCTGCCTTTTTCTTTAACCGAATCACAATTACTGGGGCTTTCCAGCCATTTTCCTATTACCTTTCATCATTGGCACCTCATCGGCTTTCGGCGCTGGCGGCGCATTGACATTTGTAGGCGGCAGCCCCATTTGTTTCCTTATTGTGGCCGGATCGGGAATGCCCGGCGTCGGTGTCGCACCTGGTTTAAACGGTTTCTTCAATTCGGCCGGACTTGGAATTCCAGGCGTCGGTGTGGTTCCCTTTGGCAAAGGCGAAATGTTCGCAGGTATGCCCGGCGTATTCACACCCGGCTGAACCGGGCTGGCCGATAGCCCTGGTGGCATATTTGCCGGGTCGAGCTTGATCGACGTATTAGAATTTGCGCTATTCGCCCCCGTATTCGCTGGTGTACTACCTCCGCAGCCAAGAGCCGACAAGACGGTGAGGAACATCAAAGTTACGATGCTGTTTCTAAACATAATATTGGTCCCCTATTTAAATATAGTTGTGCCGGTTTGAGTGTTGCGTCCCCGGGGGTCAGCGACGGCGTTCAAACCGGCACGGGTAGGTTTCTTTCCAAATTGCACAGCTACAAAATATTGCGGCTGTCAATTTCCGATTATAACCTCGCCCGTTAATTTGTCAACAATGTTTTCTGCCACCCGGCTGAGTGGCAGCTGAAAATATGATAAGATTTGACATCGCCAAACCGCTTATTTACACTTACAAATTCGCATCTTTTCGCAAATCGGATGCGGCTCTCGGCCAGATAGCTCAGTTGGTAGAGCAGCGGACTGAAAATCCGCGTGTCGGCGGTTCGACCCCGTCTCTGGCCACCATCATTTTCAGCAAATCAGGGCTTCCGTTAGGTGGCCCTTTTCTTTTGAGTCAACTATGCGATCTTAGCGACCGCGCGTAATCACCGCAAGAATTGATTTGGTAAATGAGATTCTTAACTACCGCCGATCAAAGGTTCAAAAACGAAACAACCCCTGCGTAAAACCGATCTCGTATGCCATAAATAGGCCAAATCCCAGGCTGAACAAGCCGGCGGCGCCACGCAACAACCATTCTGCATGATTGAAGCGTATTGTAGTGAAATGAAATGGCAAGCCTATCAGCGTACTCATCAATATCATACCGCCGATGGAACCGACGCCGAATACGAGAATATAAGCCGCTCCGATGGCCGGAGAGGCGATAGTTGAGAGTATCAGCAACATCAGTGCACCGCTTCCGGCAAGCCCATGCACCATCCCGACCAAGAGAGGGCGGGGGCTTAACTTCAAGCCATGATGGGTCCGAGCATGGGCCGGAGCTTTGAGCGAATGAGTTTTTTCCTTGTCGTGGATATGCGGATGGGCGTGCGTAATGCCCCCGTGTCGGTGTATGTGCCAGTGTATCTGTCCGCCCTGCGCCAGCTTTCGCAAAGCGTCGATGCCCAAGCCGATCAGCATCAGCGCGACGCAAAATTCCAAAATCATTGCGAGAGGGTCTTTTATCTGAAAATGAAATAGAATCACCAGGATGCCGGCTATGAAAAGTGAAATAGTATGCCCGACGCCCCAGAGTCCCCCGATCAACGAAGCACTCCATATATTTTTTCGATCGCTGACGATTGTCGAGACCGCGGCAAGGTGATCCGGCTCGATCGCGTGTTTCAACCCCAAACCGAAACCAACCATCAACAGCCAGGCAATAGATAGAGTGGTCATATTTAAGTCACAGAATTCTTAACAGATCCGCGGAAGCTGCTCGCCGGAGAACATATCGACGATCCGGCTCGCTCCGATCAAGCTTTTTATTGTCACGTCGCCGGTCATTTCCGTGGAGACGGTGCCGATATTGGCGGCTGCTGTGTCGACCGCTTGCGAGCTCATTATCTCGACAGCTCTTACAACGTCGGCCGCCGGCACGAACGCGATAAACCGGCCCTCATTGGCAAGATACATCGGGTCGAAGCCAAGTATCTCACAGGCCCCGCGGACGTCCTCGCGGACAGCTATCTTTTCCTCCACGATGTTGATTTCGAAGCCCGATGCTTCGGCGATCTCGACCAGTGCACTCGCCAGACCGCCACGCGTCAGGTCCCGAAGGCAGTGAATGTCTATCCCCGCGTTGATCAATTTGTAAACTACCGGGGCCAGCGACGCGCAATCGCTTTCGATCACGGTCTCGAATTCGAGCCCTTCGCGGGCTGCCATTATTGCAATGCCGTGTCGACCGAGATCGCCGCTTAGAATTATCGCGTCGCCGGGCCGGACGCTTTTTGGATTGATGGACAGCTCATGCTCAATGACACCAACGCCGGCGGTATTGATGAATATCTCGTCGCCTTTACCCCGGTCGACGACCTTGGTGTCACCGGTTACCAGCTCAACGTCCGCCGCGTCGGCGGCGGCTCTCATCGACTGGACGACACGCCAGAGCTTTTCGGTCTTCATCCCTTCTTCGAGGATAAAGCCCGCACTCAGATACAGCGGCCTCGCACCGCACATTGCGAGGTCGTTGACCGTTCCGTTTATCGCAAGCGAACCGATGTCGCCGCCGGGGAAGAAAAGCGGCTTGACCACATAGGAATCGGTCGTGAAAGCGAGCTGGGCATTACCGACGCCAAAAACTGCCCCATCGTGCCGGACGTCGATCAGCGAATTGTGAAACGCGGGAACGAACATCTTTTCGATCAGGTCGTGCATCAACTTACCGCCGCCGCCGTGGGCCATCATCACCTGCGGATATTCACTGATCGGGATCGGACAGACTGGAGCAAATGCTGCGGTGTCGTTCATATTCAGCCTCATAAGGTGCCCTACGCGGCACGTTGTTTCGCCGCGTGGCGGCGATAACGATAATAGGCGGCACAAGCCCCTTCGTTCGAAACCATGGTCGCTCCGAACGGATGCTCGGGCGTGCATCTGGTACCGAATGCCGGACATTCGTTCGGCTTTTTGATGCCCTGCAGAACGAGACCGCTAATGCATTCCGCCGGCTCGTCGGCCGTGTATGCGGCGACGGCAAATCGCTTTTCAGCGTCAAATTCCGCGTAGGCTTCCGTTAGTCCGAGGCCGCTTTCCGGGATCTCGCCGACGCCGCGCCACTTTCGCGGGACGACCTTAAAGACCTGACTGACCAGATCCTGAGCTGGCAGATTGCCTTGCCGCTGAACCGAACGGGAATACTGATTTTCGACCTCGCAACGGCCTTCTTCGAGCTGTTTGACGCACATGTAAATGCCCTGAAGTATGTCCACCGGTTCGAAACCGGTTACGACGATCGGCACATTGTATTTCCGGGCGATCGGTTCATATTCGGTGTACCCCATCACAGTGCAGACGTGTCCGGCGGCCAGAAAGGCCTGAACGCGATTTTGCGGCGACGACAATACGGCCTCGATCGCTGGCGGCACAAGCACGTGAGAAACGAGGATGGAGAAGTTCCGCAGCCCGAGCTGCTTAGCCTGATGGACGGCCATCGCATTTGCGGGCGCGGTCGTTTCGAAACCAACGGCGAAGAATACGACCTCTTTATCCGTATTCTCCCTGGCGATCTTGACGGCGTCGAGCGGTGAATAAACGATGCGGACGTCACCGCCGTTTGCCTTGACCATCAGCAGATCTTTTTCGGACCCCGGCACGCGAAGCATATCGCCGAACGAGCAGAATATCGCCCGAGGGCCGGACGCGATCATTATCGCCTTGTCGATAAGTTCGAGCGGCGTTACGCAAACCGGGCAGCCCGGCCCGTGAACGAGTGTGATCTTTTCCGGCAAGAGTTCGTCGATGCCGAATTTTACGATCGAATGCGTCTGGCCGCCGCACACTTCCATTAGCGTCCACTCACGGGTAGTGATCCGTTCTATCGCCTTACGGAGTTTTGAAGCTGCTACGGCGCCGCGATATTCGTCAACGTATTTCATGCAAACCCCTCCGTCAGCTCGCTCAGCTCATCCATTTCTTTTAGATATGTGAAGACTTTGGTCGCCTCGTCCTCGTCAACCACGGTCAGAGCAAAACCGACGTGCACGAGTACGTAATCACCGATATTGGCTTCGGGAACATAAGCGAGGTTGACATCCTTAACGATGCCGCCGAAATTTACCTTGCCCGTGCGAAACGCCGGGTCAACGCCCTCGATGCTCACTAACCTGCCGGGCACAGCTAGACACATAATGCCGACCTCCTTTTCGTATTAATCTCTATTTGATCCTGGATCGCGAGGAAGCGGCTCGCAGCGAGCGTTTGGCCTAGCGATATTCCACCGTCGTTCGTCGGAACCCTTTGGTGCCAATACGGCCGGAAGCCCTCCTCACGAAGCCGCTGTACGCCGCGTTCTAGCAGATATTTGTTTTGGAAGCAGCCACCTGAGAGAGCGACCGAGTCTATGTCGACGTGATGCGCAACTCGCACGATGGTGTCGGCCAGCATATTGTGAAGCCGTGCGGCGATCAGAGCGCGGCTGACGCCGCGCTGAACGTCGGCGATAATGTCCGAGATCGCGCTGCCCCAGTCGACCACCGCGGGCCGTCCATCCTCGATCAAAAGATCGCAGTCATAGCGTTCATCGGTCTTCAATGCACCCACCGCGAACTCAAGTTCCATGGCTGCCTGGCCTTCAAAGTGCACAACCTGGCGGAGCCCGATTATGGATGCGACGGCATCAAATAAACGTCCGACACTCGACGTAAGCGGCGAATTCAGACGCTTAACGAGCATCTTCTTAATCAGTTCAAGATCAGCCGGATCGAAAGCCCGCACTGATTCAAGCTCGGACATCGAGAAAATCCCGTTACCGATTTGGTCGAAGAGTATTCCGATAGCCACACGTCGCGGCTCCCGGACAGCTTTTTCACCGCCCGGCAGCGGGAATGTCCGGAAATGTGCCTCTCGCGTAAAACCCTCTGAACCGATACTCAAAAACTCGCCGCCCCAGATCGTTCCGTCATCGCCGAAGCCCGTGCCGTCCCAGGCGATGCCGAGCACCGGCGGTTCGATCTCGTTTTCGGCCATGCAGGAGAGAATATGCGCGTAATGGTGTTGAACCTCGAAGAGCGGAAGGTTTGTGTCGCGAGCGAATCGTGTCGACAGATAATCGGGATGTTCGTCACAGGCAATAATCGTTGGCGAAACCCCGTAGAGCCTTTCAAGGCTCTCGACTACGTTTCTAAAAGCTGCAAACGCTTCGGGAGTTTCGAGATCTCCGATATGCTGGCTGACAAACGACTGCTTTTCGGCTGTTAACGCAACGGCATTCTTCAGATGAGCACCGACCGCCAGGATCGGATCAGTTTTTTCTCGTTGCGGAATCGGAAGCGGTGCAAACCCCCGGGCACGACGCATTACCGCCTCACGGCCTGCCATGACGCGAACAATCGAGTCGTCGACGTGGCGGACAATCGGACGATCATGAACGAGAAACATATCGGCGATACCATGCAATCGGGTCAGCGCCTCATTCTCGTCAATACAGATCGGTTCATCTGAAAGGTTTCCGCTTGTCGCGACAACCGGAAAGCCGAGTTCGTGCATTAACAGGTAATGCAGCGGCGTGTATGGCAGCATGCATCCGAGATACGGATTGTCCGGCGCAATGTTTGGAGAAATTAAGTCGTGCACGCCTTTGGTTTTGAGAATAACTATCGGCCGTTCGGGCGAGATGATCGACCGTTCTTCGAGCTCCGAGACATCGCACAACTTCTCGATCGCGTCGAGCGAAGGAAACATTAGCGCAAGCGGTTTTTCTTCGCGGTGCTTTCGCTTGCGAAGCTCCATTACCGAGCCGTCGTTAGCGGCATCAACCATCAGGTGAAAACCGCCAAGTCCCTTCACAGCAACGATTCGGCCGCGGCGAATAGCGTTAGCAGCTTCGATTAAGGCGTCGGTGCCGGATGCGACCATATTCCCATCCGCATCCCAGAAATTCAGGCGCGGCCCGCATTCGGGGCATGCGTTCGGCTGCGCGTGAAAACGTCTGTCAAGCGGATCCTCATACTCCGTGCGGCACCTCGCGCACATGATAAAACGCTTCATCGTGGTGTTCGGCCGGTCGTATGGCAGAGCCTCAATGATCGAATAACGCGGGCCGCAATTCGTGCAGTTGGTAAAGGGATACAAAAACCGCCGGTCGTTCGGATCGAAGATCTCACGTACGCAATCCGGGCAGGTCGCGATATCCGGCAGGACGATCGCCGTCTTTGTACCATTTGACACGCTCTCGCGAATTTGGAATCCGGAAAAACCGGTCGCGTCGAGATATGAGCTTTCCATGCCTTGTATAAACGAACGGGGCGGCTTTTCGCTTTCTATGCTGAGCAGAAACGATTGGAGCTGGTGCCTGTCGCCTTCGACCTCGATCGAGACGCCCTGAGGCGAATTACTGACCCAGCCGGTCAATCCCAATTTCATCGCAAGCCGATAAACAAAGGGCCGAAAACCCACGCCCTGAACGGCGCCGCGAATAAAAACGCGGAGACGCTGGATGTCAGATCGTTGGCTGATGGGTTTTGCCGCGGGCGTCATTTTGTAGCGTTCCTCTCTTTGTACGATCTACTCAGCCGATGCGGCCGAGCTAAGCGATCGCGGGTTGATAATGCCTCTCAGCCAGTCAACCCAGACATCGACACCATCCCCGGTTCGGCACGAAACCGGGAAGATCGGAGCATTGGGATTTACATCTTCGACGTTGCGAACGAGCTCATCGAACGACACTCCCGAGTGGGGCAATAGATCCATCTTGTTCAGGATGACGGCATCAGCCTCATGAAACATCAACGGATATTTTTTGGGCTTTTCGGCTCCTTCGACCGTGCTGAAAACCATCACTCTAAGGTCCTCGCCGAGGCTGAATTCGGCCGGACAAACCAGATTTCCGACGTTTTCGATCACCAGCAGATCAAATTGTGTGACATCGAAGCCGTGTAGGGAATTGTGAACCATTTGTGCATCCAGATGACAGACCGAGCCGGTGGTGATCTGATAGGACGGCACTCCCATTGCGCTGATCCGGTCGGCATCGATCGTCGTCACGAGATCTCCTTCGATCACGCCGACGCGGTAATCGTCCTTGATTTGACGCAGAGTCGCTTCTAGGAGCGAGGTTTTTCCGGCACCGGGTGCGGACATCAGGTTAATAACGTAAATTCCATGGGTGTCAAAAAAAAAGCGGTTTTCAGCCGCGGTTTCTTCGTTCGCCCCCATAATGTCCTTTCCGACCGGTATTTTGTGCATATTATTCTCCGTCATCCAGATCGATGTAATCTACCCTCATCTCTCGGCCGGCTGTGATCACCAATTGTCGGCCACATTCGTTACAGGTAAACTTCAGATCGTTGAGTTTGCATTCAACCTCGCCGCATTGATCGCAAACAGCGGCTAGTTTGATGACCTCGATCTCTATTTCCGCCTCGGCCGCCGGCGTATCCTTTTTCAGGACTTCGAAAGCAAAATCAAGGGCGTCTTTGACCACTCCGCTGAACTCGCCGATTGAAAGCTTGATCTTACGTATCTTACGGTTTGCGCGGTCCGCGTTATCGTGGGCAAGCCCAAAGGCGATATCAAAAACACTCTGAGCGATCGCCATCTCGTGCATAAGAAAATGCCCGCGTCAGTGGCCGCGGGTTGCCTCCTCCAAAACCATCTTGGCCACTACAGGCACCACCGGAACGAGTTCGGGTGATAGTTTCATTTCCATGTCCTGTAGGTCCGCGATCGAAATCGCAAACAACGTCACGTCGGGCGTTTTTCCCATCAAATAGAAAGCGTCGAGGAGGTCCTTTAATCCAATGTCGTGTGCCGTCAATGTCGCCGGATAATCTGTTGAAAATCTCGGCTTGAGACGCCGGACGCTGCCTG
>DAIRVI010000024.1:0-31405 GCA_036802885.1 Pyrinomonadaceae bacterium
TGTTGATTTTAGCACACGCCCCTTGTCGTGTTATATTGATGGCTCAGCAGTAGAAAAAGTTACACATAAAATTCACATTAAAAGGAAATCACTATGTCATTCAACAAGATAATTCTCGTCGGCAATCTAGGCCGCGATCCCGAACTCCGATACACACCTCAGGGAGATGCCGTCTGCAGTTTCTCGATGGCGACGAATGAAAAAAAGAAAGATAAATCGGGCGAACTCCAAAATGTTACAACCTGGTTCAAGGTAACGCTTTGGCGTCGTCAGGCTGAAACAGCAGCTAAATATCTCACGAAAGGTTCGCCCGTCTACATCGAGGGCCGATTAAGAATCGAAGAATGGACCGACCGCGAAAACAACAACCGGTTCACGCTTGAGGTTCAGGCAACCGATATGCAGTTCATCAGTGCCGGTCGCGGCGAAGGTGAGTACAGCGGCGGCCCGCACGAAGACGAACACGACACCCACAGTGGTCCACCGGAGTCCGCATCTTCAGCAAGTGCCTCTGGAGACTCAGGCTCAACGTCCGCACCTGCTGCTGCTCCAGCCGCTGACGACGATATACCATTTTAAGAGTCTGCCGTAGAGGTTGGATACTACTTTGACTTTGAGATGACCAGGGTTGCTCGGTAAGCGGATCGATCAACGGGTTTGTCGGCCTTGGGGTATGGATCAAGGGCTTTAAACGTAATACGAAAACCGTCGAAGTTAACAAACGGCGTCGGTCCATTCGTGTCGAGTTCGAAACACATACTAGTTTTGTGATTCCGATTTACTTCGATACGTATTCGCGCGTTTCCGGCCCAAAAACAATCCACGCCCTCCGGACAACGTGAGTCTTCCAAAACCTCAACGAACTTCACTTCGACGGCTGTGTCACCGAACGGCTTGGCGTTGCCGATGCTGACGGTGACTTCGTCGTCGTTTTGAGTTTGACCAAGTGCCATACCGCTAAGCAGGGCCACCAATACTGAGAACATAAGTAGACTATTCATAAGTAGGTACTGGGTGTGGGTAATTCGCTGGCAGTAGCACATTGCGGCGACGAATTGCCTTTAGTCACTCGAGTTTAAATCCATTCACCCATTTTGCGAAACTTCTGATAACGGTCGTCGAGCAGCTTTTTTGTATCGATACCACCGAGAGCTCTAACTTCTCGAATAAGACTCTTTTTGAGTGAATCGCAGATATGATCGTATGCTTTTTGGCGTTTTTTATCACCATCTGCTGGGATAGTCCACAGGTCTGGCTCGGGAATGATCTCGTCGATTATTTCGTGTTTTCTGAGCTCGTCGGCCGTTAACTTGAGGCCCTCGGCGGCCTCGGGAGCTTTGTCGGCGGATTTCCACAGGATAGCGGCACAGCCCTCGGGGGTGATTACCGAATAAACTGCGTTCTCCATCATCAGCACGCGGTCGCCGATGCCAATTGCAAGAGCTCCGCCACTGCCGCCTTCGCCAAGCACAACAACGATTATCGGAACTTTAAGCCCCGCCATTTCGCGAAGGTTAAAGGCTATAGCTTCGGCCTGGCCACGTTCCTCAGCGTCGATTCCCGGATAGGCACCGGGCGTGTCTATGATCGTAATAACGGGGCGTCCAAATTTCTCGGCCGTGTGCATGATTCGCAGAGCCTTACGATAGCCCTCGGGCTTTGACATTGCAAAGTTCCGGTGCCTTCGTTCGTTGATATCCCGGCCTTTTTGTTGCCCGATTACGCAAACTTCATTACCCTCAAGCCGAGCAAAACCGGTTATCATCGCAGGATCGTCAGCGTAACGGCGGTCGCCATGAACCTCCACAAAGTCCGTGAAAATCGTTTGAATAATGTCGAGTGCGTAAGGTCTGTCGGGATGCCGCGCCATTTGCACGCGTTCAAAAGCGGTTGTGGCCATAGGTGAATGATACCTTTTAGTGAACCCATTCGACAACGCAGCCATGATTTTCGAGGTCTCGCTGAAGCGAGCGGCTGCCCGCGACGCTGAGCATTTCCGTACGGAGTTTAACTACCGCATCCCCGGCTGTCACCGTCAGCAAGACATTGCACCGTCCTCGGTCGCGTTCCAAAAGGCCGTAAAGAGACTCTAAATATGCTTCGTCTACGGACCCATCCGGAATGGTTATGTTCACTTCTCGTGCCTGACCCGCTTCCGCCTCGTCTAACGACTTAAGGTCATTAACCTTTAGCGTCGGCTCCTGACCGTCGGCAGCCTCGATAATGCCCTCCGCGATGAACAGACCATCGTCGGCGAGTAACATGCTGAGTTTATTAAAGTTTTCTCCAAGCACAACTCCCTTAATGGAACCCGAACGGTCCTCAAATCGAAACTGCGCGAATCGATTTCCTCGTTTACTGGTACGAATCTGCAATCCACCGATCATTCCCGCAATCCTCACACTCTGGCCCGATTGGAGGTCGTCGTATTCCGCTATACTCTGCAGCCGCATCCCAGCTAGCAAATCCTTGTAATTATCAAGCGGATGAGTCGATAGATAAAAGCCGATCGCGGCCTTTTCGCGCTTTGCGACCTCCGACTGCGGCCATGGCTCAGCATATGCCAGCGAATCTGTCGCCTCCGAATCGCCTACCTCAGCAACGCCAAACAAGCCGCTTTGTCCGCGCAAACGGTCCTCGGCCATACGTTGGCCCTGTTGCAATGCGGGTTCGATCGCGGCGTGAAGCTGCGCGCGCCACGTTCCGATCTCGGTGCCGTCCGGCATAAGCGAATCAAAGGCTCCGGCTGCAATCAGGCTTTCGAGACCGCGGCGGTTGACTGCTCCCGATCCAAGCCGGCCGCAAAAATCGTAAAGTGACGTGAACTTGCCCGTTCGCCTTGCCTCGATCATCGCAGCGACGCTTGTGGCGCCCATTCCCTTGATCGCCGTGAGGCCGTAACGTACTGTATTCTCGACCGGAGTAAACCCGTCATCGCTCTCATTAATATCAGGCGGCAACAACTCGAGGCCCATTGACTTCAATTCGGTCGAGTATTTATAAACCTTCGCGCTGTCCTGTGCCTCGTGCGACAAAACCGAGGCGTAAAAATAAGCAGGGAAGTGCGCCTTCAGATAGGCAGTTTGAAATGCAAGCAGGGCGTACGCCATACTATGGCTACGATTGAACCCGTAATCGGCAAACTTCGCCATAAGATCGAAGATCTCTTTTGCCGTCTTTTTCTTAATACCGCGCTCAACGGCTCCGTCAATAAACTTGTTTTCGTGAACCGCCATCTCAGCGACCTTTTTCTTACCCATCGCACGACGCATAAGATCGGCTTCGCCAAGGCTGTATCCGGCAAGTTTTTGAGCGAGCTGCATTATCTGCTCCTGATAAACGAGCACGCCAAATGTATTGCCAAGGATCTCTTCCATCTCCGGCAGGATGTATTCAACCGGTTTAACCCCTCGGTGACGATCGATAAAATCGTCGATCATGCCTCCATCGAGCGGTCCGGGTCGATATAGAGCGTTTAGAGCCGAGAGATCCTCTAGCTCCTTTGGCCTCAGTTTTCGGCACATATCCTGCATTCCGGATGATTCAAACTGAAAAATTGCTTCTGTACGGCCTTCGCCAAAAAGCTCCATCGTCTTCGGATCGTTAGTCGGGATCTTTGCCCAGTCGATAGTCACACCCAGCTTATCTTTCATCGACGCAAGGCAGTCGGCAATCACCGTGAGCGTCGTCAAGCCAAGAAAATCCATCTTCAGCATTCCGACTTTTTCGAGGTCGTTCATCGGATACTGACTTGTAAGTTCGTCCTTGCCCGAAATTGCGACCGGAACGAGCTCGTGAAGCGGTTTGGGTGAGATCACGACGCCCGCCGCGTGCACGGACGTATGCCGCGAGCAGCCCTCGAGCCTTAATGCAAGGTCGATCAACTCCTTGACCTTGGCGTCCTTCATGGCCGCCTTCATCTCGGGGACACTCTCAAGTGCCTGAGAAATGCTCACATTTCTTCCGCGTATCGGTGGGGGAATCATCTTTGCGATCTTTTCGACATCGCCGTAGGGCATATCCAGGGCTCGACCCACATCCTTGATCGCGGCCCGCGACGCCATTGTGCCAAATGTGATGATCTGGCAAACCGATTCACGGCCATAGAACTCAGTGACGTGATCGATCACCTTTCCTCGACCGCGAATGCAGAAATCGATGTCGATGTCGGGCATCGATATTCGGCCCGGATTGAGAAAACGTTCGAACAGCAGCTCATATTGCAACGGATCGACATCGGTTATCCGCAGACAGTAAGCCGCGAGTGAGCCAGCCGCCGAACCTCGCCCCGGCCCAACCGGAATTCCTTGCTCCCGAGCATATTTAATAAAATCCCAAACAATCAAAAAATAACCCGGAAACCCCATTTTCTTGATAGTCGCGATCTCAATATCGAGACGTTTCTCGTATTCTGATAGATCGTGAACAAGCGTTCCAAGTGCGATCATCGGTTCCCATTCAGTCTTTTTACGATCCTCGAAGCCGTCTCGCAGCACTTTCTCAAAATAGACGTCGACGTTCGCAAAGCCTTTATCGGTCGGGAGCGGGTAATTCGGCAGTTGCCGCACCTCGTCGCCCTGCGGTAAATCGAGGTCGCACATTTCGGCTATCTTCAGAGTATTTGTTAGCGATTGGGGCAGTTCGGCGCCGAATATTCCCCACATTTCCTCAGCGGAACGCAAATAACGAACAGCTCTTGTCGAATCGCGCGAAAGGTCCGATACGGTACGACCCTCGCCTATAGCGATCAGCACCTGATGCGATCGAGCGTCGTCCTTGTTCAGATAATGGACGCCATTCGTGGCTACTAACGGTATCCCGCTGAGTTTTGCGAGGTCGGCGGTCTTTTTGACAAGCTGTGCACCGCTTTCATCGGGCTGATCCTGAATCTCGAGAAAGAAACTTCCAGCGCCGAGAATGTCCTCGAGCGTCTTTGCATTTGAAAGGGCCTTATCTTCGTTGCCATTAGCAAGAAAATGCCCAACCGCTCCATCGATTCCAGCTGAAAGGCCAACCAATCCGGCACTTCGCTCGGCCAAAAGATCAATGTCGATCCGAGGTTTATAGTAAAATCCCTCCGTAAAAGCCTTTGACGCCAAATGGACAAGATTCTGATAACCTTCGAGATCTTGGGCAAGAAGGATTAGGCTGTAATAGCCTTTTTCGCCGGCTTCGACGGATGTGCTGCGATCAAAACGGCTGCCGAACTTAAGGTAGGCTTCATAGCCGATGATCGGCGTGATGCCTTTCGACGTCATTTCATTAAAAAACGAAACCGCCCCGTACATATTGCCGTAATCCGTAATTGCACAGGCTTTTTGGTTAAGTTCTCCAAGTCTCGCTGCAAGAGGCTTGAGTTGGATTGTGCTCTGCAACAAGCTATAATCGGAGTGCAAATGCAGGTGAACGAAGTCTTTTGTCCCGAAAACTGGCCGTTCCGTTTTTTCCGCCATATATGAAGAAAGTTTATCTCGAAACATTTGGGTGTCAAATGAACGTCTCCGATTCGGAGCGCATTTCGACGACCCTTGCGCGGGATGGCTTCGAAATGACGGCGGACGAGATGGCAGCAGACGTCGTGATCATCAATACGTGTTCTGTTCGCGAAAAAGCCGAGCATAAACTTTATTCGAGAGTTGGGCGGCTTAGAAAAAAGGCAGCGAAGAATATGCCTGTCGTCGGAGTAATGGGCTGCGTAGCCCAGTTAGAGGGTGAAACCCTGTTTGAGAAGATCGAAGGTGTCAATTTCGTATTGGGAACGCGGGCCGTGGGGCGCGTTTCGGCTGCGATTAATGAGACCTTTCAAACGGGCAAGAACATCCTCGATGTAGGCGAACGAGAGGATAATTACGATTGGACCGTCGCCGATACCCACCGCCATTCGCCGTATGTTGCGTTTTTGCCGATAATTGAGGGCTGTAACAAGTTTTGCACGTATTGCATTGTGCCGTTTTCACGGGGAAGGGAACGCAGCTTTGAGGCCGCGGAGGTCATACGTCAGGTTTGCGATTTGAAGGAAAAAGGCGTCCGCGAAGTCCACTTGATAGGCCAAAATGTCAATAGTTATAAGCCTCAAACCGACTCAGGCCTCGCGGGCTTTACAGGGAAGTCGGCGTTTTCGCGCCTTTTGCGGGCCGTTGCTGCTACCGGTATAGAGCGAATAAAGTTTACGACCTCATTTCCCCGCGATTTTAACTCGGACATCGTTGAAACTATTGAAGAGTACGAAAACCTCTGTAATTGGGTTCATCTGCCTATCCAGTCTGGCAGCAATCGGGTTTTGGCGGCGATGAAACGAGGCCACACGATCGAAAAATATTTCGAAAAGATCGATCGCCTAAGATCGTCAAGTCGCGAGATTGCACTCACAACCGATATTATTGTTGGATTTCCTGGCGAAACCGAAGCCGATTTTCAGGATTCAGTTAGAATGGTCGAGTATTGCGGTTTTGATATGGCATACATTTTTAAGTATTCGCCGCGGCCGGGTACGCCCGCATTCGAGATGGCGGACGATGTGTCGGAAGCTGAGAAAACATTGCGATTTCTCGAACTCGAAAATGTCCAGAAGCGTATACAGAACAATCGTTTACAGCGATATCTTAATAAAGTGCTTAAAGTATTAGTAGAGAGCCGATCAAGCCGCACCCATAATGGTCTCACGGGACATTCGACCTGTCATAAAGTCGTGAACTTCGAAGGGCCCGAACAACTTCTGGGCAAGATCGTTGATGTGAAGATCAATGAAATAAAGGCTAATTCATTATTTGGTAAGCTTAACTAGTTATATATGAAAAATGAGCAGCATCTTGTCGAGGTGAAAATCGGCGCACTGATAATGGACCCAAATACGAATACTCCAATTGTGGTGCTTAAGGGTGTCGAGTCGGAAACTGTTCTGCCGATCTGGGTCGGAGCGTTTGAGGCCAACGCAATTGCGCTAGAAATTGAAAAAGTAGTACCACAAAGGCCGATGACACACGATCTACTCAGAAACGTTATCATTGAATGCCAACTTTCAGCTTCGAGCGTCGTAATTTCTGATCTGCTCGAAAATACCTTCTTTGCACGCATCGAGCTCGTCGATCGCAATGATGAGCCCGTAATGCTGGACGCGCGACCATCGGACGCGATTGCGCTGGCATTGCGACTTGACTGTCCAATCTTTGTCGAACAAAAAGTAATCGATCTCTCGGCTGCGTCCAACGTGACCAGCGGCCCCGCTGACGATGCCGAGAAGCCAGCCGACGACTGGCCGGAGCTGATTGGGTGATTCCCCTTTGATGATTACATAATCTCTATTATCAGACGCGGTAGATATTCCTAAATGTCTCGCCCGATTACCAGTGCGACTCCAGCCTGCCTCTTCCCCCTCGATTTTTCTGATTCTGCTTTGACACATTTACAGTAAAAAGCTATCATTATCGTTTTGTTATTTATCGCAGATTCCAGTTAGTACAACCCTATTAAAGGAGTTAAGTAAACAATTGAGTAAAGGAAATTTTCTATTTACATCTGAGTCGGTTACCGAGGGCCATCCCGATAAGATCGCGGATCATATTTCGGACGCCATTCTCGACGCAATACTTTCGCAGGATCCGAACGCCCGAGTTGCGTGTGAAACGCTGGTTACCACGGGGTTGGCCGTTGTCGCCGGTGAGATCACGACCACAGCGACAGTCAATTATAAACAGATCATTCGGGACACCATACATGAGATCGGCTATAACGACGCCTCGTTTGGATACGATGCGAACACCTGCAGCGTAATCGATGCTATAGGCACGCAGTCGCCGGACATTTCTCAAGGTGTTGACACGGGCGGAGCCGGAGATCAGGGATTGATGTTTGGGTACGCTTGTAATGAGACGCCTGAGCTTATGCCGATGCCGATCCAAATGGCTCATAATTTGACTCGAAAGCTTTCAGAAGTACGCAGGGACGGTACGATTCCCTATCTGCGGCCTGATGGAAAATCGCAGGTGTCGATCGAATATCGTGACGGCCGACCGTTTCGTGTCGAAGCCGTGGTCGTTTCAACGCAAACAGATGACGTGCACATCGACCAGATCCGCGAGGATGTTATGGATAAGGTAATTAAAGCGGTAATTCCTGCAGAACTGCTCGACGAAAACACCAAATATCACATAAATCCAACGGGACGTTTTGTCGTCGGTGGGCCGATGGGCGATGCGGGGGTCACCGGTCGTAAGATCATCGTTGATACTTACGGCGGCTATGCTCCTCACGGCGGTGGTGCTTTCTCGGGCAAAGATCCGACCAAAGTTGACCGCTCAGCTGCATATATGGCCCGCTACATCGCTAAGAACGTTGTTGCTGCCGGTCTTGCCGATAAATGCACTGTCCAATTGGCTTACGCGATCGGAGTTGCCGAGCCGGTGTCGGTTTTGATCGAAACTCACGGCACGGGAACGATCGACGACGAGCAGATTTCAGACATCGTACGCGAGAATTTTACGTTAACGCCGGCGGCGATCATCGAGGCATTGGATCTGCGACGTCCGATCTACAAGGAAACGGCCCGATTTGGGCATTTCGGCCGTACGAATGATGAATTTACGTGGGAAATAACAGACAAAGCCGAAGCTCTGAGATCGGCTGCTGATAATCATAGAGGTATTGGAACAAATGGCTAATCCGGGAACATCAATGGAATACGATATTAAAGACATCGGCCTTGCACCGCAAGGCAAACAGCGCATCGAGTGGGCCGACCGCGAAATGCCGGTTTTGCGTCTCATTCGTGAGCGTTTTGAGGCTGAGAAGCCGCTCACTGGCGTTAAGCTAATCGCATGTGCGCATATAACGACGGAAACCGCGAATCTTGCTCGTACATTGCAGGCAGGTGGTGCAGAATCGCTTCTCATAGCCTCCAATCCGCTTTCGACGCAGGACGACGTCGCGGCTTCGCTTGTTGCTGATTGGGGTATTCCGGTCATGGCTCACAAGGGCGAATCGACCGAAACTTATGTCCGGCACGTCAAAGCGGCTCTTGATACGAATCCAAATCTCATCATCGACGACGGATCGGACGTTGTCGCGACAATGATTAAGGAAAAGCCTGAGCTAATCCCAAATCTGATCGGAACAACTGAGGAGACGACTACCGGAATTGTTCGTCTCAAATCGATGGTCAAGGCCGGCGTACTAACCTTCCCTTCTATCGCGGTCAACGACGCGCAGACCAAACACTTCTTTGACAACCGTTACGGAACGGGCCAATCCACGCTCGACGGCATTATTCGCGCAACCAATATTTTGCTTGCGGGCAAAACAATGGTCGTCGTCGGCTACGGGTGGTGCGGCAAGGGCGTGGCTATGCGTGCCCGCGGGTTAGGCTCTAACGTCGTCGTCTGCGAGATCGATCCGATCAAGGCGATCGAGGCCGTCATGGACGGCTTCCGTGTCATGCCGATCAAAGAAGCTGCCAAGGTCGGCGACTTCTTCGTCACCGTTACTGGTAATCGCCACGTCATCGATAAAGAGCATTTTGAGGTGATGAAGGACGGAGCGATCGTATGTAATAGCGGCCACTTTGACCTTGAACTGAATCTTGAGGCTCTCCGCGAAATGTCGGCGGATGCAGTCAAACGTCGTCCGTTCGTCGAAGAATACATTGGCGTTGCAGGCGGAAAGAGCATAATCGTACTTGGCGAAGGCCGCCTGATCAACCTCGCTGCTGCTGAGGGTCACCCGGCATCGGTTATGGATATGTCATTTGCCAACCAGGCGCTGTCTGCCGAGTATCTGGTGAAACAGAAAGGAAAACTCGCCGCCGGCGTTCACGTCCTGCCACCCGAAGTCGATCAGGAAATCGCTGGTCTCAAGCTACGAGCAATGGGCATCAATATCGACGAACTCACACCGGAAATGCTCGAATACATGTCGAGCTGGGAAACAGGCACGTAGTTAGTGTCCAATAATAATCGAATATTGGTAATATCAAATGGCCTTGTCGATCTCGACGGGCCATTTTTTTAGTGAAGTCCCTTACCGGCCACGCAGGCAGGCTGATTTCAGTCTCATCTTCCCTTTTTTTCGTAAACGAATTATTATGTTTTGAGTGGGGTAGCCTCGTCATAACGATAAGAACCCGTCCGCTCGCGTTGGTGCTTCTGGTCCAATCCTGAAACAAAAAACATGGAGATAACTCTCTTAGCTTCGCTCGAATCGGCTCTCGGCATACCGGATGTCATCGGCTATATTTTTGTGTTCGTTTTGGGGGCGTGCATCGGCAGTTTTTTGAATGTCGTAATCTATCGCGTGCCTAACGAACTGTCGCTTTTGACCGGTTCGGCGTGCCCGAATTGTAAGGCGGCAATCAAGTTTTACTACAATATCCCGATCCTAGGCTGGCTAATGCTCGGCGGCAAATGCAGCAACTGCAAGGAACCGATAGCATGGCGTTACCCTGCGGTTGAGGCTCTGACCGGCTTGGTTTTTATGATCGCTCTGATGCAGCTTGGCATGACGCCATATTTGCTGGTAGCGCTTGCATTTATTTCGGCAATGATCGCCCTCATATTTATCGACGCCGAGCACATGATCTTGCCAAACGTCATCACCTACCCGATGTTTCTCGTCGCGCTGGCGGTACGAATCCTATTTCCCATTTTTTTCGCGGGCAACTACTTTTCTGACACCACTTACGCTCCAATCGCGTCGCTCCACGGTTATCCGGCTTGGGCCGTGAGCCTTGCCGGAGCGTTATTCGGAGCATTGATAGGCGGCGGATCGCTTTGGCTGGTAGGAGCTTTGTGGAAGCTGCTCCGCGGGGTCGACGCGATGGGGCTTGGCGACGTCAAATTGCTATTTGGCATAGGAGCACTGCTCGGTTGGCGTTTGACAATTCTGACTATCTTTATCGGAGCTTTTACCGGTGCGTTAGCCGGCATTATTGTTGTGTCGAAACAGAAAGATCGAGATTTGCAAACTCAGATACCCTTCGGCATCTTTCTCGGTATCGGCTCGATCGTTGCGCTGCTTTTTGGCGACAGGATGATCGCGTGGTATCTGGAGCGCTTCGTTAGTTAGTTTTAGAAGTTTCCAGGCAGGTGTTCGAACAAAAGCCCAGGTCGCCCACCTTTATCGATTTGTTCTTCGGAACCCAAACACCACACTTCGAACAATTCACGAGCGGCACACCTGCGGGCTCAACGCCGGGCGCACCGGCCTGCAAAGCAGAATCTTTGGCATCTTTCAGCATTCGAGCAAATCCGATCATCCCCGCAATCTGTTTTCGGTATCGTATGGCCGTAAACGCAGCCAGCACGCAAACGATAAGGAGTATGAAGATCGATTCCTTCATCTATTTTAGGCCGTTTTGAGCGTCCGATATTTCTGAGGTCAAGTCGGGAATAGCATCATAGTTAGGATCAATACCCTTTAATTTTGCGAGGGCTTTCTCGGCTTCCGGCAATTTGTTTTGCTTTATAAGTACGCGTACGAGAAATTGCATTGACCTCGTATGTTTAGGATTTGCGTCCACTACCTTTTGCAATTCGGCAGCCGCTTTCTCCAAAGCGGGCGGCTCCTGCAAGAAATAGGTCAGGCCGAGATCGGTCGACACGTCGGCATCGCCGGGCTTGAGCTGGAGTGCGCTCGTATAGATCTCACGAGCCTTCTGATACTCGGCCGTCTCTTTCTCCGCAAAACCTAGGTCAAAATGTGCGTTGCCCAATGCGACCAGGACGTCGAAATCGGTTGCGTTAAGCGACTTTGCCCGGTCCAGGATTCGCACCACGTCCTTGAGCAAATCGGGATTTTGCTTCATCGACGCATATCTGTAAAGGGCGGTACCAAGACTCTTCTGAAAGGCGAAGTTGCCCGCATTCCGATCGGCGTCGGCGATCTTAGCTTTTATTTCATCTTCGGTAAGATCGGGCTCGGCGGTGACCGGGGCGGTGCTTGAAGTAGCCGTATTTGTTGTCGTTTTCTGCGCGACAGAAGTGTTTTGAGCGGAGCGGTTTATCGAATTTGCGAGCCAAAACCCAGCGATAAATCCAACGAGAGAAGCCACGATAATGTAGAGTACAGTGTTCTTTTCCATCTCGAATTATGGTATCAGACAAACAAAGCGCAAAAAAGGCGTTGCCGGCGTTATAGACGGCAACGCAAAGATATGTAGGTTTTTAGGGCCCTATTTCTTTTTACCTTCGACCGGTATGTACGGCAGATCTTCGACTCTTCTGCGAATTGGCGGATCGGTTGCACGTCGCCGCGGGATAATATGTGAACCGCGACGATCCACGCTGCCGGCCGGCAGCCCTTGACCGTGAACGGCTTCGACCAGTATTCGCGTGATCTCTTGCGAAAGCGTGCGATGTTCGCCTGCCGCTCGTCGACGCAGCGACTCTTTCAACTCATTCGGAACATATGCTCCGATAAATACACCTTTCCGGTTTGCCATAAAAAGAAACGTCTCCTACAAATTAAAAAAACTATTACCTTACAAAAAATGCGCGGCTATAAGCCGAATCTTGTTTCCGCCGAAGCGGACTATGATCATTCATCTAGCCCCGATGTTGCCATCGGGATCGAGCGGCCTACCCGAAAACGCCCCCGGATTGCTCCGGAACCCGAGCGAGCAGCTCGGTCTCGTTTCCCTATTTGGCCTTGCACCGCGAAGAGTTTACCTGGCCGCGACTGTTACCAGACACGCCGGTGAGCTCTTACCTCACCATTTCACCCATCACCCTTTCGGGCTGGTATATTCTCTGTTGCACTTGTCGTCGTTCGCCGTAAGCGAACGCCCGGATGTTATCCGGCTCGCTGCCCTTTGGTGTTCGGACTTTCCTCTCTTGCTTTACGCAACAGCGACCATCCACCGCACTTCTTTGTAAGGCTCGAAAAGTATAACAAAAAATGTTGAACAGTCAAATAACAGTTACAAAAGAGCTAATCTTGTATTTCAACAATGTCGCCGGGTGATAGATTGGGATCGACAGCTTTGCCACCCACAATGTCGCCCAGATTATATTGGACGCTCGAGAAGAGACCTTTATCATTCTTCCGACGAATGATCGCTTTTTTGGCGCTTCCCTTTGCTCCTCCCGACGCGATCACAGCCTGATAAAGCGTTAGTCCGGTGACGAACGGCTTCTGACCGGCCGACATCACCTCTCCGGCTACAAAGTACGTTTCTAAGGCCGTTACTGCGCCCGCAAACTCAACCGCGTCACCGGGATACACGAGTGCGTTGGCGGCATTAGGTTCGCGCAGATCGTACGAGTCAATCTTCATCGTCGCAGCCCTATTAATTATCGCGGTAGTGGCCTTGGAGCTAACGCCAGCCTCTGCCCGAATTACGAATAAAGGCATTGCCTCTCGGCGGAGATATACATCGCCAGTGGTCTCAGCCATTCCAGCGATCGTGATCTTATGACTCGCGTATTCTCGCACGACGACCTCAACCTGCGGGTTTGAGAATAGACTAATACCGGTCGCGAGTGTCGACTCGATATCTTCGACCGTTTGGTCGGCGACCACAACGTTTTCACCGGCAAGCGGATAATCGATCGTCCCGTCCGCTCGAACCGTGTAATAGCCTGACCCTCCGGTGGCATCTTTTAGCGTTACAAAGAGAATATCGCCGACACCGACCTTATAAAT
This sequence comes from Pyrinomonadaceae bacterium, assembly GCA_036802885.1. Lineage (GTDB taxonomy): Bacteria > Acidobacteriota > Blastocatellia > Pyrinomonadales > Pyrinomonadaceae > OLB17. The sequence goes on from DAIRVI010000024.1 coordinate 13,633, forward strand.
TTCCATCGGCGGCACGGCCCGACGGTCTGCATTCTTTGCGATCCTGAGCGTTTGTTGAGCGATAGTCGGTGATTCGTAACGCGTCGGAGAAGGGCGATTCTGCATCACGAAAACAACTTCTCCGGCGGACGGGTTGTCGTTCTTCACCGGCCGTTCAGGTGTTTGTGACTTGGCGTCCGGGCTCGGAGAATAGGGATTATTATTGCCCTGCCTAGTAGTTGTCTGTCCGGTGATGGTCGTCGCCGAAACGAGTAATACTGGCAGCAAAACAGGATAAACAAATCTTGCGTTTAGCTCTGAGAAAATTCTTAAAAGATTCTGGTTCATCGTCTGCCGCTCCGGATCAGGTTGATCGATGCGCACCTACTCACCATTTTCCTTGCGGACGTGTAGGCGCCACGGCTTAGTAAACAAACAAAAGCGAGCGAATTCTAGTTTTTATTTGGAAAAACTAACGATGTTTTGCTTCGATCAAACCGGGCGGAAAGAGATCGTGCCAATTCTGAAGATAATGCGCCCGGAGAACGCCTTCGATCTCTTCGGCTGTTTCGAGAGTTTTAACGGTTTCGGCGAGTTCGGCAAGGTCGTTTAGCGAGATGCCCGAAATCAGGCGCTTAACGGGCTTGATCGAATTAACGTTCATACTAAGCTCGCGAACACCGAGGCCGATCAAAAGCGGTACATAAAACGCAGAGCCGGCCATTTCGCCACAAACTGTCGCTGGTAGGCCGGCATCGTCTGCCGCCGACAGAACCTCGATCACGGCCCGTATCACCGCAGGATGCAGGGTCTGGTACCAATCGGCAACCGAATCGTTGTCCCGATCAACGGCTAAAAGATACTGCACGAGATCGTTGGTGCCGAGACATAAAAAATCAACTTTCGACGCGATTTCCCGCGCCGTTAGGACGGCCGATGGAACTTCGATCATGGCTCCCAACCGAGTATCGCCGAAAGGTAAATCATCAGCAGCGAGTTTCGAGCGTTCCTCCTCAATGATCGCTTTGGACCGCACAATTTCGTTCACGCCCGAGATCATCGGCAGAACGATGTCGATCTTTAGGCCGGCGGCGGCCCTGAGGATCGCTCGGATCTGAGTCCGAAAATGTGTCGTAACCGACAGGCTCAGCCTAATTGATCTAAGCCCGAGGGACGGATTTTGCTCAACCGCGAGCTCGTCAAAACCAAGTTGATCGGTACCGGTGTCAAACGTCCTTATCTTGACGCCAAACTCACCCGCCGCCTCAGCCGCCTTGCGGTATGCTGTCACCTGAGCATCCTCGGACGGAATCTCACCTGGCCGCTTTATCAACGATTCGGACCTGTAAAGCCCGATACCGCGGGCGCCTGAGTCCTTTAATACCAGATATGCATCCGGAAGATCGGCATTCATCCGAATGGCGATCTCGGTGCCGTCGAGAGTTGTGCATGAATTTGACCCAGTGTCGACATCGCTTTGTTGGGTTATACGTTCCTTGTCGATCAATCGAAAATCGTTGATCACTTCCCTTTCCGGGTTCACGATTATCTCCCCGTTAAAACCATCGACAATTACGGAGTCACCGTCGGATAACACGTTTTCAAGATCGCGGATGCCGGACACCATCGGAAGTTTGAATTCACGCGCAAGAATTGAGGTGTGCGATGTCCAGCCGCCGCTCGTCGTAATTATTCCGGCAGGATTGCTCTTGGCAAGCTCGACAATCGCCGATGGCTGCAGATCACGGGCGACGATAACCGCGTTCGAATCGCCTCGCTCAGTCTCATCCGGGCCGTTAAGCACGGTCAAAAGGCGGTTTGCGACGTCCTCGATATCGATGTATTTATCTTTGAAATATTGATCGTCTGCAGCTTCCTGCCGCGCTCTATGTTCACGGAGAACCTCTAAAATCGCCCATTCCGCATTTACACTTTGCTCTCTAATAATCGCATCTATCCGCTCGATAAAGGATGACTCGAGGATCAACTGATGAACGCCGAAAATACCCGTTACGGGATGCAAAGGGTCGGCATCGACGTCTGCCGCAACAATCTGCAGCTGTTTCAAGGCTTCGTCAACCGCGGCTCTAAAACGAATGCTCTCAGACTCGGCCGTGTCAACAGCAAGGTCTCGGCGAGGAAATTGCCATTTATCCCCGTGCAAAAACACCACATGGCCGATGCCTATACCGTGCGAAACGGCTATCGCCGGAAAGTGCCGTTCGGGTTTTCTGGCTGCTTGCTCCATACTGCAATTACTCTAACAGAGGAATTTATTCAATGATATTTCCGGCACTTTAGTTGCCGAAACCAAATCCTCGTCCGCTGCCTTGCGATGGAAAGAATGGTTTTAAGAGACCCGCAAAAGCCGCCAGGTTTCGTGTCTGGATGAGAATCTCGCCGGGGCCGGTGAATTCGGCGACCATACCTTCGCCACTTAGGAAGCTTCGCAAATAACCGCTTTTCGCCGCTTTTCGGATGTTGTACTGCAGATGCCCTTCCCATGCGATCAGGTGGCCGGTATCGATTACATACTGCTCGCCCGGTCGCAGTGTCCGGCGGTGTATCGCTCCGAACGACGACACAAGGAGCAAGCCTGTACCCGAGACCTGCAGAATGAACAAACCCTCGCCGCCAAAGAACGATTTGGCCCCGCCAAATTTTGTATCGACCACTAGTGAAGTATCACCGGCGAGATAAGAGCTCGATTGGACCATAAACATCTGATTCTGCATCTCGATGCCGGCAACGTCGCCGGGCGCACCAGGAGCGAATGTAACCTCGCCCGGGCCACCGCGAGCCGTGAACGTCGAAACAAACGCGCTTTCGCCGCCAACGGCGCGTTTCAGAGCGCCGAAAACCCCGCCTTTCATCTCTGAGTGCAGATCGACATTCGCCGACATTGAGACCATTGCACCGGCCTCGGCGGCGATAGTCTGTTCGGGCTGTAGATTGACGACCGCGAGTGCAAATGCGCCCTGATGCTCGATCGCCCACGTGTAACCACGCCCCTGCCCGCGTCCGTCGGCGTCAAAATGGAACGCCCCGCCCGGCGGTGTGGCGGAAGGTACAGCGGCAACCGGTGGTGGCGAAGGCGACGGTTGTGGGGGTGGCGCGGTGACAAGTGTAAAACCGCACGAGCCGCAAAATTTGGCCCCATCCATAAGTTCAACAGTGCACTTTGGGCAGATCATATAACAACTCCTTTGGCCTTTTCGACAATGATATCCGCGGCGGCTTTTGCATTTGAGGCAAAATCCAGATAGCTTACGTCCGAATCGCTAACGGCAAGATTCGCCTTCCACGCTTCGATCACGGGTTTCCAGCAATCTCCGACCAGTACGAGCGGACGTCTTCCCAGCACGCCCGTCTGAAGTTTATTCCATACCAGGGAAATTTCGGTAACAGTGCCCATTCCACCACGAAGAGCCACAAAACCAACCGAGCGCGTGATCAGATTTTGCAGCCGCTCATAAAAGTGGTTTGTCGCAACTTTATCGGTCAGATAGCGGTTGGGCTCGGACTTGAATTGATTCATCACGATGCCGAAAACGCGTCCGCCCTTTTCGCGGGCGCCACGCGACGCGGCCTCCATTATGCCGAGATAGCCGCCGGTGCAAATTGTAAATCCGGCTTCGGCTAGTCGCGAGCCGAGGTCCTTTGCCTCAATATACTCAGGCGAATTCTCAGCGCACTTTGAGCCCCCAAATATGGTTACGATTCGTTCGTTTGTATTGGCGATCACTATGTTTGGTATTGAAATATCGGGTCTAAATTATGCAGCCATTATATCTTTATACACGTCGAAATCCAATCGTCATTCACCCGTTTGCGGCTTCCTCCGGCGTTAGATTGCCCGCCGCGTGAATCGCCCGCTTTGTATCCGTCGCCATCAAAATTATCATCCCGGCCACAAAGAAAACGATCAGCGCAAGGATCGCCTGGCGATACGAGCCGGTCGTGCCGACCACAACCGCAAATACCAAATTCCCTATCCACGAAGTTCCCTTCTCTGATATCTCGTACAGTCCGAAAAAGGCGGATTCGCGTGATTTCGGTATCATCTGCGAAAATAGCGATCGCGAGAGTGCCTGAGTGCTGCCAAGCACGAGCCCGATGAATGAGGCCATGATCCAAGCCTGTAGAAAGCTCTGCAGGAATCCGTATGCGAACACCACTATTCCTGACCATATCGCGAGACACACGATAATCGTGCGTTTTGCTCCAATAACACGGGCGATCCGTTCGAATACCAATGCCCCGATCAACGCAAAGATCTGGGCGACGACAAATATCCCCAGCAGGAACGTCGGGTTACTCTCGACCCCGCGTGAAATAAAAAGCTCCTGCGACAAAAATATTGACGAATTGAGTATGACGGTCTGGATTCCATCGTTGTAGAGCAAATAACCGCATAAAAACAAAAGCGTGTATTTTAATCCGGCCAGCTCGCGCATCGTCCGCCATAGCTCGACAAAGCCGATAGTGATCAAGCTCTTGCCGTTTGCCTGACGCTCAGGCTCACGCGTGCGTACCATCGTAAAAGTCACGGCGGCAAACGCTCCCCACCAGAGCGACGCCGCGAGCATCGACATACGGACGGCGAGGCCCTTATCGATGCCGATCGACGGGCCAAAATTTATCAGCGCGAGATTTATAAACAGCATTATCAGCCCGCCGACATATCCGGCGGCGTAACCGTAACTGCTGATCTTGTCGCGTTTATCCTCGGTCGTGATGTCCACGAGAAACGAGTTGTAAAAAACGTTCGAAGCCGCAAAACAGATATTTGATATCAGCAGAAACAGGCAGCCCCACAGATACGCCGTGCCCGTGATAAAAAATAGCAGTGAGCTGGTAATGACGCCGAAATAGCAAAATGACGCCATCATTTTCTTTTTCAACGGCGTAAAGTCGGCGATCGAACCTAGCATCGGTAGCAGGAATATCTGCAGAAAGATCGAGGTACCGAGCGTCGATGTAAAAAGATTGTCGGATGTAACCGAGCCAATTGGCCCAAGACTGAGGACAACGCCGCTTTTACCGACGTCCGCTTGCGCCAGAGCCGTCAGATACGGCCCGGCGAGCACCGTAACGACCGTTGTAAAAAAGGCGGAATTCGCCCAGTCATACGTCAGCCAGCCGAATATCTCACGGCGGTCGTTTTTTGTATCATTCACGTCAATGACAATAAAGTTGCTGCCTGCCGGTTGTCAATAGTACGCTCGATGCAAAGCAAGTCAAGGGTGGCGGCGCAAACCTCGCCGCGCTTTCGATTCTCTACCGGATATACTTGACATACTTTGGAAATCGCCTATAATTTACGAGTTCACCAAAAGTCAATTTCGGCTCAAAGCGTTAACCGTAGAAACCAAGGAGACAGTTGTATGAAATTCAGACAGTCGGCGATAGTTTTTCCGGGGGCGATCGTGCTTTCGATAATTTTTGTATTTGCGTTCATTGCATCTACATTCACTACTCCCGTCAGCGTATCGGCTCAAAAGGCCGTAAAGAGCGACTCGGGCGAAGGGCAAGATGTCGTAATGCAATTGGCGGCTCCCGCAGCGACTTTTCCGGGCTCTGGTTTTGGAGCGATTCCCGATAATCTTCCGGGAACGCCGCTCAACGTCACGTTTAACGTTACCGGTATTACAGGAGCACCGACTAATGTAGAGGTTAGCCATACCTACAGCCCGATTCATACATGGGCTGGCGATATCAATTGTACGTTGATCGCACCCAATGGTACGTCGTTCGTCATCTATGGCCGCACAGGACAAACGGGCGCGAGTGCGGGAGATTCATCTGACCTTTCCGGACCGTATAACTTTAAGGATACAGCCGCCGGCACCAATTGGTGGGCGGCAGCCAACACCGCCGGTGCGGCAGCGGTTATTCCGCCGGGCGATTACCGGACGACGCAAACCGGTCCGCAGCCGGTGATCACGACATCGCCGGTCACGAACCTGACGGCCGCTTTCGCGGGTGTTGCCAATGCCAACGGGACTTGGACATTGAGATTTACGGACAATGCCTCCGGAGACACAGGTAGTGTTTCGGCCGCAACTCTGACCATTACCGGAGCGCCTGTTGTGCTGACCAAACCAAATGCGGACTTCAGCGGCGATGGAAAAACTGACTACAGTCAGATTCGGGATGTAACACCTATGTTGCAGGGCGGAAGCGAATTCTACCGGCTCGAATCGGTCCGCGAAAAACTGAAGTATTTGGCTGATAATCCGCCGGCAGATAGTGAGAATTTGGTGCCGGGCACAAGTTTGAGATGGTTTGTCAATAACAGCGCCTCGCAGGCAAACAACGCGATCGTTGATTTTGGCGAGGCAACGACGGACTTTGTCGTGCCTTCGGATTACGATGGAGACGGAAAAGCCGACATCGCTGTTTGGCGGCCAGGCGCTCCGACAGTCGCTGCGTTTTACATTTTTCAGAGTTTTACGAGCACCGTTCGGATGGAACTTTTTGGTCAAACAGGTGATGATCCGGCGATTACGGGTGATTACGACGGTGACGCAAAATCGGATGTAGCGGTTCAACGCTGCCCGCCGATCGGCAGTCCCGGTCAGTGTTTCTTCTTTTATCGTGGGTCCAACGCGAATCCGATGGGAAATGTAACTTATGTTCCATGGGGCTTCGGTCAGCAGTTTGATGTCTTTGCCAACCCCGGAGATTTCGACGGCGACGGTAAATTCGATTTCTGTCTGCAGCGAACCGCTCCGAGCGGCTCGCCGGCCGGACAATTTGTTCTGCTCAGATCACTTGACGGTGGAAGGGAATTTATCACGTGGGGCCTAAACAGCGATGTAATCGTTCCCGGAGATTATGACGGTGATGGCAAATACGACTTTATGGTCTCGCGCACCGAAACAATTAGCGGCGTATCAGGCCGGTCGTATTACCTGCTCGAACGCGATGGCGGCGGCACCGGCGCTAACCCGATTCGTTGGGGCAGTGCCGGCGATATCCGCGCGCCGGGCGACTACGACGGCGACGGCAAAACCGACGTGGCTATCTGGAGACCAAGCGTGACTCCGAGTACAAGTACTTACTGGGTTCGCCGGTCTAGCGATGGCGCCCTGCAGACATTTGGGTATGGCAACCAGGGCGACGGCGTTGTTCCGAGTTGGAACGTTCACTGATCGAAGTTAGATCAATTACGATCTGTCAGGCCGGGAAGGAATTCCCGGCCTTTTTTTCGTCAGCACCCAGAACCCCACACGAAATAACGCGCGCTCATATTGCTTTTCGCGAATAGTACAGACGAAAGAGTCCAAACGGCCGGTGCGCTCCCAGTTTGGGAAAGTATGGCGAGAGCACTTAGTTACTTCGTTCGGGCTTCTGCAACTCTTCCACTCTCAACACGCAGCTTGATTTGCCACGGTTTACATTTGACAAAGTGACACGAAGGCCTAATAATTCTGGCAGTTAAGAATAAGTCAATTTCCGCTTGGTCGGGTCAATCAATAAGGAGAAGGGGTCAGATGAAATTCAGACAGTCGGCGATAGTTTTTCCGGGGGCGATCGTGCTTTCGATAATTTTTGTATTTGCGTTCATTGCATCTACATTCACTACTCCCGTCAGCGTATCGGCTCAAAAGGCCGTAAAGAGCGACTCGGGCGAAGGGCAAGATGTCGTAATGCAATTGGCGGCTCCCGCAGCGACTTTTCCGGGCTCTGGTTTTGGAGCGATTCCCGATAATCTTCCGGGAACGCCGCTCAACGTCACGTTTAACGTTACCGGTATTACAGGAGCACCGACTAATGTAGAGGTTAGCCATACCTACAGCCCGATTCATACATGGGCTGGCGATATCAATTGTACGTTGATCGCACCCAATGGTACGTCGTTCGTCATCTATGGCCGCACAGGACAAACGGGCGCGAGTGCGGGAGATTCATCTGACCTTTCCGGACCGTATAACTTTAAGGATACAGCCGCCGGCACCAATTGGTGGGCGGCAGCCAACACCGCCGGTGCGGCAGCGGTTATTCCGCCGGGCGATTACCGGACGACGCAAACCGGTCCGCAGCCGGTGATCACGACATCGCCGGTCACGAACCTGACGGCCGCTTTCGCGGGCGTTGCCAATCCGAACGGCACCTGGACGTTGAGATTCACGGACAATGCCGCCGGAGATACCGGCTCGATCTCGGCGGCGGTTTTGACAATCGTCGGCGCGGTCGCACCGGGTGACACCAACGCGGATTTTGACGGCGACGGCAAAACCGATTTCGTGGTGGCGCGAGCCACCACCACGCCTTTGACCGAAGCGACTGCTCCGGGAATGGCCCCGATCGCGAGGATGGTCCGGGATCCAGAAGTTAAAGGCAGATTCAAACCAACGGGTTCGAACGAAACTGCGATCGCACCGCCGATCTATTGGTATTCGAAACTGAGCGGTTCGGGCGCAACCGGTATCGGACAACTCGGCGATGCCGCGACCGACTTTATCCTTACCGAAGATTTTGACGGCGACGGTAAGGACGATCTGACGGTTTGGACGGAAGCCCCGGCAACTCAGGCAAACTTCAAAATCCTGCAGAGTTCGACCAACACGGTCAGAGTTGAATTTTTCGGTCAAACCAATGACGATCCGCAGGTTGTCGGCGATTATGACGGCGACGGCAAAGCCGATCCGGCGGTCTATCGTTGTCCACCATTTGGCGGCGCGGCCGGTCAATGCTTCTTCTACTATCGCGGCAGTCTCGCCAATCCGAGCGGCAATGTCACGTATGTCCCGTGGGGATCCGGGGTTGACGGCGATTTCTTCCCGTATATCGGCGATTTTGACGGCGACGGCAAAAACGATTTCTGTGTTCAGAGAACCGCTCCTTCGGGGACTCCTCAAGGTCAATTCGTACTATTAAAATCGGGTGGCGGTGCTGTTGAATATATCAACTGGGGCAATGACTCGGATGCTATTCTTCCCGGTGATTATGACGGCGACGGTAAGACCGATTTCTGTGTCCGACGAACACAGTCCGGTTTAAGACAACACTATATTCTGACCCGCACCGGCGCTCAAAGCCAGACTCAATGGGGAATCACGGGTGACGTTTCCGCTCCGGGCGATTATGACGGCGACGGTAAAACCGATCTCGCTATCTGGCGTCCGAATGTTAATCCTGACCTAAACTTCTTCTGGGTTCTTAATTCGAGCAACAGTTCGGTTACCCAGTTTGAATGGGGTCAAAACGCCGATTTCCCAGTTGCAGGTTGGGCAGTTCACTAATCGAACTCGGATCATTTTACGGTCGTTACGGCTGGGAAGAAATTCCCAGCCTTTTTTTGTGCAAAAGGCGCTCGAAAACAATGACGTAACTCTCAGCGTGTCGGTAGCCCGAACGCAAATGAGCCCCTCGACGCCGGCACAGGAACAGCCCTTACTTACGTGCGGGTTACCGACACGATGTGCTTGACAACGTCGCGAAAACGCTTATAATTTGGGTTTTCGATAAAGAATCAACTTACCCACGCGTCATCTAGAAAGTAGAAAAAAATAGGGAGAATAGTGGTATGAAATTCAGACAGTCAGCGATAGTTTTACGAGGATCGTTCGGGCTCGCGGCAGTTTTTGCCTGTGCACTGGTTATCTCGACCTTTACAGCACCGGTAACAGTGTCTGCACAAAAGGATACAAGCACTGTATCGGATGAAGCATCGGTAGTTTCGGTGCCGTCTTCAATTCCTGACTCGCCCGCAGGTTCTGCCATACAGCATGTCGTAGATATGAACGGTGACGGCAAAACCGACTTTTCCGTGATCCGTAACGCTGGGCCGGCTGCTCAGGCTACCTGGTATACCCAATACAATGGTGCTGCCGGCAGCCAGATAGTCAATTGGGGCCTCGGCGAGGACAATTTTATCCCGGGTGACTTTGACGGTGATAACAAAAGCGATGTCGCAGTCTGGCGTGCGGGCCCGGCGGGTACCGCCGCCTGGTACATACTGCAGAGTCAGACTTCGACTGTTCGAGTTGATACATTCGGTCAAACCGGCGACGACCCAAGCGTGGTTGGCGACTATAATAACGACGGTAAGGATGACGTCGCGGTATACCGTTTTGGCACGTGGTACTGGCGACAGGCTGTGGGGGGACAGGTTTTTGTTGTCCAATGGGGACTTTCCGGCGATTTCCCTGCCCCGGGTGATTACGATGGAGATGGCAAAAACGATTTTTGCATCCAACGCCAAGGGGCTTCTCAAGCTAATTTTTGGACTCTGTTTACCACCGGCGGGAACAGTGTGGTCGGTTTTGGACTATCAAGCGATCTTGTTGTCCCCGGCGATTATGACGGTGATGGTAAGACTGACATTGCCACTGTCAGGGTTTCTGGCAGCGCGCTGAGCTGGTTTGTCCGGCCGAGTACCAACCCGAGCACTTATACGCAAACTTTTTGGGGTCTTGCTGCCTCGGACATTCCCGCTCAGGGTGACTATGACGGCGACGGCAAAACCGACCAGGCTATCTGGCGGTCGAGTACTACACCGGGCCTAAGTGCATTCTACGTTAACGGATCACTGACAGGCTTTCAGGTGTTTGCTTGGGGCGTAGGCGACGACTTGCCCCTCGCGGCCTATAATACTCATTGATCTGATTGTTATCATTGACGATCTATGGGGCCGGGGAACAGTTCCCGGCCTTTTTATTTCGGTGGAAATTGATAATGGATATCGGACAATGGATAATTGATTTTACTGACTACGTATCACCGAATGCGGACAACTGACTACCGACTACGGACGACTGACTGATGAAAGCAATGATCTTGGCCGCGGGTTTTGGCACACGGCTCTTCCCACTCACCATCGACCGCACAAAACCGGCTATTCCCTTTCTCGGCAAGCCGCTCGTAGGCTACGTCGCCGAATACCTGGCAAAGTTTGGTATCGGCGAGGTTGTCGTCAATCTCCATCACCAGCCTGATTCGGTTATAGCCGCGCTCGGAGATGGCAGCGACTTCGGCGTGCATATCGACTACACCCGCGAAGAACCGAAGATACTCGGCACGGCCGGAGCGCTCGATAACGCTCGCGAGTATCTCGAGGATGGTACGTTTCTGGTCGTAAACGGAAAAATAATCACCGATATAGATATTCGCGAGGCCCTTGAGACCCACCGAAACTCGGGCGCGATCGCAACAATGGTCCTAAAACCGAACATTAAACGCGAACGCTTTACCGAAGTTTATGCTCACGAGGGCTTTCTCACCGGCTTCGGCGACTTCGCACATCCTTTTACCGAGCAGGAGATCCGCGATCCTCACGCGGCGGACGTCGCGCCGTTTATGTTCACCGGCATCCACATCTTCGAGCCGCGCGTTTTCGACTATATTCCGCGCGGAGTTTACTCGGACATCGTGCCGACGTTCTATAATCCGGCGCTTATTAAAGGCGAAAAGATCGCCGCGCACGTAACCGACGGGAGCTGGTATGAGCTTTCGACCATCCCTCGTTATTTAGACATTTCTCTGGCGATGATGGGAACCGGCGATGTGCATTTCGGACGTAACTGTAAACTGGACGGAGCCGCAAGCCTCAAGGACTCGGTTCTTTGGGACGATGTAACCATCGGCGACGGAGCGACCCTGTATCGAACGATCATTGCCGACGGAGTAAAGATAGAGTCGGGTGAGCACTACGAAAACGTCGCGATCGTGAGGGCCGAGATGGTGCGCGGCTGTAAGGAAATCCCCGAAAAGGCTCTTAAGGGCTACATTCAGGGCGATAACTACATCGTACCGCTAAACTGAAAGGCTTTTTTATGTCAGATTATCAGCGTCGGCTTGAGCAATTCCTGGTCTCAAAAAACTTGCGGATATCCAATATCGAGCAGATCACCGGCGATGCCTCGATTCGCGAATATTTTCGTATCGATTGGAACGACGGCCTGGCGGTCGCGTGCGTTTACCCCGAGGCGTTCGACCCATCGACGAACACATTTCTGGATGTCACTAAACTATTTTTGGCCAGTGGATTGCCGGTCGCTCAGGTTTATGATTACGACGGCGACCTGGGCGTTATCGTGCAGGAGGACCTTGGCAACCGCATCATGCTCGACGTGCTTGCTCATTCGGACGAGGCCGTTCGTGCCAGGCGGCTCGACGAAGCGATCTCGATGATCGCGCGTATCCAGGCAGCGACGGGCAAGGCGTTTGAAATGAATTCGGTCGCTTCGCGGCTCAAATTCGATACCGAAAAACTTGTTTGGGAATTGAATTATTTCAAAGAACATTATTTTGGGTCGTATCAGAAGCGGCCGCTTTCCGCGGGAGACGAGGCGAAACTGGATGCGGAATTCGAGACCATCTCGCGTGAGCTTGAGGCCTGCGCAACCGTGCTATGCCACCGCGACCTGCACGCCGCGAACATAATGATCGATGCCAACGATAAAATGAGGCTCATCGATCACCAGGACGCCCGAATAGGTTCGCCGACCTACGACCTGGTTTCCCTGCTGCTCGACCGGATCACAGAACCGCCATCGCCTGAGTGGCTAGCGGATAAAAGACGATTTTTTCTTGATTTACGTAGAAAACTCGGCCTCGCCAAGATCGACGAGGCTATGTTTGCAGATGAGTTTCGACTGCAGGCGATACAGCGCTGTCTAAAAGCTGTCGGCACATTCTCATACCAGGCCGCCGTTCGTGGAAAGACACACTACATACCGTACATCAAGCCGATGTTTCGCATATCGCTGCGCGTAGCCGTGAGCCTCGGCCGGTTTCCCGCCGTTCAAGAAATGCTGCGCCGCGAAATAGGTTGATCAGACGCGGTGGTAGTCCGGCCGCCAATCCTTGATCGCCATCTTGATCTCTTTTGACGTCTTCAGCTTGCCTTCGAGGACCTGATTTACGAGGTTCGGCAGTTCAGCGTCAGACGCAAACCGCAGGGCAATGATCTTTCCGACAGCCAGATCAGAAGCCTTTTCGGCCACATCAGCCGATAGCAGACGCTGGTAGCGAAGCCGCTCTTCGAGACGAATGATGCGGTCCTGAGCCTTGAGCGATTGCAGACGGGCTGCGAGAGCCATCAGGATCAAAACAAAACTTAGCAGCACCCAAAATGCCAATGTTTTGCGACCGCTCTCGGGCGGTGCCAAAAACAATCGCACAATATGGCTCAGCAGATTGAGGAGCAAAAGCGGCATTAACACAAAATGAAATAACGGAAACCACCGCACGTGATTTGAATAGTTTTGTTGGTCGGCCATGATTTTAGGTTTCTCCTTCTAGAGTTTTGTTTGAGCTAATGCTTCCGGCGGTTTGCCGGTAAAATCCTCGCCCGGATTGACGAAAAGATTCTGCTCAAAACGATACTGCTTATCATAAAGCTGTTTGTAGCGTCCGTCGAGTGCGACGAGCGTGTCGTGGCTGCCGCGTTCAAGTATCTCGCCCGCCTCGACCACGAGAATCTGGTCGGCGCTTCGGATTGTTGAGAGCCGATGAGCGATAACAAACGTCGTTCGCCCCTCACGTAATCGTCGCAAACCCTCTTGTATCAACGCTTCGGATTCGCTGTCGAGGCTCGAGGTCGCCTCGTCGAGGATCAGTATTCGCGGGTTTGCAAGCAATGCGCGAGCAATTGCGATACGCTGGCGCTGGCCGCCTGATAGTTTTACACCGCGTTCACCGACCACCGTATCGTAGCCATTTGGAAATTTCTCAATAAATTCGTCAGCGTTCGCGATTTTGCAAACTTCCTTGATCGTGTCGAGATTTGCCTCCGGATTTGAGAATCGGATGTTGTCGAGGATCGTGCCGTCAAAAAGAAAATTGTCCTGCAAAACAACGCCGAGATGCCGTCTGTAATCTCGCAGCTTAACGGTCCCAATGTCTTTACCGTCGATCTTGATGGTCCCGGATGTTGGTTGGATAAAATTAAGAACGAGGCTGAGGATGGTGGATTTTCCGGAACCCGACGAGCCGACCAGTGCCGTTGTCGCACCGGCTTTCGAATGAAAACTTACGCCTTTCAACACCGGAACGTCCTTGTCGTATTCAAAATGAACATCGTCAAAATCGATAGTGCCCTCGATCTCGGGCAGCGGCTCCTTACCGGCGTCCGCCTCGTCCTCAGTCGCCATCGACATAATTTCGCGAATGCGGTCGAGTCCGGCGAGAGCCTCGGTGATCTGGGTTCCGATCGATGTCAGTTCGATCACCGGCATCGCCAGCAAAAACGTAAACGAGATGTACATCAGGAAATCACCGAGCGTCATCGTGTTTCCCTGCACTGCACTGCCGCCGATCACGATCATCACAACGGCAATTGCGCCGATCACGACCGACGAAAATGACGAGATCGCCGACACGCCGGTCACCGTCTTGGCGACATTTCGAAACAAACTGTGGGCACCGCGAGCAAACGATAGTTCCTCACGCTTTTCGGCGGTATACGCTTTGACGATGCGTATTCCACCAAGCGATTCGCCAAGCCGGCCGGTAACCCGGGCCGTGAGTTCACCGCGTTCGCGAAAAACCGGCCGCAGGACCTTGAACGCGTAAAAAAGCGCTCCGCCAAAGATCAAAAGCACGACGATCGTAGCGAGTGTCAGCTGCCAATTCAGATAAAAAAGCACCGCGATGGAGATCGTAGCGGTTACGAGACTGCCGAGTATCTGCCCTAAACCAGTGCCGACAAGATTGCGGATGCCCTCGGCGTCGTTCATTATCCGCGAAATTAGCTGGCCGCTCTGCGTCGAGTCAAAATACGAGATCGGCAAACGTTCGATATGTTTCTGAACGTTCTTTCGCATCTCGGTAATTGCTCGTTGGGCGGCAACGCCCAAAATTTGTGAAAGAGCAAATCCGGTGACACCCTGAATTAGCGTCGAGACGCCTATAACAAGTGCGATCCACTTCAAAAGGCTATAGTTTTTGTTTGTGAAAACCTCATCGCCTATATACTTCATCGACGCCGGCAGGACCATTCCGGCCAGCCGCGAGACGAGCATAAGGAGGCTGCCAAACAACAACCGCCACCTCGCTCCCCAGATGATCTTTCGAGCCTCGGCCCACGCGCTCGAGTAGTTTATTTTCTTCTTTTTCTCTTCCGACATATTGATTTATGTCCCAAGTCTGATAATTGCGGCGGTTAAAGTCAAACAAACACGGGTGTTGTTTTGTCCGCACCGCAATTTCCATTAGAATCTAGCTTTACATAGCATTTATGAAACAGACTTACATCAACCAACTAAAAGATCACATCGGCGATACGGTCACTCTCAAAGGCTGGCTTTATAACAAGCGTTCGAGCGGCAAGCTAGTGTTTTTGCAGCTGCGTGACGGCACTGGCATTGTGCAGTGCGTAGTTTTTAAGCCGAATGACGAGGCTCTCTATGATCTCGCAGATTCATTGGGGCAGGAAAGCTCGATCATTGTGACGGGTACGGTCAAGGAAGACACGCGTTCGTCGCTTGGCGTCGAGCTTGATGTCACGGCCCTCGAAGTTTTGCAGAACGTCCACGATTACCCGATCACGCCAAAGGAGCACGGCACCGAATTCCTGATGGACAACCGCCATCTGTGGATACGCTCGAAGAAGCAGCACGCAGTTTTAAAAGTTCGTCACACGGTCATCAAAGCGGTTCGCGATTACTTTGACGGGCAAGGCTTTACGCTTGCCGACACGCCCATCTTCACGCCTGCCGCGTGCGAGGGCACTACTACGCTGTTCGAGGTCGATTATTTTGGCGACGACAAAGCGTATCTGACTCAGTCCGGCCAGCTTTATAATGAAGCGACCGCCGCCGCGTTTGGTAAATCGTATGCGTTCGGCCCGACCTTTCGCGCAGAGAAGTCGAAGACGCGTCGTCACCTGACCGAGTTTTGGATGGTCGAGCCCGAGGTCGCATACGCCGGTTACGAAGACATGATGGACCTCGGCGAAGGACTGATCTGCCATATCGTCAGCGAAGTTCTCGCTCATCGCAAAGACGAACTCGCAACGCTCGAGCGCGACATCAGCAAACTCGAAGCTATTGTCCCGCCCTTCCCGCGGCTGCATTACGACGACGCCGTCAAGATGCTGCAGGCACGGAACGCGGACGCCCCCGTCCGCAATGGCCGCAACGCGGCCAGGGACGACAGTGGAGATTCATCAGCGGAAGAACCTCTGAGCGACGAAGCGTCGCTCATTGCGGACGAGGGCGTCCGCGTTCCGACATTTGAATGGGGCGGCGACTTCGGCGCACCCGACGAGACGTATCTGTCGAACCAATTTGGCAAGCCGATTTTTGTGCATCATTTCCCTGCTGCGATAAAAGGTTTTTACTTCGAAGTCGATAAGGATCGACCCGAATGCGCGCTCGGCATCGACCTGCTCGCACCGGAAGGCTACGGCGAGATCATCGGCGGCGGCGAACGTGCCGCTAATCTCGATTACCTGATCGAGCAACTAAAAGCGCACGGACTCGACCAAGCGACCTTCGAATGGTACCTCGACCTCCGCCGTTACGGCAGCGTCCCGCACGCCGGCTTCGGGATGGGCATCGAACGCACCGTCGCGTGGATGTGCGGCATCGAACACGTCCGCGAAACAATTCCGTTTCCAAGGATGTTGTATAGATTGAAACCATGAGACTGCGAGGTGACTTCAATGGCGTATTCGGAGACCTGCTCTGCCTCTCGCACGACGAAATTGCGCGTGACGAAAACGATGGTGAAGTCATTTTAACCGAAGGGATGATTGCGACTGCTTTCGAGCCGGATATTGACGATAATGGGAAACCCGATGAAATCCTTGCTGACGGAACTGTCATAAGATCACCAGAATGGCTACAATGCCTCGGATCTAAATGGGCGCTCCAAATGAATGATCGAGGTATCTACTATGCCTCCGACAAAAAGGATTAAAGTCATGTCAACATACACCGCAAAAATAACCTGGAAATCCGACTCGCCGGAGACGTTTCAGAATAACCGTTACACGCGCGCTCATACGTGGGCGTTTGACGGCGGGATCGAGGTTCCGGCGTCGAGTTCGCCACAGGTTGTGCCGCGATTTTCGGTTGAAGCGGCGGTCGACCCTGAGGAAGCGTTGGTTGCCTCCGTCTCGTCGTGTCACATGCTGACGTTTCTTTATCTCGCGGCGCGAGCGGGCTTTAACATCGCCGATTACACGGACAACGCCGTCGGCGAGCTGGCGGCGCTCGAAGATGGTCGACAGTGGCTAGCGAAAATTACGCTCGACCCGCAGATCGAATGGCTCGGCGACACAATTCCAACTGCCGACGAGCTTGCCAAACTCTATCACGACGCACATGAGATGTGCTACATCGCGAATTCGATCAAGTCCGAGATCGTCGTTTTGTCAGAACCGTGAGCGGTAGCGACTGGGTCATAATGTCTGAAAGCGAAGTTATCTGCACAAGCCTCGACGAGACGATCGAGCAATACACAAAGCAACTCGGCTACCGGCTCGACATGATCTTTCCGGCTGATGCGCCGCGCGAGGCGTTTATGTCGAATGATGGAGTAGTCGTGAGGCTTGTCGTAGAGAACCACCCCGTGGCTGAAGCCGCTCCCTTCCTTCGTAAGGAGGGGAGCTGGATAAGAGGTCGGGCGGGCATGGAATACCGGGCTTTGAGTCCCCGCTTTAGCGGGCAGCCGCCTAAAGGCGGGACTCCGAACGCGGTCGCCGCTCATCATATAAGGCTAACGACGGGCGGCGAGGTGCCGGATTACGTTCATTATCACAAGGTCGATTTTCAGATGATCTATTGCAAGAATGGCCGGATAAAGGTCGTTTACGAGGATCAGGGCGAGCCGTTTT
>DAIRVI010000025.1:0-1093 GCA_036802885.1 Pyrinomonadaceae bacterium
CGTTGAACGCCGACGGGACACTCTCGGTTGAGTCACAGCGACCCAATCGCGATGGTGGAACCGATACGACGACGAAAGTTTTCGCAAAGAAACCGTAACAATCAACTGAAATCATTGAACGGCGGCGGCTTTCGGGCCGCTTTTTTTATTCCGCAAATTGAAGTTCTTCGACTATCTCACGCATGTATCGTTTTCCGAGTTCGAGGTCATCAGGCTTGAGGCTCACGGCGCCGACAACGGCATGACCGCCGCCACCGTAACGTTCGCAGATCTCGGCGATGTTGTGCTCGCGTGGACGCGGCGACCACGGATTTGAACCGACCGAAATCTTTGTGCGAAATTCGCTCTGAGACAAGGCAACGTTATAGGTCGTTTCCGGGTAGAAATAGTAGGGAATAAACTTGTTGTAACCGTCGATACCCGTATCGGCCAGGTCAAAGGTAACGACGCCGCGTCCATATTTGGCACGTTCCTTAATGAGATTGACGGTGCTCCAGTGACGTTCGAGGATGGGCTCGAGTTTTGCCTGAATTTCGTCGCTTTCGACGATCTGGTCGAGCGTTTCGTGAGTTAATAATTCAATAATTTTCTCAACAAACGCCGGATCCTTTTCACCCTCGATGACCTGCATCAGCTTAAGTGCAGATGAGCGGAGTTCAACGCATTGGGCCGGCGATTCGTACAACGCACCGTCGATGATGTGGGCCCATTCGATCAGCTCCGCTAGGCTCTCGTCCTCAAAATCAAATTTCTCTTTAGCAATTCGGGCTATGAACTCGGCGCACGATTTACTCGTCGTGTCGAGAAACTTTTTGCCCGAAGTATCCGCTAAAAAATGCTGCTCGTCCGATGGCGAAAGAAACGCGGACTGGTGGTGATCAAACCACCACGTCAAACGCTCATCCGGGCAATATTTAAAGTCGACGATCGCATTCTCGTCGCCGTCAAACTGTTCGCGGTCAAATGCATTTCCCGCGCGGTGCATTGTGGGCATGTAGGCGATCTCGGCATCCGAATTAATTTTCGCCCGGTAAAATTTAGTAAAAATGGCAGCCGACGAAACGCCGTCGAAACAGTTGCCGTGATAAAGTAT
>DAIRVI010000025.1:1193-5731 GCA_036802885.1 Pyrinomonadaceae bacterium
GGCAAAACATTTTAGGCTAGAGGACGAAGCGCGTTTCGTCAAGGAATAGAGTATGAAAATCAGGCTCGCACGCCACGAAGACGCTCATTGTTTCGTCGAATTTAATCAGGCGATGGCATTTGAGACCGAGGGAAAGCGGCTCGACCCCGAAGTCGTCGGACCGGCGGTCGAATCAGTTTTTGACGACGTCGAAAAGGGCTTTTACATCGTCGCTGAGGACGGAGACGAGATCGTCGGCGGCCTGATGATCACTTACGAATGGAGTGATTGGCGTGGGCGCTGGTTCTGGTGGATACAGAGCGTTTATATTCGACCCGAAGCTCGCGGAAAGCGAGTTTACAGTCAGCTTTACGACTTTGTAAAGACCTTAGCAAGAGAGGCCGGAAACGTTTACGGCATCAGGCTTTACGTCGAGACAGAGAACGTCCACGCGCAACGCGTCTACGAAACGGTGGGAATGCAGCAGTCGCATTATCTGATGTACCACGAGATGCTATGACAAAGATAAGCGAGGCTGAATTCGCACGCATCTGTCAGGGCGTCAGCCAAGATCGAGAGAGTATAATAAAACACAATCCGATCGGTCCGCCGGACGAGATATTGCTCTGGATGCTTCTAAGCTGCCTGATAAGTTATCTAAATCTGACCGATATTGAAACGCCTTGCTTTAACGGTAAACCCGATGCAAGCACTTATCGCGACGCGATACTCTTTGTATTGAAAGCCAGAATGAAGGCCGAATTCGATCCGGAACATTACTTGAACTCCTTAACACACGAATGATCATAAAAACCTTTGTCCTAACGCCATTTCAGCAAAACACACGCGTTGTCGCCTGCGAGGAGACCCGCAAAGCGATCTGCATCGATCCAGGTGAACGATCGGATGATCTGGTCGATTTTATCAAAGACAACCATCTCGAATTACAGGCAATAACGCTTACGCATGGGCATCTTGACCACATCGGCGGCACCGCAGATCTCGCAAAGAGCTTTCCCGACGCCGAGATATTGCTGCACAAGGACGACGAAGACCTGTATTACGGATTACCGCAGCAGCCTTTGATGATGGGTATTCCGCCTGCGCAGATGAAGGCTCTCGGGTTTGATTACGAACCGCCGCCGCGCCTGACACGAAACTTCCAGCACGGCGAGGATTATGAGGTCGGCAGATTAAAATTCTCGGTTCGGCATTGTCCGGGACATACGCGCGGACACGTCGTTTTGGCGGAAGTGAGTGAGAGAAAGGTTTTTACGGGCGACTGTCTGTTTAATGGGTCCATCGGCCGGACTGACTTGCCCGGTGGCAATTACGAACAGTTGATCGAATCTATAGAACAAAATATTCTAAGTCTAAGTGACGATTTTACCGTCTATTGCGGGCATGGACCGGAAACATCGGTCGGAGGCGAGAAAGAATCCAATCCATTTCTTTCGGGCGCGAATCGGGCGTCAAAGGGACGGTTTTTTTGAGAGAAACCTTGGTTTAAGCGCGGCGACTCAGCGGTCTATTGCGCACAACATAAAATTGAGCTTAGAGACAGCTGAGTATCGGCCGCGTGCTTATCATTTCGTCTGGACTATATCTTTTTCGAGACCGCCGACCGCCCCGAGCACTTCGCCTTTTTCCTTCTCGGGGACCTTGAATTTATCGAGCGTCGCGATCAAATGCTTTACGCTCCCGTTCCACTCAGCTTTTGTGATCATCAGGCCATCGTGAACCGTCTTCATATCACGGCCCGTATAAACACACGGCCCGCCGGTCGCTACGCAAAGAAAATCGACAATATGCTGCCTGATCCTTTTCTTTGAGTCGTTGCTGGCGCCGACAAAGTACTTGGCCAGCTTCTTGTCACCCAATAGCCTCCCGATAAAATCGTCCGTCACAGCAGCCAAGGCATCATATCCGCCAAGCCGCGAGTACAGCGATTTTTCCTGGTGCATCGCCATTTTATCTCCCTGAGCATAGAGGGCTGCCGTGCTAAACAGAATTACCGCAAACAAAATGATTGATCTCTTCATACTTCTATCCTCCCTTATTTTGTGTCTAATGAGACTTCCCTAACGTTTCGTAATAGATCGCGAGTTAGATGTAAAAATTCAATTATATTTTCAAGTTAAAATAATTTACAAGAACAAAGAGAAGAGACCTCAGAGCGGAATGCTTATGGTTTCAAGCTGAGTTTGTACAACTTGAAAAGGCCGAATACTCTACCTTCGTCGCGCTGGTACCACTTGTCGAGCATTTGAAAATTCGGCTCTGCCTTGGTAGGAACAATCATGTATGAAAGCTCGGGCTCGGCCGCTTTCGCACGGTCGAATTCTGTTCTGAATTTTAGGTAGTTTTTCATTTCGGTTTCCATCTCTCCGCGAGTTATTGGCTTTGCTTCACCATCCAGGGCCGACAACGCCCGGCCACCGCCAAAAAAAGCAGCCATCATCTCGTACAGCTGTTCCTGCATTGCCTTCGCAACGTCATTCTCGTCAAAACTTGAATAATAAAGATAGCGGTAGAAAAGCTCTTTGTTTTCGAGGAAATTCACGCCTCCTGCGGAATTCGTATGCGGATTCCAAAGCGATCGGTATGATGTGACCGTAGGAATGTAGTCCGCAACCATCAAATTTGTCGAGATCACGGTCGGATATCGATCGGATACCTTTCCGTTTTTCTTTTCGATCTCGTGCAGGTATGTCAACACCGGCATCGCATCGTCGCGAAGGCTCTCATATCCTGCGTTTCGTCTCGCCGTCGCGGTTGATTCGACAAATCCCCACATCGCCGCAGCGATCCCTAAATACACCAATCCGCGTCGGATTTTTACGACAACGTTTGCCGTATCATATGCCCGCCCTATCAGCCAGATCAAGAGCATTGCCGAGGTCAACATCAGATAATTCGCAATAAAAATCTCGTAGTGCACAGGCTGCAAAGTGCGGCCGGTGACTATTTGTTGGTTAAACAACACAAATGGCGTTACCGTAATCGAGAGCGAAAGTAAAGCCTCGGGCGAGCTTAATTCGAGCTTTCCTTGTCTCACTAAAAAGAGAATTAACCCCGCGAGAACAAATCCGATGATTTCAGGCAGTACGAGTAAATTTGGGACTCGTGTAAACGTGAGAAGCTGCGTGTCGTCCATATTTTGCGGACGGTTGGACAGCATTAACATATATGGAATTATCGCTGCAATGGCGAAAATACCAACAATAACCACTTTTGTGGAAGTTTTAAGAATTTCCTTTCTTCGACACAGTGCCCACGAAAGCGAAAAGCACGCAAACCACGCCAGAGCGGCTGTCCACAAATAGAAATACGAGTACACGAGAGTCGCGAATATTAATCCGGATACAATACCGTACAGGACAATATTCTTGGTTTTCTCAGCAGTAAACAGTTTCCAGGCGGAAAGGCAATAGATAAAGAACAATGGAAACGCAAAACCCGGCTGATAACGACGCAGAAACGGGAAGAAATCGCAAATAGCGTTTCCAAGGAACATACGGTGCAGTTCCCCTTCGAATGCGGCAGCAGTGCCAAGGCATAAGATAAACACAACGCCTACGCTCGATAATAAATTGTCTCCGGTAACTGCCCTGAGTAGAAAAAATAGGACTAATGACGAAAATATTGGGAGCAAGACGTTTAGTATTATGAAGGCGGTAGACGCCGATAGTCCGAGTAGTTTTGACGGCCACGCAACGGCGTAAGCCGGAATTAGCTGGATAGAGTACAGAGTTTCGCCCGGAATATTATCCTGTCCGATGAATGGGTCATTTTTTCGCGGTCGGCCCTCAATTAGCGAGTTGACGTACGCGGAATAAGCAACTTCGTCATAATTTGAAACAACAAAAGCTCCCTGCCACGCCGAACCCTTAACAAGCCAAATATTTATCTGTGGAAAGATCGCCAGAAATAAGACGATCAGCGTCGGAACCAGAGCATATTTCCACACGCCACTCTCGTTACTGGTCATATATTCCGATCGATATGAGAATTTTAGGCCCGAAATCCGTTCGCTCAGACTATGCGACGGTTATTTCCTTGGCAAGGTAAACGTCTTGTATCGCGTTTAGTAATTTGACGCCATCGCCGATCGGCCGTTGGAACGCTTTTCGGCCAGAGATCAATCCGGTACCGCCCCCGCGTTTGTTGACCACCGCCGTCCGAACAGCATCAGCAAGATCGCTTTCACCTTTTGATTCGCCGCCGGAATTTATCAGCCCGGCGCGTCCCATGTAGCAATTAGCGACCTGATACCGAACGAGATCGATCGGGTTGTCGCTGGTCAATTCGTCATAGACTTTTTTGTGCGTTTTACCATAGCTCCCTGATTTGTTCATCGCCGGATAGCCGCCGTTACGTTCGGGCAGTTTTTGTTTGATGATATCAGCCTGTATCGTGACGCCAAGGTGGTTTGCCTGCGCCGTAAGATCGGCGGCTGTGTGCATATCGCCCTCTGGTGTTTTAAATGCCGAATTGCGCAAATAGCACCACAGAATAGTCGCCATTCCCAGCTCATGTGCGTACGCGAATGCTTCCGC
>DAIRVI010000025.1:5831-30344 GCA_036802885.1 Pyrinomonadaceae bacterium
GGGTCGAAATACATCGGATTTGGCGCAAAGCTCGCTCCCGCCGAATGCTCGATGCCCTGATCAACCGGCAAGATCGAAACGTAACCAGTCCCGGACAGCCGTCCATTGTTGAAAAGTGCCTGCATGCTCCGCATCACGTTTATATTACGATCCGAATTTGCTATAACGCGATCCACAAAATCACCGCCAGGAAGTTGCAGATTTTCCTTCGGGATTGTGTTACAAACGTGTCCCAAGAGCGTCTCGGCCTCGCTACCCAATAGTCCTCTAATTTTATCGATATCACCAGACATTAAATCTCTCCTAAAGTTATGAAACTGTATTAAAACAAACTGATTTTGCCGAAATTATATCACAAAACTATTTCCACGCTCTCTAAACTGAATTTCATTGATTTCACAGATCAACCGTAGTACACTTCTTTCGAAAAATCAGAGAACTGTCACGAAAGTAAATGTTAAACACCAATGTCTATGAAGTTCCAAGGATGTAAGCAGTCATGTGAATTCAACATGACTTGGTTTGGATTTTCTGGTCAGAAGATCCCCAAAAAGAATCGTCCAACTCAGAACAATATGAGACCGCTAAATCCTGCATGTACTACTACTCTGATCCTGGTGGTTGTCGCATTTATCACGCTGGCGTCTGGTATTAATGCATGGTCGCAGGACAAAGGCTGGCGCCCGGTAACACCCGAAGAGCTTCAATTAAGGACGCCTAAGGTGGAAGCAGGTGCTGATGCTGAAGCCATCTTTTGGGAGGTAAGGGTCGATGACGAATTTAGTAGGAACGGTTTTCAGACCATACTACAACATTACGTCAGGATCAAGGTATTTACCGAACGCGGTCGCGAGGAAAACAGTAAGGTCGATCTCTATTTTGGCAGAACGTCAGATTATGGCGTCAGTATTTCCGTTAAGGATATTTTTGCAAGGACGATAAAGCCTGATGGCTCGATGCTTGACCTCTCACCATCGGGGATCTATGACCGGGAGATTTTAAAAAGCAAGGGCGCAAAGTTTCAAGCAAAATCTTTCGCTCTTCCCGGAGTAACGGTAGGCTCAATTGTGGAATATCGCTGGAAAGAGATTCGACAAAACTCTTTAAGTCACTACGTTAGGCTAATGTTTGCTCGTGATATTCCAGTTCAGTCTGTTAAGTACTACATAAAGCCGGCGGCGGTTTCTCTCGCGATGCGTCTCTATTCCAACAATACTACGGCTGGCTTTGTAAGAGACGCAAACGGGTTCTACAGCACGACAATGCAGAACGTCCCGGCCTTTAAGGAAGAGCCGTATATGACCTCGGAATATGAGGTTCGGCCGTGGGTACTGGTTTATTACGAGGGCAGAGGCGACCTCGCTCCGGCTGAACAGTATTGGAGGGATTATGGGAAAGACACCTGGAAATATCACGAATCGTGGTTAGCTTTTAACGAAAGGATCACGCGCGCAGCGACCGAGGCAGTCGGGACTCCAACGGATTCGATCGAGGACGTAAGGAAAATATTCGAATATTGCCGAAAAATGATCGTGAACGTCGATGATGACGCATCCGGCCTCACGCCGGATCAGAAGAGGCAATTAAAAGTGAATCGCAACCCATCCGATGTACTCAACCAGGGCAAAGGAACAGCACATGATATCAAAATGCTTTTTGGTTCGATGCTGGCTTCAACGGGCGTTGATGTGCGAGTCGCGAATGTTTCTCTTAGGACGGAGGCACGGTTCGAAAGGGGACTGGCGAATGGCTTTTTCATTAGGACGGAATTGATCGCTGCAAAAATAGGCGAAGTTTGGCAATTCATTGATCCTAGCGATCGATATGTTCCTTTCGGTAGCGTTCCATGGTACCTAGAGGGTCAGTCCGCCTTGGTTTCGGATCCAAATAGTCCATTTTTTGTTAGTACACCAGTCACGCCACCCGAAAAATCGAAACAAAAGCGAATTGCGAACTTGCTTTTGAATGATGACGGGTCGGTGGAAGGCGATGTTCGAGTTGAATATACTGGCCACTTGGGCAGATCGTACAAGGAAATTTACGATACTTATTCATTAGCAGCTCATAAGACGGCCGTGATTGACATCATAAAAAAGCAGATGCTCGATCAGGCCGAAATTACGTCCGTCCTAATAGAAAATGCAAAGGATCCTGAAAAACCTCTCGCATATGCGTATCACATCCGCATCCCGTCGTATGCAGAAAAAACTGGCAAGCGGCTGATTTTTGTGCCAAACATCTTTGAGCAAAATAGCCAATCTAAATTTATTAAGAGCGAGAGGCGATATAACATCGCATTCGATTATGCTTGGTCAGAAAATGACGAAATAAATGTTCAACTTCCTAGAGGCTTTGCCGCCGAATCCATTGCACCACCTCAGAAAATATCGCGTGGGAATGAATCTTTGGATATAGGTATCGATCTGTCGGCAGACGGGACTAAGCTGAAATATACACGATCCCTAGTATTCGGCCGTAACGGAGATCTGGATTTTGGCCTTGCCAGATACGAGAGTATAAAGCAGTTTTTCGTTTCAATTCATACGGCGGATATCCATAGTATAATGTTTTTGAGAGTCTCGAACTAAACCCCAAGGTCAGTGTTTAATATGGTTGCCTTGGTCGGTGACGAAACAGCAATCGGCACAAATCAAACCGGTTTGAGCGATATGAAATTCATTCCTTCGATTTCTCGTCCTGCTTTTCTTCTCACAATTGCTGTGATCATTGTATTGTCGTCCGTATTACGCGCACGATCACAAGAGAATGATTGGCGACCGGTCACACCCGGGGAATTGGCTTTAGAACAGGCCGTCGTAGAACCCGGAGCTGATGCCGAGGCGATTTTTTGGGAAACATCTGTATTTCAACGCGATGGACTCGTTTATTCACATTACGTCAGGCTTAAAATTTTTACCGAAAACGGCCGTCAAAAATACAGCAAAATTGATATCCCGGCTAACAACGAAATCAAAAACCTTGCGGCTCGCGTCATCCATCATGACGGATCAGTTTTCGTATTGAACAAGAAGGATTTCTTCGACAGGTCTATTGTGCAAACCAAATATTTGAGCTACAAAGTAAAATCTTTTGCGGTTCCGAATCTTGACACCCGTTCGATTATCGAATATCGCTACGATGAAATTCATTCGTCATTTAGGAGCCCACCTTTATACACCTCGATGTTGCCACAGTTGGATATTACCAATCCAGTCTCGATGTCAGCTTATGGCGGAAGTACGCCATTTTATTACCGGTTGAACTTTCAAACGAAAATTCCCGCGCAGAGAATTTCTTATACGGTCAAACTTGATGGCGGTATTGATAAATGGAAAGTGAAAGCGCGTAACATGATCATTATTGAAGGGGTTCCTTTGAATGAGAAAACAAACAAATACGTATTTGAAAAGAAGGGCGTGCCCGCACTCAAGAGCGAACCCTATATGCCGCCAGAAAGCCAGACAAAGCAGTTTTTGCAATTATTTAAGCTCGAAAGTAAGACAGAAGATGTCAAGGATGTCTGGGCTCTTTCGACCCTTGGGACAAGAGAGAGACTTGAATACATAAAAAAAACTGGTGAGGATGGTGACGTAATCGAAAAGGCTCGGACGTTAACCACCAACGCAACAACCAAAGAGGAAAAAATTCGCCTATTATATGATTATTGTCAGAAAGAGTTCAAAAACCTCCGACTAAATAGGGCAATATCACATCAAGACTACTTTAAAGCAGTTAACAAAAACGATAAACCAAACAAGATCCTCGAAACGAAACAAGGCTCACCAAATCAAATAAGACAACTTTTCGCCGGTTTGGCTAATTCCCTGGGTTTTGAGACGCAGTTGATTCTCGGCTATGACCGAACCGAATATTTTTTTGACGAGCAGAATTCAGCGGGGATAATATTGTACTTCATTGGCATCGCCGTAAAAATTGGTGATGGTTGGCGGATTGTTGATCCAGCAGATCCTTACCTGCCGTTCGGCATGCTTCCATGGTATAAAGAAGGAATAACGGCATTGGGTGCACAAGAAGGTGCTAAGGAGGCGCTTTGGGTAAAGATCCCAATGGCTACCATGGACAAGACAAGAGCCGTCCGCACCGGAAGATTTACATTGTCGGACGACGGCACGCTCGAAGGCGAGCTGAAGATCGAATATCACGGTTATCTCAATATAAACGAAAAAACGGCGGCGGCGGAAGAAACGCTGGCCGAGCGCGAGAGAAATTTCAAAGACGAGATCAAAACGCGTATAGGCTTGGCCGAAGTATCGGATATCAGATTTGAAAACCTTACTGAGGTTGATAAATCATATACGGCAACATGCAGGATCCGGGTCCTGAATTACGCGCAGAAAACAGGCAGACGTTTCTTCTTTCAACCAAGTTTTTTTGAATACGGCAGCCCACCTACTTTCGTGAGTTCGACGCGCACTTATCCGGTTTATATCCCGTTTCCGTGGTCCGAAGACGATGACATTACTTTCGAACTCCCAAAAGGCTATTCACTCGAGACGACCGACCCGATGAGAGGGATCACTGACCCTGACGGTATCAGTTTGCTGACCTTTAACGCGGCCTTCGACGCCGACCGGAATGTGATCAAGTTTCAAAGAAGATTCTATTTTGGAAAAAATGAGAAGACTCTTTTTTCTACAAAGGTATATCCCTCGTTGAAAGCACTCTTTGACGCATTTAAGCAGGCTGATTCACGGGTCATGATCTTCCGAAAGAAATAACCGTATTCTATTCAACATTTTATTGATTTCCTAAGGCAACTTTAGTACACTACGCGCGAAAACAAAGAGATAGGCGCTTGTCCCATGCCGAATTGGCGCTTCCAGCACGTCTCGATATCGACGAGGTAAACATGAAAATTTTCCCTAACAAAGCTCTGCTTGTTGCACCTATTGTGTTTCTTCTTTTCACGAGTGGCGGTTATGTGTCGGCCCAAGACAAGGACTGGCGGCCCTTAACTCCTTCAGACCTGACAATGACATCGCCGGTCGTCGAACCGAGTGCGGACGCTGAAGCTATGTTTTGGGAGGTGCGGGTCGATGATAGTTCGGCAGATGAGCTTGCCCTTAAACACTATGTTCGTATAAAGATCTTTACTGAGCGTGGTCGTGAACAGTTCAGCAGACACGATATCTTGTATCCGAAAGGTACAAAGATCAAGGATGTCGTTGCTAAGGTCACAAAACCAGATGGTTCCGTTGTTTTTTTAAAAAAGGAAGACGTTTTGGAACGGGAAATAGTCAAAGCAAACGGCTTTAAGATCAAGGCAAAATCCTTTGCTTTACCCGGTTTGGAAACGGGTTCGATTGTTGAGTATCGCTATAAGGAAACAATCGACGACGGCGAGGCCAATATGCGGCTGATATTCCAGCGCGAGGTCCCTATCAGAACAATTTCGTACTACGTAAGACCCTTCGCAGGCGATCGGGCGATGGGATATCACACATTCAATACAGGTGACACGAAGTTTGAGAAGGACAAGGACGGATATTACCGGGCAACAATGACGAGTGTCCCTGCGTTTCGCGAAGAACCAAACATGCTCCCTGAGGATGAAGTACGATCTTGGATGTACATTTACTACGCGAGGGAGATTCCAAAAACCCCCGATGAATACTGGGCCAAGATTAGCAAGTCCTTTTATGACGTTTCAAAGAACAGGCTTAAGCCGAATGACGAGGTTACGGCTGCAACTACGCAGGTAATTGCCGGCGCGACGACAAATGAGGATAAACTACGGGCCATATTTAATTTCACAAAAAACCAAATAAAAAATGTCACATATTCTGAAAATGTAACGGACGATGAAAAGAAAAGGGCTGCATCGTCTAAATCAGCCGGAGATACGCTAAAGAATAAGATCGGAACGGCAGGGGATATAGACGTATTGTTCGGGGCTATGGCTCGCGCTGCCGGATTCGATGCGAAGCTTGCTTTTTCGGGTAACCGCAGCGAAATGTTCTTCCACCCCGGCATACCTAACGTGTCCTTAATGTTGGGATCATCAAATATTGCCGTAAACGTCGGTAATGAATGGCGATTCTTCAGCCCGGCTAGCCGTTTTACGACATTTGGAATGTTGAGTTGGAACGAAGAGTATCAAATGGCTTTGATCCCGGACCAAAAGGAACTAATTTGGAAACCCATTCCCCTATCAACTGCCGACAAATCATTAGAAAGACGCACGGGTAAATTCAAGATTCTGGACGATGGCACGCTTGTAGGCGAGGCAAAGATCGAATATTCAGGGCACGCTGCAGCGGTATTGAAGAACCGAGCACTTGGCGAATCAAACTCCGAGCGTGAAAAGAACTTCACCGACCTAATCAAGTCGAGTGTGTTGGGTTCTGCAGAGGTCGATGAACTCTCGATTGAGAATATGAGCGATCCGTACAAACCTCTGGTCTACACCTTCAATATCCGGGTGCCGGGATACGCGTCGAAGACCGGAAAGCGGATTTTCGTCCAGCCGAATGTCTTTGAACGTAATTCAAAGCCAAAATTTGTTGCAAACGAACGAAAATACGATGTCTATTTTCGTTATCCGTTTTCGGAAGATGACAGTTTTGAAATTGAGTTTCCAGCCGGTTTCACACTTGAGAATGCAGACGCCCCGGGGTCGATCGTCGATCAAAACGGCATCAGTTCGCACAAGACTCTAATGACTGTGACGCCTGACGGCAGAACGCTCCAATACAAACGTACTTTCTCTTTTGGGAACGGCGGGTATATTCGATTCCCGGTTCAGAGCTATCCGGCGTTGAAAACCCTTTTCGAAGCATTTAACAAGGCTGACGTACATCAACTGACTCTTAGGCAGAGTGCTAAATAAGTCACACTATTTTTACCTTGATTAGAAAAGCGAATTTTGATTGTAAGGTTGTCAAGTACCACGTGGAGCAATATGTTTAAGAGATCACAAGTATTAATATTTTTCTCAGCTGTCCTTTTTGCATCAAGTGTTTTTGCTGATGACCCACCCCAATGGCTGTTGGAAGCCGCAAGGCAAGGAGTTCCGACTTACAGCGTCAAAGACGTTCCGGCGGTCGTTTTGCGAAATGAAGAAAATGTAACTGTCAGCTCTGATGGAACGGTTGTGCGAACAACTCGATTCGCGGTTAGGATTCTCATCCGCGAGGGACGGGATGAGGCGGTCGCACGAAATGTATATCAAACCGACAGTGAGAAGATCCGTGACCTTAACGCGTGGTTGATTCGCCGTTCCGGCCAGCCGAAAAACTATGGAAAAAAGGATACGATCGATATGGCCCTTGTTTCCAACGACTTGTATAACGAGGCTCGCGTAAAGCTAATCGATGCCTCCGAAGAGGCGAACGAAGGCGATGTATTTGGTTTCGAGACCGTTTCTGAGGAAAAGAAAATTTTTAGCCAGTTCCAGTTTTGGTTTCAGACGGATCTCCCGGTATTATACTCACGTTTCATTTTGAGTCTGCCATCCGGCTGGCGGGCCGAAGCCGTCACATTTAATAAGTCTAAAGTTGAGCCATCAATTACCGGCAACAATTACAGTTGGGAATTGCGCGATCTTGGCCCCATTAAGCACGAAGTGGGCAGTCCGAGATGGTCGAGCCTGTCCCCACGTCTCGCGGTTAGTTTTTTCCCTGTAGAATCGGCGGCAGGTCAGATTCGAACTTTTGCCAATTGGTCCGATGTGGCTCGCTGGATGAGTGAGATCGAAGACCCACAGATGTTGGTGGACGACGCATTGGCCGCTAAAACACACGAGCTGACGGATAATGCTAAGACCGAATTGGAAAAGATCCAAGCCATTGCTCGTTATGTGCAGCAAATTCAATATATTTCGATTCAGGTCGGCACGGGCAAGGGTGGCGGCTATAGGCCACGCCCATCGACCGAAGTATTTGCAAAATCCTATGGTGACTGTAAGGATAAAGCGAATCTGATGCGTGCAATGCTGAGCGTTCTGAAGATACAGTCGCACATGGTCAGCATTACATCTGACGATAGAACATTTGTGCGGGCTGAATGGGCGTCCCCGCATCAGTTTAATCACTGCATTATTGCGATCAAGATCAGCGACGGAACGGTTGTTCCGGCAGTTGTTACGCATCCAAAACTTGGCAGGCTTTTGATCTTTGACCCGACTGATCCTAATACCCCTGTAGGTGACCTACCTGACGACGAACAAGGCAGTTTTGCCCTGATCGACCATAAGGATACCGATGCACTTTTAGTTATGCCGACGCTGTCCGCTGAATTGAATGGTCTGGAACGAAATATTGAGGCCGCCATCGGGTCAGACGGCGAAATTTCGGGCAGCATTAAAGAAAGAACCAGGGGACAGACCGCAGCTGCTGAGCGTTCACGTTTGAGGAGCCTTTCCGCCCCGGACTACAATCGAATGATCGAGAATTGGGTCGCCCGTGGAATGGCTGGAGTAAAAACGACAAAGATGGTCACACAGGATGACCAGCTCGATGGAAAGTTCGGTCTCGATGTAGAATTTTCCGCCGGTGCATATGCACAGATAATGCAGGGACGGTTGATGGTATTTAAACCGGCGATCATTGGACGGCTAGAGAGATTTCCTTTCTCGGATGGAGCAAGGGTTCACCCGTTTTTGATCGACGCCACAACCTATTCGGAAAACGTAAAGATAAAATTGCCGCAAGGGTTCGTGGTTGACGAGATCCCGGATTCTGTTCAACTTGAATCAGATTTTGGAAAGTACTCGGCGAAGTATGAAGTTGTTGGCGAGCAATTGATGTTTACTCGATCGCTGAAATTGAATCGAACCACCGTTCCGCCTGATAGATATGATTCAGTACGAAATTTCTTTGGCCGCGTCCACGCCGCGGAACAATCACAGGTCGTTCTAATGAAAAAATAACACCGGAAATTTTATATACATTTCCGGTGTTTTCGAGGTCTGCGACTTGGCCTGGTTCGACCTACAGAGATTGGGTGTTTAATTACCGACTGGATTGCCATCCGCGTCGAGGATCGTTATTGGATATCCAAGCTCTTTAAGTCCGGGCTCGATAACTTTGCGATCACCGACGATGACGATGGCCATCTTTGACGGATCGAGGTACTGGTTCGCAACGCGATTAACGTCGTTGAGAGTAACACCGTCGACCTTAGTCAGATAATCGTTAAAGTACGAATCGGGCAGACCGTACACCACCAAATTCGCGAGCTGATTTGAGATCGATCCGACTGTCTCGAAACCCGACGGGAATCGCCGAATCAGGCTCTGCTTATTGTAATCGAGCTCTTTCTGCGTAATGGGAATTTCGCCACGAATGCCCTTTATCTCCTTCATCAGCTCCCAAACAGATTCTTTTGTGACCGCGGTCTGCATATCGCCGCCCGCACGGAACGGTCCGGGGCCGCGGCGAAATTGAAATCCGCTGTTAGCCCCATACGTGTAGCCTTTGTCCTCGCGCAGGTTCATGCTGATGCGGGAGGTGATCGCGCCCCCAAGTATCGAGTTCATCAAAACAACCGGGAAATAGTCCTGGCTCATACGGTCGATGCCGACCTGGCCGACTGAGACCACCGATTGAGCCGAATTGGGACGATCGACGATAAAAATGCCTGTTTGTTCCAGCGCCTTGGTCATCGGAAGAGTATTTGCCGACACACCTCCGCCGGCGGCCCAACCTCCGAATGCCTTTTCTAACTTCGCCATCAATGACGCTTTGTCATAGTTTCCCACGACGATAAGAACCCCATTATTGGGACGAAACGTGTTGTCATAATATTTAACAACGTCGTCACGTGAGAGTGCCTTGAGCGTAGCCTCAGTGTTTTCACGGCCGTACGGATGACTACCGTAAAGCACTTTGTTGTAAGCAACATTTGCTATGGCGTTTGGATTAGCCTTTTGTTGGCGCAGTCCGATGAGCGAACGGGTACGCAGACTCTCAAATTCCGTCGCCGGGAATATCGGATTCAGAATGACATCCGAGTAAATGTCGAGAGCTTTGTCCAGATTCTTAGTCAGTGTTTGCAGGGTGACATTTGTCGAATCCCAGCTGCCGCCCGCGTTCATATTCGCCCCTATTGCCTGCAGCTGATTAGCGATCTCGACCGCCGAACGGTTTTTCGTCCCGTCGTCGATCAGCGACGTGGTCAAGCCGGCGACGCCGGTTTTATTGTCCGGCTCATTGGTCGACCCTGTTTTGAAAACAAGATTCATCGAGACGATCGGCAGTTCGTTCTGCGGCACCATCCAGACCTCGAGACCATTTGAAAGCTTAGTTTTTTCTATCGCTGGCAGCGAAAACTTAGGAACCGGGCCAGGCTTCGGCAGCCGCGCAGCCTGGGCATCTATCTTTGCCTGATCCAGCTTTTCTTTCTTTACCGACGTCGGCTGGTTGGCGGCTGTATTTATCCGCGGGCCGTCAGCTCGTTTTGGGTTGTAGGTCATCACTAGCCGATTGGTCGTGAGATACCGATTAGCCACACGCTGAATGTCGGCGGGCGTAACTCGCGCGTACCGATCAAGATCAGCCTGAAAATAATTCGGTTTCCCTAAATATCCGGTGTACGTACTTATTTGCCCACCCTTACCGAGGACGGTCTGGAGGCCAAAAATAGTCTGCGACTCAAGATTGTTTTTGGATCGTGCGATCTCATCGGCGGTTGGCGGTTCTTTCTTTATCTTTTCGATCTCAAGATCGATCTCTTTTTCGATGTCATCGAGCGACTTATTGGGGCGCGCGGTCGCGGTGATCTGAAACAGACCGCCGATCTCGCCCGTGCCGTTAAATGCGCCGACCTGCTGAGCCATCTCCTTGCCGTATATCAGGTTACCCTGAAGCCGAGAACCACGACCGGACGACAGGATGTTGCTGAGAATGTCTAGAGCGGCTTCGTCAGTGGAATATTGCCGAACACTATGCCACACCAGCGACCGCCGTGGCAGCGGAGCGAGCGGGTCATCGACCGAAACGCGGATCTCTTTGTCGAGCTTTGGATCGGCGGGATTCGGTCTCGATATTTCACCGCCTTTTGCGATCGGGCCAAAGTACTGTTCGATCCACTTCTTAGCCTGTTTCTCGTCAAAATCACCAGCCAGGACCAAAACCGTATTATTTGGCGTGTAATATTGACGGAAAAATGACTTAACATCCTCCATAGACGCAGCCTGAAGGTCCTCGAGCGACCCGATCGTCGTCCAATGGTAAGGATGTCCCTTGGGATACATTATTTCGCCTATTTTCTCAAACGCGGTGCCATACGGTTGATTATCGACACGCTGGCGGCGTTCATTTTTCACGACGTCCCGCTGGTTGTCGAGCTTCTCCTGCGTCATCGCTTCGAGCAAACCGCCCATTCGATCCGCCTCGAGAAACAAAGCTAATTCAAGAAAATTCGAGGGCACAATTTCGAAATACCAGGTTCGATTTTGATCGGTCGTTCCATTAACATTCGCGCCCGCCTCTTGGAGCGGCGTGAAGTAATCGGTGTCGTAATTTTTCGAACCCTGAAACATCATGTGCTCGAAAAGATGTGCAAAACCGGTTCGGCCCTCCACTTCGTTCTTTGACCCGACGTGGTACCACACATTCACCGCAACGACGGGCGTCGAACGATCGACATGTGTGACGACGCGCAGGCCGTTCTTCAGCTTATATTCCTTTACCGGGATCGGCGGCAGTTTTTCGACCTTTTGGCCGGGGACTTGCGTCGTTACGAAGGTGAGCGCTAAAAATAAAACAAAAGAGGCGTAGATTGACCGAATTCGCATTGTTAAAAACTCCTTTAGATACAGAGAAATAGGTTATCGAAAGTCCGCAATCTGCACGTTTTCGATAACCAGGGTTTAGATTTGAATATTAATACGCAGCTCAGCCCGCCGCAGTTTCAACCTTAGCGATCGCCGCGATCTTTTCGCGTTTGGATACGACAACACCGCCGGGTTTCTCGACCGTTATGGCAAACATCTCGGGCCCTTGAGCTTTCAGTTTGGCATTGATCGGTATCACTACCTCGCCGTCAGCCGACACGTCGAATGTGCCGCCATCGATCGGGGTTGCTTTGTCCTGAGTCTTGTCGAATATCCAGAGCTGATAGGTTTCTTTCGCTATGTCGTTCACGGGCAGACCACGAAAGCGCATATATCCCGACTGTTTCTCATCACTCCAAACTACATCGCCCGAGACGGCTTTGAGTTCTTTAACATTTCCGGCCGCCCAGGTAGCCTTAATCACGCTGGCGGTCGAGCGGAGCAAGTCCTCACGCATCTTAGCTGGCGTCAGAATTTGCGGTGTTTCTATTTTAGGTGGAGTTTTTACCTGCTCAATTGTCGGGATTCGAGTAAACCAGATGTTAACCGCGAGTGCGATACACGCCGCCGCTGCCGCCGCCCAGCCAAGCCAACCAAACCAAGGCCTCGCCGGAGCGTCCCTAAATATCTCGTCGCTTTGGATTACACGTCCTCGTGCGGGCGAGCTTGAAGTTTCGTTCTCTGGGCTCACGGCTCCCAAATATCGGTTCGCGTCGGCGGCGATCTTCGCCTGTAGGTGCGCCGGCATCTGCTCGTCTGTCGCAACGCCTATCAAGCTGATCGCGGCCGCGGTGATCTCAAGTGAACGAAACTCCAACTCCGCAGTTCCCGGGTCAAGATCGTCGAGTTGTATCTGCTCGGACTCGTCGAGACCGTAGACTGCTTTCTTAGTCAGGAGGTCATAGAACAGCTCTTGATTTTGTTCGATCATGCCCTTACCTCCTGAAACAGCTGTGGCCGCTCAAGGCCCAAAAATTCCCTGACTTGCAAAATCCCTCGCCGGGCGTGTGTCTTGACGGTACCAAGCGGCATTCCGGTCGCCTCGGAGATCTCGTGGTGCGACATACCCTGAATTATCGAAAGCCGCAGCACCTGCTGTTGCTCCGGTCGCAGGCTGCGCATCGCCTCAGCTGCCTCTTTTGCTTCTAAACTGATCTCCATTTCCTTATCGGCTCGCGTAAACGGCTCGAGCATTACATCGTCCAGCGAATCGGCCGAAATACGCCGCGTCGAGTACCTTATCTTATCTATAAGCCGCCGTCTTGCTATCATCGCAATAAAGGTCGTTTCCGACGATTTTGCTTCGTCAAAACGCGCCGCATTTTTCCAAATATCAACGAATATCTCCTGCACGGCATCTTCCGCCTCTTCCGGGTTACGCAGCATTTTACGCGCGATCGACCACACAAGGCCGCCGTATTTCTTCAGGCAATCCTGAACAGCGTCTCCGTCGCCGCTTGCGATACGATGTAAGATGGCTTGAGTCACTTCAAATTCAATAATCGTTAAATGTTTCTCTAAAGCTACCTTATTTCAACCGCAAATGCCAAGTCCGTTTCGTATCGACCGCGGCTTGCCTCCCGCTATAGATTTCGACGTTTAGTAAAGTTTGGATTCAGCCGGATTAATTATCCGAACTGTCCGCCTTTAGAAAACGCGACGCGAGAAATAGCAGGTATAGAGTGAAAGTCGTAAATGCTGAAAAAAGGCAATACTGGCACCAGGCATTTATCACCGCATATTGAATGTAGGTGAGCCACGCCGACACGGTTGCCATCAAGATCGTTTGAACGCCGAACAGCGTCCACAACGCTCGATTACCAAATGCTGCCAACAGCGCGAGCGAAAATGCTGCAAAATAGGCCGCCGCCCCAAAGGCCGCGAGCGGAATGCCGCCGATCTCGGCATACGGGCTGCTCAGAACCGAGCCGCAATCAAAATCGGCACCGCACGGAACGGGCGCGGCCGTGTAATGATGAACCGTCAGGTAAATGGCGTCAGCGAGCCCGATCAAAGCAATGATGGCCGCCGCAAGCGGGAGTTTTACGATCGCGCGCGAAGCATTTTCGTTCGGAGCTTCCGGATTTGTCACTTATTCACGTTGCCGGTGTTCGCGGCGGGCGCCGTGTTCGCGGTCTGATTTTGCGGCGCTAATTTTTGCAGCTCGGCGTCTATTACTTGTTTTAGCGCCGGCACGGTCATCTCGACATATTGGATCGAAGCACCGTTGATAAACAGCGTAGGCGTCGAATTTACGCCGATCGCTTTGCCTCGCTTCAAATCCTCGTCAACCCGTGATTTGGCGGCAATTCCCGCAATATCGTTCTCCCATTTAGGGATGTCAAGGCCGATCTTTTCAGCATATCCCTTCCAGATCTGTCTGAATGTCGGCGCCGTGGTCCATGCCTGTTGGTTCGTAAAAAGCAGGTTTTGCATATCCCAGAATTTACCCTGCATACCCGCAGCTTCCGCGGCGACGGCGGCGTCATACGATTTGTCATGAGCCGGAATCGAAAGCGGATAATTGCGGAAGATAAAGCGGATCCGCGAGCCGTATATCGACTTGATCTCGTTTAGCGCCGGATGAGCCGCTGCGCACGAACCGCACTGAAAGTCGGCGAATTCCTCAAGCGTGACCATCGCCGTTTGCGAACCCGACTGATTTGGCGGCTGGGCGCCCATCGGTGCATTTGCCGGGATCGTATTTGTCTTTGCGGCCGAATTTGCTTTGTTCGTTGCCGCATTACTATTCGCCGGGGTCACCGGTTTAGACGTGCTGTAAAGCCACCAACCACCGAGGACGGCCAAGACCAGGACCCCGACTATTATCAAGATCGGAGTATTACTTTTTTTTTCGTTTGCGTTACTCATTAATATTTCGATTTAGCTTTTATCTGACGGCCTTGACCCGTTTTTGGTTTACCCGTTTTTCGTCGAGTACATTAATCGTTTCGACAACTTTCGTATAAATTCCGTCGGCGTCGAGGCCATATTTTGCGAGCAGCAGCTTCGGGTCGCCGTGCGTTACGATACGGTCGGGAACGCCCATTCGCACTACCTTTATTTTATCCAAAAGGCCATTTTCTTCAAGCAGTTCCATAACGGCCGAGCCGAAACCGCCGGCGAGGTAAGCGTCCTCGACGGTCACGATCAACCGCATACTCTGGGCCAACGCTATGATCAACTCGCTG
This sequence comes from Pyrinomonadaceae bacterium, assembly GCA_036802885.1. GTDB lineage: Bacteria > Acidobacteriota > Blastocatellia > Pyrinomonadales > Pyrinomonadaceae > OLB17. Next base: position 20,820 of record DAIRVI010000025.1, read on the forward strand.
TCGAGCGGTTTTACAAAGCGTGCATTGATAACTGTAGATTCGATGCCGTCTTTTTCCAGATTCTTCGCCGCCTCTATCGCCGGATAGACCATTGAGCCATAGGCGAATATCGCGACCTCGCCGCCGTCACGTAATATCTCGGCTTTGCCGATCTCGATGGTTTTTGGGGCCTCACTGATATCCAGGCCAAACCCGTTCCCGCGTGGATATCGGAGCGCTGCCGGGCCAGGATGTTCGATCGCGGTCAGGATCATATCCCGCATCTCGGCCTCGTCCTTTGGAGCCATCAGAACGATATTCGGATATCCGCGAAGATATGCGATATCGAGCAATCCGTGATGCGTCGGCCCGTCTGCACCAACGATTCCGGCTCGATCCATCGCGATCGTCACATTCAGGTCCTGCAGGCAAACATCGTGGATCACCTGGTCAAATGCCCGCTGCAAAAATGTCGAATAGATCGCCGCGACCGGTTTGAGACCTTCGCACGCCATCCCGGCGCAAAACGTAATTGCGTGCTGCTCGGCAATGCCAACATCAAAAGCCCGCTCGGAGAATTTTTCGAGTATTTTGTCGACGCCCGTTCCGTCCGGCATTGCTGCGGTCAGTGCGACGATCTTGTCGTCCTTTGCCATCAATTCGCACATCGTGTCGCCAAAGATCTGCGTGTAGGTCGGCGGAGCGACCTTGCTCGATTTGTACGGCAAGCCAGTCTGCGGGTCGAATGGTCCGGTCGCATGATAGGCGTAATAGTTCTTTTCAGGATTTGGAAATCCCTTGCCCTTTGTCGTCAATGCGTGGACAATGACTGGGCCGTCGTCCACCTTCTTTGCTTCTTCAAGTGCCCGAACAAGCATCGGAACGTTATGGCCGTCAACATAGCCGATGTATTTGAAACCGAGCTCGTTGACGAGAGCACCAGGCAGAACCGCTGCAGCGATGGCATCCTTGAACGATTTAGCGGCTGCGCGGAGCTTTCCGCCGATGCCGGGAACGCTTTCGAGCGCGTCGCCGATCTCTTCTTTCAGGTGTTGATAGCTCTGCGCTTCCTTAATGCGATTGAGATAGCCGCTTAAGCTTCCAACGGCAGGTGCGATCGACATGCCGTTGTCGTTGAGCAGGACGACAAGCTTTGATTTCAGATGGCCGGCTTGATTGATCGCCTCCATCGCCATGCCGCCCGCGAGCGACGAATCACCGATCAGCGCACACACGTGAAAATCTTCTTTCTTTGTGTCGCGAGCTACCGCCATCCCGAGCGCCGCCGAAAGCGAAGTCGAGGCGTGGCCCGCACCGAAAGTGTCATACTCAGACTCTTCGCGCCGGAGAAAGCCGCTCAAACCGCCGTATTGCTTGATCGTGTGCAGCTCGTCCCGACGTCCCGTCAAAATTTTATGAGCATATGCCTGATGCCCTACGTCCCAGACGAGTTTGTCGTTCGGCGTGTCAAAAACATAATGCATCGCCACGGCCAGCTCGACCGCGCCCAAGCTCGCACCCGTGTGGCCGCCAACCCGCGAGCAGGTATCGATTATGAATTGCCGCACTTCGTCGGCAACTTCCTGCAGGTCTTCGACGCGAAGCTGTCGCAGATCAGCCGGTGAATTTATCTCGGACAAAAACCTCATAATATCTAACAACCAAATGTCGCATTTTAGCTTGCGCGAACGCAAATGTTAAATCCGCAAACGCGGATAGCGGAAAATGGAAAGTTGACAATGGTTAAGTTCACTCTCAGTTTCCCATATCTATTATCCGTTTTCAGTTATCCGTTGTTTTTACATTTCTTTACAATACAGAGCGAAAAACATTAGACTAATTGCCATCAACCAGCGTCAAAATAGGTGTAAAGCGAAAGCTAAAATAAATTTAGGAGTACAATAATGTCATTAAAACATAAATTCTTTTCGATACTAACCGTAGTGATCTCGATAGTCGCTTTCTCGACCTTTACGATTGCTCAAGACGACAAAACCGTCACGACTACGCCTGACAAAGCCGAAAAACCGATGAAGGGCAAGGGCCACGGTTTTGGCAAACGCAAATTCGGCGGTGAGGGTTTTCGCGGCATGCACGGCAGACGCGGCCACGGCATGATGAGGATGCTGCACGATATCAATCTGACTGACGCGCAGAAGGATCAGATCCGCTCGATCATGCAGGCCAACAAGCCTGACGAGGCGACAAAGACTGAAATGCGTGCAATCCGTCAAGCACGAATGGAGGGCACCGAGATCACGCCGCAGCAAAAGGAACGTGTAAAAGCGTTTCGCGAACAGGCTCAGGCCAAAGCCAAATCCGTCCACGAACAGATAATGGGACTGTTAACGGCGGAGCAAAAGGCCCAGATCGAAACGCGCAAAACCGAAATGAAGCAGCGTATGGAAGAACGCAAACAAAAACGTCTGCAAAAACCGGCGATAACCACGACGGAAAAGCCAAAGGTCAGCTAAGGCGTTTTCGAAAACACACCTAAAAAAAGGGCGTTGAGACTAATCTCAACGCCCTATGATTTGAATTTTCGCAGCCAACTTCGTTTTTACAAATTCAGTCGACCAATTTACGGGTAAACAAAGGTAGCGTTGGTCACCCTTATAACAGTGATCCTCCGTGGCCGCCGTGCGTGAGATTGTCTGAGTGATGGACCAGCTCAAACACAAGCGGTGAACCCAACAAACACGGGCCTACGTGGCCAAAAATCGAAAGGTCTACTTCCAGTGTTGCCCAGACTGCTATTCGATCACAAGCACCGTACGCGAGGAGTCTACGGATAGACGAACGCGGCGTTCACAACCCAGGTATACGACGGTCCGGGATCGCCTCCGCTCAGGAGACCATCCGCGTGGTAGACCATCTCGAGAACAAATGGCTCATCTAGCATGCACGGGCCGACATGACCAAAGATCGAAAGATCCTGTTCGGGTGTCGTCCGCGCTATTTGCCCCACACCGTTGGCATCTGCCGTAAAACCATTATCAAAGGGATCGTTTCGGCCAAGTCCGCCAACGCCGATTGGTGGTCCTGGAACAGAATCCAACAGGACGATCCAGATCGAATAAACGCCGTGAGGACGAAGGCCGTTGAAATGCAGAACACTGTGTGTACCCTTTCTGATGCACTTGACGGCGGCTCTGCCCGACGCTTCGTCGAACTGGCCCAGCGACATTTGACTCTTGTCGGGGTTCAGCACCGAGGCGCAAAACTGCGGATTCGGCTGGCCTCGAAAGGTGCGGTTGAACAGTAGCGTCTCTGGCGGCGTGTTTGCCGTAATGACTCCGACGCTGGCATCCGTAGTGCTGCACACACCGCCCCGAATATCGCCATAGACAAATAGAGAGTTACGGGTTCGGATTGGGCCCTGTGCATTCACCGGATTGATATTGGTTAACGCCAAGGCGAAAACAAAAAACACAAAGATGAATAGTTTAGACATAGTTTCTCCTTTTCGAATATTGTAAGAACGGCGACGAAGCTCATCGACCGTGGTCCAGTTTTGGATGGATCCAGCATTGTAGGCTGACTGCTTCCCATCATCTAATCAAAAGGCGTTGTCTTGTGTCTGTTGATATAGATTGGAACTCAAATGCGCCGATGTCAATGTCGCAGCCGTCACAAATAGGACGTATCAGTAGCCACTGGAGCGCAGGCATCGCTGCCTGCAACGCCGGTTCCTACGGCGTGATGCTTGCGCTCCCGTCGAGGCTTCTCGTCAATTTACGGGTAAACAAAGATAGCGTTTGTTACCCAGGTATTAGGTGGTCCGGGATCGCCTCCATGCGTAAGATTGTCCGAATGATAGACCAACTCAAACACAAACGGCGCATCCAGCATACATGGGCCGACGTGACCGAAAATCGAAAGATCTTGTTCCGGCGTTATCCGTCCGATCTGCCCTACGCCTGTGTCGTCGGCTTGAAAGCCGTTTTCGCTCACGGACGTGCGGCCAAGACCGCCGACGCCGATCGGCGGGCCGGGAACTGAGTCCGGCAGGACTATCCAAATTGAATAGACACCGTTTGGCCGCAGTCCACTGAAATTGAGCACGCTGTGGGTGCCTTTCTTGATGCATTTAACAGCCGCCTTGCCTTTTGGCGTCGTGTATTCATCCAGAGTCATCTGGCTGCCGTCCGGGTTCAATACCGGCGTGCAAAAGTTTGGCATCGGCTGCCCGCGAAAGGTTCGATTAAACAAAACCGTGTCCGGCGGCGTATTCGCCGTGATGACTCCGACGCTGGCATCGGTAGTGCTACAGGCTCCGCCGCGGACATCGTCGTAGGCGAGAACCAGTTCGCGATTTCGCGTCGGATCCTGAGCCGATACTGTTATCGCCGCCATCAATGCGACAGCGACAATGCAAATTGTTAAAAAAGTCTTCTTGTTCATATTTACTCCTACATTTAATTGTTTTTGTAATGCGTCGGCCGAAGCTGGCCGTGCGTTGACATGCGATTGATGGAATCGGCTTTGTTATGCCCATTGCTTCCCATCGTCTAATAGATCTCATTAACTCCGCGCCTTACGGTATATAAGCCGACGGAACGGGTTTATCGTTTGCCAGACCGAATTGTTGAACCGAGATTCCGCTCGTGCTTTGCAAAATCCACCACGTGCCGTTGCGGTAAATTGCCGCATCAGTTTTGCCATCGCCGTCGTAGTCAGCTGAAACGAGCGCATCGCCCGCCAGACCCCAATTAACGACCTGCAAACTGTTTGACGAACTGCTCCAGACATACCAATTCCCCTCGGACGGCCTAAAAACAGCGAGATCGGTTTTGCCGTCGCCGTCATAATCCGCCGGAACCGGTTTGTCGGTTTTTGATGATCCGAACCGGATCGCGGAAAAGCCCTCGGTGCTTTTGAGTAAGTACCATATGCCGTCGCGAAAGACGGCTTGATCAGCACGCCCGTCGCCATCGTAATCGCCCGCGACCAGTTTGTCGGTGGCGAGTCCAAACTGCACCACATTTACCTGATTGTTTACGCGATTGAGCGTCCACCAAGTTCCTCCGCGATAAACAGCGATTTCTGAACGTCCATCCCCGTCAAAATCGGCGGGAACAGGAATATCGCTGGAGAGGCCGAATTGGGTTACACCGACTGTGCCGTCCGAGCTGTTGATCCACCACCATGTTCCATCACGATAAACGGAAATGTCGGTTCTGGCGTCGCCGTCGTAGTCTGCGGAAACGATCTTGTCGGCTGCCAAGCCAAACTGCGTGGCTGAGAAACCCGATTGCGAACGATTGAGATACCAGGTCTGATCGGATGGGCGAAACACGGAAATATCGCTCTTGCCGTCGCCGTCAAAATCAAACATTGTCCGGACGACTCGCAACTGAGAGGGATAACCGAGGGCGGCAAGTTGAGCCGAGCTAAGACGCCTATAGTTCTGCACCACGTCTCGTGCGGTAACAGAGGCACTATATATTCCTGTAGGAAAGTCTTGAGGAGCGGCCACCACCACCACGCGATAGACCCCGTCGTGGTCATCTCCTGAAATACGGTTCGCGCCGGTGATAGAGACGGATAACAAAGTCGTACAATCATCGGCGTAATAAGGACAACCCGGAGGGTTGCTAAAACTCACGTAGATAGCACTAACTCCCGATGTTTCATCTCTTGCGCGAAGAGTGATAGTGATATTACGCGGGCCGTTGGACGAATTGATGGCGGAGGGCGTGAAGCTGAAATCGCTTATCTCCGGCGAAACCGTTTCGTTTGTATTTATGACCTGCAACTGAGTGGCAAAACCGCGGGCAGTAAGGTCGGAGGTATAGAACCGCCGCCACCGGTAATAGGAAGGTGCTCCATCGTATATGAAAATATTATCAACATCCCAGGTGCCTGCCTCAGCGTATTGATAAAACGTGACGGCCTTTCTATAAACGCCATCCCTACCATCTCCCGAAATACGATCCTGAATGCCCAAACCATAACTGTAACGACCCATTCGAGGACTTCTGAAGGTAACATCCATATTCCAAAAATCTCTCTCGATATCCGTAACGCGAACGGTTATGGTTACGGTTTGGGAGCTGTTGGTCGTGTCAATGGTTGACGGAGTAAAGCTAAACTCCGTTACATCTATTGATGTTGTAGGCCATCCAGACCCTTGTGCGCTGACCTGATCTATCGCCGATAGAACTAAGAACACAGCCAATGCTAATTTGCCAATTAACGATTGTGTGCGTATTTCTTTGGAGACGAAAAGAAGGTTTTTTATTAAGCCGCATAGCAAAAATGCAGGGGCAAAAAGCCGCGTTGTGATTACGGTGGTTTTGGTAATATTGAATTTCATGTTTGCCTCCTGAAAGCTTTTGTTTGTTCTGGACGCCGGTTGCTATATAATGTTGGGGAACTCCTTAGGAAATTCACTTCGCGATTATCAGCAACCGGCGATATTTGTTTCTTGGTAAACAAATTAACGGTTGGAGGCGCGAAATGTCCTTGAAAAAAGTTCCTAGTTTTCTCTTAAATTTCTCGGAGGCTGAAATGAGCCGCAAAGAGATGCTTTCCTACACCTTTAAGTCGTTCCGTCTCGATCTCGCCGAGCGGTTATTATTGAACAATAACAAGCCGGTACCACTCACTCCGAAAGCGTTTGATGTACTCGTGTTTCTTGTGGAACACGGCGGCCACTTGGTCGAAAAAGACGAATTGATGGAAACGGTATGGGCCGATTCATTTGTCGAGGAAGCGAATATTTCCCGCATCATCCACACATTGCGCAAGGCTCTGGGCGAGGACGAAAACGGCAATAAATACATCGAAACCGTGGCAAAAAGCGGTTATCGCTTTGTCGCCAAAGTAAATGAAATCCGCGAACCAGTGTCAGAACCGCATGCTCCCCTCCTGCCTGAGGAGGGGGGGCCGAAGGCCGGGGTGGTGGGAGCAGCGGGCGGGCCAATCGCGGCCGAAAAACCACGCAGTCAATCAGACGGGTCTGATCTGTTGCACAAAATTCCGCAGCCGGCAATTGATAAAACTGTTGTTCCGACAGTTAATGAGCAAAAACACACGACGCGGTTCATTCTTTTCACAGTCGGTTTCGCTAGCGCACTTTTTCTGATTTTCATGTTGTCTTTTAATTTTCAATCCAGCTCTTCCACCGGTCCGAACGATGTCGGATCAACGCCCCAAAGGCAATACACGACAAATGATGAAGCCTATCGGCTCTATCTGCTAGGTTCGGCTTTGGCGGACAAACTAACCCGTGAGGATGCTAGAAAAGCGATCGAAGCCTTCGAGCAAGCCGTAAAACTCGACCCGAACTATGCACCCGCATACGCAGGATTGGCAAATGTTCATACAGCCATTGCTTTTATGGGTGTTGGCGGTAATCCGACCGAGGAATATCTCAAAGCGAAAACAGCGGTGGAAAAAGCCCTTGCAATAGACGACAACCTTGCCGAGGCGCATTCATATTTGGGCGAATTAAAGACCAATTTCGAGTGGGATTTTGCGGCTGCTGAAGGCGAACATAAACGTGCCATCGAGTTAAATCCGAATTCTGCCGCTGCACGCCGAATGTATGCGCTGCTGCTCAGCTTTCTCGGGCGGCCGGACGAATCCGTTGGAGAAATCAAAACCGCCATTGATCTTGAACCGGCGTCAGTGCTTAATCATAAGATTTACCAACAGACATTGTTTTACGCCCGTCGTTACGATGAGTCTATTGCCGAGGGAAAAAGAACCCTCGAATTGGATCCCGAATTTCTTGGGGTTTTCGATACTATCGTAGGGTCTTATCTTATGAAAGGTGACGATGACCAGGCATTCGATTGGTTTCTGCGACAGTGTGAGCTAAAGAAAAATAAACCCGACGAGATCGAGTCGTGGAAAACAATTTATGCCCAATCGGGTTGGGGCGGCATTTTCGAGCGACAGCTTGAACAGGCTAAGGAGGCTGAAAAAAACGGTGATCCTAACCCCATGCCGCTCGCTCGTCTTTACACCAAAACCGGTGACCCCGAACAGGCGTTTATTTATCTGGAAAAAGCTTTTGAGAAACGTTGGCAGGGAATGACCTCGCTTAAGGTCAGTCCGAGCTTTGATCCATTGCGCTCAGACCCGAGATTCGAGGACCTAGTCAGGCGTGTTGGATTGAGATGACTGTAAAAACACGATGGCGGAGTCCGTACAAATTAAGGGCGTTGAGACTAATCTCAACGCCCTTTTTATTGTCTACGACTTCTATTCTTCAGTTAGACGGCTGAGCCGGGATAGCTCGATCCAAGACGCACGGCGTCGCCCTCGGCAAGCGCATTGACCAGTTCGTAGTGAAAATAGTCAAACTTAGCGGCAACCGGTGGCTGGACGCGTTTGTCATACATCTCACGCGAACGGTCGATCGCTTCGCGCAGACGCTCGTACAGGTCGCTGGCCTCGCGGCCCTCGGTAACCTTTTTCTCGTTGTAGAGCTTGATCTCCGACACGAGCAGGCGAGCAAATCGGCGTGCATCATTGTGAATTCGACGTTCGTCATCGGGCACTTCGATCGGCAGATCTACCGGACGATCGCGAAGACGAGTATGTGTAACCGGTATCGCGGCAACCTCAGCAACGGGCTCGACGACCTGATTATAACCGCCGCTGCTAATCGCACCTGCCGGCTCATATTCCTCGGCCATTTTACTGTCGAATCCAGTACCTGCAAAAGCCGGTGACTCTATCGAATCGGGCGCATCGAATGTGACCGACTCTTCGACTGATTCGGGCTCTGGTTCTGGCTGCACCTCGGCTTCGATTGTCTCAAAAGCGTGGTCGTCTTCGACAAATGTCTCAGCAGTCGCAGGCGAAGTTTCTTCGATCGTTTCTTCGTAGCTGACTGCGTCAACAGTCGAAACTGTCTCTTCTTCGACCGAAGCCTCAAATTCCCTGGCAGGCATTTCCTCGATCGTTTCTTCGTAGCTAACGGCGTCAACAGACGACGCTGTCTCATCTTCGATCGGAGCCTCATATTCCCTGGCCGGCTCTTCGTCAATTGTTTCTTCGTAGCTGACCGGCTCAACAGCAGACACTGTCTCCTCTTCGACCGGAGCCTCAAACTCCGAAACCGGTGCTTCGACGTTGTCTTCCTCAGCGTCAAATTCATCGGCGCTGCTTGCCGAGTCATCAACACGCGTGTATTCAAATTGCTGTTCTTGGTCGACCGCCTCGTGCGAATCGAAAGCTACTTCTGTTGACGGCTCAACCATGGTTGATTCCGTAAATGAATGTCCGTGCGAAATATCGGCTTGATCTGAAGTGTCGTTCGCAAAACCAACTCCAGTCGGCATTCCCGAATGGTATTCGCTGGTTTCGGCCGGCATTTCACTCATCGACCCATGTGATTCGTCAAACCGTTCCTCGGCTGCCGGTGCATGATCTTCGACCGTCTCGTGCGAAGCATCCTCAAAATCCGCGGCCGCCATTTTCTCACTATCTGCTCGTGCAACCTGTGAGGATGCAAGAAGCTCAACCGTCAGGCCAGCGACTCTAACGATTGTCTCGAGAGCCTCACGGTTGACATTTACGCCGTCATTT
>DAIRVI010000026.1:0-30135 GCA_036802885.1 Pyrinomonadaceae bacterium
ATGTTTCAGCTCGGCATCGACCCCAAGATCGCGATCGCGACGAATATGTTTGGCCTGGTTTTTATGTCCGTTGGCGGCACGATACCGTTTTTGCGGCAGGGAAGGATCGAGTATCGAAAGATATTGCCGCTCGTAATTATCACGATTATCAGCTCGGCCCTCGGTGCCTTGATAGTTGGCCTGATCTCCGGCGAGGCGATCAAGCTGATCGTTACGGTGGCGATGTTCGCCGTCGTCCTGTTTACTTTTCTAAAGCGAAAGTCAGGGATAGAGAAATCGGGACCGGTTTCCCGCGGTGCGATGTTATTAACTTTTGCCCTTACATTCTTGCTTGGCATCTATGGCGGCCTCTTTAGCGGCGGCTATGTAACAATACTCACGGCGACGCTTGTCGCATTTTTCGGAATGACGTATTCGGAATCCGTGGCGTCAACGAAACTCATCAATGTGTTTTCCTCTTTGATCGCGACGGCCGTTTTTATGTGGCAGGGTTTAGTGGATTACAAACTCGGCCTTATCATTGGTTTAACGATGTTCGCGGGTGCCTATGCAGGCGCTCACTTTGTCACAAAACTAAACGAGATCTGGATACGCCGGATATTTTTGACGATAGTGTTTTTATTAGCGATAAAGATGTTCTACGATTTTATTTGATCGACCAATAATGCTAAATCACACACCCTCAACAGTTGCCCACATCCTTAACGAGCTTCGCAAGACCATTGTCGGTCAGGACGAAGCGCTCGAACAGATCATTGTCGCTCTTTTGGCGGAGGGTCACGCGCTGATCGAAGGGGTTCCCGGAACGGCTAAGACGCTGGCTGTCAAAACACTCGCGCATATCCTCGGAGCGCACTTTTCGCGAATACAATTCACCCCTGACCTAATGCCGTCGGACATTACGGGAACCAACGTCTTTAATATGCAGACGTCAGAATTTTCCCTGCGGCAGGGCCCGATCTTTACCAACATCTTGCTGGCTGACGAGATCAATCGCACGCCGCCCAAGACACAAGCGGCGCTGCTAGAGGCGATGGAAGAACGGCAGACAACAATCGACGGTGAGAGCTATCCGCTGTCGCCGCTTTTCACGGTTCTGGCGACGGAAAATCCGATCGAGTACGAAGGCACGTATCCTCTGCCCGAGGCCCAGCTTGACCGCTTTTTGATGAAGATATTGATCGATTATCCGGACGCGACGGATGAGGAAGAGATCGTCGCCCGTTGGGATCTCGGGTTTAATTCGCATCATTTAGAGCAGGTGCACATTGCGCCTTTGCCAGACCCGGCGATGATACAGATCTGTAGGAGGGAAGTCCGGGAAATGCGGATGGAGCCGGGAGTGCAGAAATATGTAGTCGAGATAGTACGAAAGACGCGGACACATCCAACTATCCTTTACGGAGCCAGCCCGCGTGCATCGGTCGCTCTCTTGCTTTGTTCCAAGGCACTCGCTGCCATTCGCGGCCGCGATTTTCCGACGCCGGACGACATCCGCGATGTGGCTCTGCCCGTGCTGCGTCATCGACTGGCTCTGCGTGCCGAGGCCGAACTTGATGGTGCCACGGCCGACGCCGTCATCTCTGACATTCTTAAGACTGTCGAAATTCCCAGATAAACAAACAGAAAACTTATTCCGAGTCTTTCGGTTTGCCGCTCACGGTTGGCTTTGCCGCCGGCGTCGGTTTACCCTTTTTCGGATCGGTTCCCGGTTTGATGTTCTTAATCGGCGTCGCCATTGGCTTTGGTGTTGCGGCAGGCGTCGGCGAAGGCTGGACTAACACGTTTGCAGGTGGCGTCTTGGGCGTGGGCGTCGGTTTAACTGCGGTATTTGCATTCGTATTCGCCGGAACCGGTACGAGGATGACGCCTCCGTCGGGCGGCATGAACTGGCTGCCTGCATTCGGATCGATGGTATAGACTTGACCGCCCGGCGGCACATAATTTGGCAGCGGAGCGCCAGCCGGCGGAGCAACCCCGTTTGCCCATGCATTGTAACCGTCACCGCCCGGTAACGTTCCCGGTGGCTGCTCCATCGTCGAAGTTGCCATTATTTCGGCATCGGTCATCGCGGGTAATTTTGCCAGGCTCTCCTCTTGCGCTCCCGTTGCCGGGCCGATAGGTTGAACCGGCAAACTCCCTGCTTCGGCTTGTAGTTGCGTGGTCGGATCTGTTTTTCGCACCGATGTTGCGTAAATCAATGCGGCTGCAATGAGCGATATGCCACCGAGAACGACAAAAGCGGTCCGCCAAATACTTCTTTTGGCGACAAATTCCGTCTCGACCACGGCGTTTGCGGGCACTTCGATCCGGCCCGAGAGAATGTCAAGATCCTCGGCAAACGCAGCCAGCGTCTGATACCGCTTATCGGGATCGGCGGCAATCGCGGTGAGCACGATCGGCCCAACCTCGGGATGCAGGTCGCGACGAAATGCCGAAAGCGGTGGCGGCGGTTCTGTGCTCTGCTTTGAAAGGACCTCAGCGGCGGTTGCACCGTCGTAGGGGACGACGCCTGTAAGCAACTCGTACCAGACGATACCCAAGGAATAAACGTCAGAACGTTCGTCTGCCGCTGGATACGACGTGCACTGTTCCGGGGCCAAATATCGCGGGTCGGAGTCGCGTGCGACGTGCAGAGGATCACTGCCAAAGCCGTAAACCTTGACGGTCTCGTCGTTATCGACAAAAACGTTGGCCGGGTTGATGGCGCCATGCAGCATCGACTTAGCGTGAGCCGCCGACACGGCAAACGCGATCTTCCGGGCGATCTCTGTCGCACGCGCCTCGTCCATAGCGGGCTCAGCAGCTTGGATTTCTCTTAAAGTTCGCCCGTTGACCGCCTCGAAGACGGCATAGGTTACGCTTTTCGCATCCGTGCCAAAATCCGTGATGTTGAGAATGTTTGGATGGGACACAGCTGATACAGAGCGTGCCTCATCAATAAAACGCTTTACCCATCGGGCATCGATCGCAAGAGCTGGCGACAGTATCTTGAGGGTCACGGGTTTGTCCATTACCTCGTGCACACCCCGAAAAAGGTCGCCTGATTCACTTTCGCGAATTAGACTCTCGATACGGTATTTGTCGGCCACTAATTTTCCCAAAAGGTCATTTATCATCAGATATTAGAACGCCCAACTCGGGCGCAAGTTGCAACTAAAGGATAAATCGCCGCAGGTATTCTTTCAAGATGCTCTGTGTAAACGAAAACGCGGATGAGGCATTTTACACCTCACCCGCTAAAACGTTGTTTCGCCGGCCGATTAAAGTTTGACGAAAACAATGAGCAGAGCAAAAAGCACTAGTGACTCAATAAGTGCAAGCGCGATGATCATAAGCGTCTGGACCGTTCCGGCAGCTCCCGGATTGCGGGCGGCGCCCTCAGCGGCACGCGAACCGACGAGGCCCTGGCCGATACCGGCCAACCCCGCAGCGAGGCCGAAACCGATACCGCCGCCGATCGCTTTTGCCGCGAGAACCGATGATTCGTTATCAGCAGCTCCGCCGGCCTGTGCAAATGTCGACAGAGCCAACATCCCAATTGCCAAAATTGCAAAAAATACAAATTTTAAGTTTTTCATTTTATCTCCTGTGTTTAATTAAGAAGACTTCGATCCAATTGTTCTTCGACCTGCCTGCGGGTATTATTTCGCCTCACTTCCGGTATGCCGCGGATTTTATACTCCTTAGAGTCCGCGTCTCCTGATGCGTGCGGGCACATAAGGCAAAAACCCGACCCGTTGGGACGGTGCCTCTTGTTATATGTTGCAAGCTAGATTTTCAAATACGACCGGATCTCGGCCTTTATACAAAGAGAACGCATTACAAACGCGATCTCTAAACTTTAAGCGTGCGCAACAGCGGCTTCGCCGTGCACCTCTTCGTGATGATCGTCGTGCGGAGCGTGCGAAACTTCGCCTATATAGATCATCGAAAGCAGCGTGAATACAAATGCCTGAACCAATGCGACGAACACCCCGAGGCCCGTCAGGATCAGCGGAAATCCAATCTGCGTTATTGGGGGATAGATGTTTGTGATCTCGACAAATACTTTTTCGTCGGCGAACATATTCGCAAATAATCGAACGCCGAGAGTGAACGGCCTGATCGAGTTACTTATGATCTCAATGAAAAAGATCAAGATCGTGATCGGTATCATCAACGCCGGCAGCTTTGGCCCCGCAAAATGCTTGATGTGACCGAAAAGTCCATTCTCGCTTATGCCGACGTAGTTGTAGTAAACAAATGACGATATACCGAGAGCAAACGTCACGTTGACCGAGGCGGTCGGCGACATGAACATCGGAAACTGTCCCATCAGATTTGAAACAAGGATCAGGACGCCGAACGTGGCAACGACCGGAAAATGTCGAAAACCGTGTTCGCCGATGATGCTGGTGATCATGTTCTTGATCGCCAGAACACCGGCCTCCAGCGTCAACTGACCTGGCCTTGGGTCGTCCTCAGATAATTTGCCTTTAAGTAGATAGACGACAAAGAAGGTCAGACCACAGGCGATGAGGAACATTATCGTGTACCAGGGGATCGCGTTCTCGGGGCTGTAGGCAGTGCCGAAAACCTTCTCCGGCGTCGTCCCAAAGTTTGAGAAAAATTTAACCCAAATCGGCCGCGTGTAAGCCATCTGAAAATGGTAAACAGGCTCACCGAGATAGTGATTTATAAACTCTACGATCAAGGGCTGGTGGTGGCCGCCGCCCTCAGCAAATAAGAACATCTTAAAATCCTTCTAAAAAGTACTCGAAAAAATGTTTTTCAAACCCTGCAAGACAACCGCAAACGCGAATGCCGCCAGTCCTAATATCACCGCCGCAACGGGCAACGCTCCCGTCATATATATCAGCAGCAGAACCGCGCCGATCGCAACGTATCGAAGTATGTATTTAGCGGCCAATAGCCCCGTCGAGGCCATTGCAGACTGAGCGAACATAGCCCGTGTGGACCGCTCAAGCCAGAAATAATTAATAATGGAAAGTGCGCCGCCAAAGGCCACACCGAATCCCCAAAATCGTCCGCCAAACGCAAATCCGGCCACCGATCCCACAACAATAAGCAAGAGCATCAATATTAAGATGCTCCTGTGCGAGATCTGTGTCCCGGTACCCTCGGTTGTCAAAGGATCAATATCCTCGCTCATCGCGAAACCTATATTTTACAGCCACAATGGCAAAACTCAAAATTGCCGAGCCTAATCTTGATCCTCATCCCTCGACAAAAACGGTCGGGCCTCAGGTTCGGTCTTTTTCGATTGGAATATCTGCGACGAAATTCGAAAGAACTGCACAAATCCGATGATCGAGCCCAGCACGATCCCGCCGACGATACCCCACGGCGAGCTTCCCAAAAGCAGATCGGCTCCCCAACCGAGAAAGAGCATAAAGACGATCGAGCTAAAGAAAACGATACCCGCTGACCACGCAAGGCCGCCGCGGCGGGCAATCTCACCGGCCGATTCGGGCTGAAAATCCGCAAATACCACGGGTTCCTCAACCTTTTCTTCGTCTTCCCAATCGAATATGCCTTTTGCCATTTAGCCTCTACTCGGTTATCAATCCGCAATAATGACAGTTTCGGTCGGTGATTTCAATTCGTAGGCCGTTCCGCGCCAGATCATCCGCCGCGAAAGCCACGCTGCAACCGAATTGCCGAGAAATATCGCCGGCGAAAGAAGCCACAGGGTGATCTGCGTCCAAAATTGTCGCGTGAGCTCTGTTTTATACTTTGTCAGAACGAGTTTGACCGCCTTAAGCCGAAGCCACGCCTTCCCAACGCTGAAAACCGTGACCAAGGCAATCGTCGTTATCGCCGCCGTCACCGGGAGGCCACTACGTTCGCTGAGTGCGGCTATCAAGAACGCAGCGATCATCACGGCGCAGAAAAGGCCGGAACCGAAAAACGACAGGAGCCAGAGTTTTTCGGCGTAAACGCGGGTGATCTTCATCTGACGCGTCGTAAATTCCAACATTTCGCTAAAACTGCAATTCTCGACAGATGCTGTCAACGCCTGAGGGACAAACACTATTGGCAAATTGGCTTCGTTCATTGCGCGCGTCACGGCAAAATCGTCCGAAAGCGTCCCGAGCCACTTATCACGCATTTTAACGCGCTCAAAAACATCGCGTCTGATCGCCGTCGAACCGCCCCAGCAAAAATTGGACTTTGTATTTGGCCCCAACGCCGACGCGATCGAAGCATTCCACACCGAGCGCAATTCAGAAGCAAACGTCGGCTTTTCCGCGATGAACCAACGATAACCAGTCGCCGCACCAACAGTTTTGTCAATCAGCGGTCCGACCAAGTACCGCAGCCATTCCTTTGACGGCCGAACGTCGGAATCAACGAATACAAACGCCTCGGATACATCGGCCGCGTGCAAAACGGCCTCTCGCAGGTTCTCGACCTTTTGGCTGCTGCATTCTGCTTTTGGCGCAACGACAAATTTTGTGGCTCGAACGGCTTTGACTGAAACTTCCTCGATGACCGGAACGCAGGCGTCATTCTTGTCATCGACGACAAAGACAAGCTCATAATCCGGATAATCTTGTTGTGTTAGCGCGCGCAAATTCTCAGCGAGCCCGGGGTCAAGTCCGCGACAAGGGACAATGACGGTAACAAAGGGCGTAAAATCCGGGCGTGTTTTTGCGAGTTCAGTTTTGAAAAATCCGAGATACCGCGTACCACCGCGAAATGATTTGAAGCTCAAAAAGATCAAAACCGCGCTGAAGAAATAGAACACAAAGATCATTGATTTTCAGAAACGCCAAATAGCGGAGCGAGATACTCGACTGTCCGTTCGGTAGCTCCGCGATTATTATTCATCATTTCGAGCGCATTACTGCCAAGCTTCGCGCGTTTGTCACTATCTGAGAGGATCTTCGTAAACGCCTCGACAAGCGCTGGCACAACGTTCTTATCGGCTGCTCGAGGTAACTGAACGATCGCATCCTTGTCCAGGAACTCATTAACCGCCGCGTCGAAATTCGCCGTGTGTGGCCCGATGACGATCGCCTTGCCCGCCGCCGCTGGTTCAAAAATGCTTTGGCCGCCATGTGAGATGAGACTGCCTCCGACGAAAACCAGTTCGGCAAGCGGATATGCGCCACGAAGCTCGCCTATGGTGTCGAGCAGGACTACCTCTGGATTTTCGACGCTTGTCGCGTCTGGATCGGACCTGCGGACCCACGTAAAACCTGTATTCTCAATGAGTTCCGCGACCTCGTCAAAACGCTCGGGGTGGCGCGGTGCGATCAGCAATCGCGGCAGATCGTCGCTGGACGTTTTCCAAACCTCTTTGAATGCGTCGAGCAGCCACTTTTCCTCCGGTGCGTGCGTGCTGGCCGCGATGATCAGCGGAGCCTCGGGCGAAATGCTAAATTCTTGCCGAAACCGGGCCGTTAAGTCAGTTTCTTGTTCGCTTAGATCGTGGTCGAATTTCAGATTACCGGTTACCCTGACTTTGCTCGCCCTAATTCCTAGCGACATCAACCGGGTTGCGTCGGCATTTTCCTGCATCAACGCGAGATCAAGATGACCGAGCACGCGCTTCATAAATTTCTTGATCTTGCTGTACCGATTGAATGAACGCTCAGACAAGCGACCGTTAACGATCGCAATGCGTGTGCCGCATTTGTTTGTCTCGCGAATAAAGTTAAACCAGATCTCAGTTTCCATCAAAAGCACGACCGATGGCCTTAGATGGCGGAGAGATCGTCTCACCGTGGATTTCCAGTCAAAGGGGAAATAGAAAACGAGTTCGGCAATATCGGCAAAAGCGCTGCGAGCGAGCTCCTGTCCGGTACGTGTCGTTGTAGAAATAATTAGTCGTGCGTCGGGAAGCTTTTCCTTAATCTTTTGGACGAGCGGTCGAGCGGCATTGGCTTCGCCGACCGAGACGCAGTGAAGCCAGATCACTTTCCGGTCATCGGGCTGGAATTTGGGCAAAAAGCCAAATCGCTGTGTGAAACCAGCGGCGTACTTTCCCTTAAAAAACGCGTCGAAGACGAATCGCGGCAAAAGCACGATAAAACCGACGGTCAGCAGAATACTGTAGAGAAAATACATTTAGTTCCAGAGTTACGGAGTATCAGAGTACCAGAGTTAGTTGTTAAACTCTGCAACTCTAGTACTCGGACACTCTGCAACTATTTAACGCGTTCCATATACCGGGATTCGGTCGGGTTAACGCGTATCTTTTCGCCTTCTACAATAAAGGGCGGAACCTGAAGCGTAACGCCATTTTCCAGCGTCGCCGGTTTATTGGAATTAGATGCGGTCGCTCCCTTCAGCACAGGTTCGCATTCCTTTACGATCAGTTCCATCGACGCGGGCAGAGCAACACCTATGGGGGCGCCGTTGTAAAATTCGACCTCGATCGTCAGGTTAGGTATCAACCACTGAGCGGCGTCACCAAGTTCGTCATCGGTCAGGGCGACCTGCTCATAGGTCTCATTGTTCATAAAATGGTGATGCGAGCCGTCGGAATAGAGATAGTCCATTTTATGCTGCTCGAGCGTTACCTTTTCCAAGGTATCGTTTGAGCGAAAACGGTGTTCGAACGAATTGCCGGTAATGAGATTTCGCAGCCGAGTCTGCACCATCGCGCGTAAGTTCCCAGGCGTGTGATGATGAAATTCCATCACGCGCACCGGTGCGCCCTCGTGTACAATTACCATCCCTTTTCTAATGTCGTTTGCCGAAAGTGCCATAAAACCTGCTAAATCTCCGTAAATTTAATAATCTGTGCGTTGACGCAAAAAGGATAGTTTAGTTTTCTGCGACGGGCAAATGTCTAGCGGACGGTTATTCGAGATCTAAACGTCCCCGCGCCATTCATTGGCTTTTTGAGCAAAAACGGAAGCAGAAAGTAGCGAAAGTGACGCTTCGATTAACGTCACAACGAACAGCCGCTTCATAAACTCATTTTCCTTTACTAAAGGGCAATGGAAGCGGTTCCTCGCCGTCTTTCGGAGAATCGCGGCCGATTGAGTCGTATATCGAAATTATTCGCTCGATCCACTCTTTCGCCTCGGAATTCGCCGGATCATGCTTCAACGCCCGGCGATAATCACCGAGAGCCGACGCATATTGCCGCGCACCTGTCAGCGCCTCGGCGCGTTTATAATAAGCCGATGCAAGCGCTTTTTTTGCCGCGTCGTCAGACGACTTTGCCTTGAAAGCCGCTTCTGCTGATTTAATAGCCGCATCTAGCTCGGTTGTGTCGATCGGGTCACCGCCCTGCGTCCATTTCGATTTTTCACCCGGCGCGGCCGTATTCGGGCTTTGGTTCTGAGGTCCATGAGCTATCGCGGTTTGCGATTTTTCAGTTTTCGACACAACCGGGCCAACGTTTGCGTTTTGAGCGACGGGCGTTGACGCGTTGCTGCAGCCAAGTGCGGTCGCTAAGAATATTGTTGCGATTATATATTTCATTTTATTATTTCTTGTCGATATAAGGCCGGGACTGAACTACGTATATACGGTCGTTTAATATGCCCCATTCGATATCTTGTTCCTTTTTCCCGCCAAATGCTGCGCGGATCTTGATCGCGGCTTTTGCTAAATTTCGGGCCTGCAAATCGGTCAGGACGCGCTTTTTCGCGCCCGCACATTTGTCAACAGTTTCCTTCAGATCGCCATTTACATCAAATGCAAGCGCGTTTTCCTGTTGCGAAAGCGTCATCACAATGACCGAATTCGACCTCGGATTAAACAGGATCTGCTCCGGGATGCCGGTATTATCGACGACCTTCGAATTGTGGCCGCATACGGCGCTGATATACACAGCATTCTTATTCCGGTCGTCAAACGGGTCTTTGGTGATCATGACACCGCCCTTTTCCATATCTACGCCCACCTGAATCAGGGCCGACATATAAACGTCCAACTGGCTTACATAATTGCGGACACGCGCCTCATAAGCCTCAAATTTCCAAAGCGAGGCCCATACTTTCTTAACGGCCTCGATCATTTTGTCTTCGTTAATCACATTCGGCACGCTTGAATAAAGGCCGGCGCCGCTGAAATTCGGCAGGTCCTCGGAATTTGAGGAACTTCTGACAAAGACGGGCTTACCGCCGAGCTGAGTTTTCCACCTGGCGATTATCTCGGCTTTCAAACCGCTATCAAACTTTCCGTTCTGTACCGCATTACGCAATCCTTCCAGTTTTTGACGCCTGACACGAGGGTTGTGGACGAAATCGTTATCGTCAATCAGGTTCGCGACGATCTTATCCAAGCCGTTATCCGTCATGAATTTGTCGTACCAATAATAAGGTACCGAAAATCCGTCGGGGATTACGATGCCGGCAAGCCGCGAATTTAACATTTCGCCGAGATTCGCAGATTTTGAGCCGTAAGCTATGCTGTCCTTTTTTCGCATTTCGCGTAATCCGGCGAGCCTGGTCGTCTTGAGGTCAGCGGGCGGTATTTGTTCATCCGGCGACGGCGGGATGTCGCTGCTCTGGGTGACCCGATCCATCGAATAATCCGTTAAGTTAGCATCGAGCTGGATCCAATATGTGTCGTATTCGCGAAACAGCCGATCCGCGTCCTTTATGTAGACGTTTGGGATGTTCCATCCTTTTGCCAAAATGTTAATGTGCGACAACGGCGACGACGGACGCGCGACGATAATTCCGCGAACCGGCGGCAGCGTAAGCGGCAGCTCGCGAAGCACTATTATCTCGTTATCGCCGATCTCGACCGTGTCGTCGAGCTTGTCGATTATGTGCAGACGTCCGACGGCTTTGCCCGTGTTGAGAGCGAGATATGCCTGATTTCGATTGAGCTCGTCCTGGAGGATCCGGACGATGCCGATGTTTGCGGATACGTCCTCTTGCCGTATCGAATTTGGTTTGTAAGAAACCTGCTGAAAAAACGATCTGTTAATGACTTCGTTCGCCGTTTTCATCATCTCCGCCGTAGCAAGATCGCCTTCCCACAATTCCCAAGTAAATTTTTCGACCGTCTTTTGCCATGCGATCGTGCCGACGATAAAGCGCCGGTCCTGATCGACATAAACCGGTTTGAAAACATCGGCCCCTCTCGGAATCAAATATGTCGCAAGCAAAAAATCCTTGTGAAAACGAAATTTTTGCGAATTCAGATAGAACATCTTATTGCCGGCCCGGCGATCGATAACAAACATCGCGTGCGGCATCGCGTAGGGCGTTCCCTGATGGTAAACACGACGTATCGAATCGAAATCGGCCTGCGATGTAATTCTCGACAGCGAATTTTTGTTAGAATCCGGCCGCTTATCCATCGCACCCGCGGGCTCACGGGTCGGCGACGGCTTGCGCGACATTT
Source organism: Pyrinomonadaceae bacterium (assembly GCA_036802885.1). Lineage (GTDB taxonomy): Bacteria > Acidobacteriota > Blastocatellia > Pyrinomonadales > Pyrinomonadaceae > OLB17. Next base: position 11,326 of record DAIRVI010000026.1, read on the forward strand.
GCGCATTTGCGGGGCCAAGGGAAAATAGAGCGATCGCAAGTACGGCGATCATCCGCAGAAGTTTAGTGTAAAGCAGCATATCCAAAGCTAGTTTGATGCAGGACTGACGACAAGACGTTTGTCGTTGAAAAGATAAGCGTTCCGCAGGCTCTCGAGACCAGACTCGCTGGTGATCGAGATTTCGAGATCGCGGATCAAACCGTCCTTGAGGCCGTAGATCCAGCCGTGAACGGCCAGCTCTCGACCACGGTTCCACGCGTCTGAAACGATTGTCGACTCACCAACATTCAGCACCTGTTCGGCCACATTAAGTTGGCAAAGTTTATTAAGTTTTTCGACAGGGTCGTCGATCGCATTAAGAAGATTTGAATGTAAATTTGCGGTGTCTTTGATATGACGGAGCCAGTTGTCGATCAACCCGTGACGCTTTGTTTCGAGCGCCACCTGGACGCCGCCGCAACCGTAATGGCCGCAAACAATTATGTGCTCAACATTTAACACCTCGACCGCGAACTGGATCACCGAAAGGCAATTGATATCAGTGTGATTGACGAGATTTGCCACATTCCGATGGACAAATAGCTCGCCCGGTAACAGACCGACGATCGAACTTGCCTCGACACGACTGTCCGAACATCCGATCCAAAGGTATTTGGGATTTTGCTGATCAGCGAGATCTGCGAAAAAGCGAGGGTTCTCATTGGTGATCTGCCGCGACCAAAGCTTATTATTTTCAAGAAGTGTGTCGATCTTTTCCACGGTACTATCTTATCCGCTAGGTCTATTTACGCAAAATTTCGGTTTCCTCGGTGTCCCGCCTTTCCATCTCACGTTTTCTTAAACGATCATTTATCTGAAACCGCAAGCTTATGAAATAGCTCGCGGCGCTAAGAACCGCAGCGACAAACACACCGTCCTTGTTGTCACTCCACAAAAAATAGGCGGCGAGTCCGGCAAAGGCCACCGCCAAAATTTGACATCCAAAAACCATCCGATACTAATTGTTAGGTAAACCGAAATAGACCGGGGGGCCACTGAGCAGGAGAGCGTAGCCGACCGGATATCGAGAACTGTACCAACGCGAATTGCTTGGCCGGAACACGACCGGAAGCGCTACTTCGCCGCGCTCCATAAACGGAAGCGGGACGTCTGTCGCAGTGCCCCAGCTGATCAGCGCTAACGCCCCATTTGAGGTTCGAAGTATGTACCAAGTGCCTGAACGATAGACCGCCAAGTCCGCCTTGCCGTCGCCGTCGTAATCCGCCGGAAGCGGTACGTCACTATCGATTCCCCAATGAACGATCCCGTAACTTAGATCGGAGCTCCGGAGAATATACCAGTCGCCGCCAGAGGGCCGAAAGACTGCGATATCGGTCTTGGCGTCACCATCGAAATCGGCGGGGACTGGACGATCTCCATTTGCTCCCCAATGGACCGCGCCGAACTGCTGCGTCTCGTTGAACCAGATGTACCAATTGCCATCGCTTGGCCTGAACACGGCATAGTCGGTTTTACCGCCACCGTCATAGTCATTTGGGATCGGAATGTCGCCGGGAAGTCCGAAGCGGAATACCGACCACGAGGATGTCGCGCTGAGGTACACGTACCAATTGCCCTCGCCGTTTCGGTAAACGGTGTGATCGGTTCGACCGTCGCCGTCAAAATCGCCGGGAGCGGGAATATCACCAAGCGAAGCCGATCCCCAATTAAACGATTGGATTGGCGTGCTCGCTCCGGGGTTCCACTCCCCATCTCCGTATCTCCATTGACCGTTTGCGCCGTTCCAGCTCACAATGTCCGGAATCGCGGACGCCGAGCCGAACTCCATAGCCCGTGTTTGACCCTTCGAATCGCAGACGTTCGACTTGATAACTACGACCTCTTCGGAAAATGTATTGAAGATGTCGTGACGTCTGTCATACAAGTCGGCCTTGCCGTCGGCGTTGAAATCCTCGAAATGGAGATAAAGACTTGGATACGGATAGGTCAGCCTTTTGGAATAAAATTGCGATGTGAATCCGCCGGCCCCATTATTAAGGAATATCTCATAATCGTTGTCGTCAACGTTGATCAGATCGAGACGGCCATCACCGTTGAAATCGACTGGTTGGAGTAAATAAGCGTAAGAGCTCGTGTTCGTGACCGGAAAGGACGCAGACGTAAAGGTCAGGTCGCTCTGCGCATACAGAACGACGACACTGTTTCCACTGTCACCGTAGAGGTCGAGGCGTCCGTCGCCATTGATGTCTTTTAGACCATTAAAAGAAAAGGATCCGAACTGTTGCGGGTTACCGAGCGTAAACGATCCATTACCCAAATTCTTAAGTACGCGATACCGATGTGGTGCCGAGAAGCTACTGTAAAGGATGTCGACCTTTCCATCACCGTCAAAATCGCCCAGAAAAGGCGTCGAATCATTGACCTCGTTGCCGCCGCCGTTTGCAAGGATAAGATTTGGAGTACTAAGTGATCCGTCTGCATTCAGGAGAGAGTAATAAAAAGTTTCCTCTCCGTTTGAGATCATTTCAAGCCGGTAGATCCAGTCGAGCCTGCCGTCGCCGTTGACATCGGCATAACCGCCCGGCTTATAGTACGTGGTGTTCGTATCGCCGGGCCGGGCGACCACTGCTTGCGGTGCGAGTATGCCGTTGCCCGTGTTTCGGTGTATCCGGTGATCGGGATTGCCTATATCCCCTATCAACATGTCCAGCTTGCCGTCAGAATCAAAGTCCCGGAGCTGATAACGAAAACAGCAGCCTGTATTGACGGTAGTGGCCGAGCTGTTTAATGTCGTCGAATAGATTATGGGAGCATCCCAATTCCAATATCCCGCGGGGAGTGCAGGGTAGATGACAATGTCCGAAGTTTGGGTCGCCTGGTTGAAGCGAAAATTCCAAAAGTCGGAACGTCCGTCGTTGGTCCAGTCTTGAAGCCCGAAATCTCCCCCAGTTTGTGAAAAGCGTCGGATCTTGTCGACCGCCCGATAGCTGGATCGGAAATTCGTGCCGCATTGGCCAAAAGCAGACGGCGAGCCAAAAAAAACAAATCCAGCTATAACTACCGAAACGGCAAAGTGTGCGAATGGTCTTGTTGCCATAAATCCTCCGGTTGTCAGTGGTGGAGTAATTCTAGCGCCAAAAGTCGGATAGTGAAAGCTATATACGACTATCCGGCTTTGCGTGCTACGTCCTGAAAACTCTCGCCCCTGAAAAATGCAGCGACGGCTTTAAATAAACGCCCGACCGCGCGTAAAACCTTCGGCAAAAACCACAAGAAAATGATAACGAAAATAAACAAAACACCGGCAATCAAAAACGGCGCGAATACGGCTAAAACCGTTCCGGCGATGGCGATACCGTCCTCAATAAAGGAAAGCGCCCAATTGGAAACGGGCTCGGGCGAGAAGTTTGCCCCAACACGAGCCGCGGCCTTCGTTCCGTGAGATGCGAACGCCAATCCACCGCCGAGCAGAGCCGCCGGTATGTAAACGCTTGAATCCAGCTGGTTCGTCGCCGCGTATGCGACAACCGCTCCCGCAGGCACGCGGATAAAAGTATGCACCACGTCCCATACGCTATCGACATACGGAATCTTGTCGGCGAAAAACTCGACCAGATAAAGGCCGCCTGCGACACCGATTATCCACCAATTATCGAGCGCGTCGAGACCGCCAGGCAGCTTCGTCGCTCCAAACTTTTGCAGCAGGCCGAGCACCGTCACCGTTGCGTAGAGATTAATTCCGCTCGTCCATGCCGACCCGAGTGCCAAACTTAATGTTGAGAACCATTCCATAAAAATCCTCCGGATTTAGGGAAAAGGGATTAGGGACAAGGGACGAGGTTATTCAGCCAAGGTCAACTTGGCCATCAGACTGCGCCTTAAGGCATTTAGCATCTTCCTAACCTCAGTCAATATCCCCAAACACTCCCCTGTTTCGAACGCTGTGCAAAGTCCTAAATCGATTGAAATTATAAGTTGAGTTTCAAGTTCTGCCAAAGAGCCTTCGGCAATTGAAACAAATCGAACATAGTCACCAGTTGTTCGTCTGGCTTGCCCCTCAGCGATATTGGATGGAACAGAGACGGCTGCACGACGTATTTGTGAGGTCAAACCAAATTTCTCTTCATTTGGGAAAGCATTGGTTAACTGGTAAATGACCTTAACCAGCAAAATGCTTTTCTGCCAAGCAATCAGACTCTTATAGCTACCGTCTTGAACCATCTCTTACCCCTCGCTACTCGTCCCTTGTCCCTCATCACTTTCTTCATCTTTTTTGTACCCGAATTTTTCCAGTCTATATTGCAGCGTGCGGAAGGTAAGCCCAAGCAGTTTCGCAGACTTGGTTATATTGTTATCCGTGCGGCCCATCGCCTGCATTATCAGACTTCGTTCGACCTCTTCGAAATTTACCCCTTCAGGCGGAAGTTTAAACTGGTCGCCAGATGAAGCAAAGGTCATCTGCGTCATCTCGGGCGGCAGGTCTTCGAGCGTGACGGTGTCGTTTTCACAGAGCAAAATCGCGCGTTCGAGCGCCGATTCGAGCTGGCGAACATTGCCGGGATAGGAATAATCTTCGAGCAGGCGGCGGGCGTCTGTGTTGATCGTGATCTTTCGATCGGTTCCGCGAGTATGTTTCTTTACAAAATAATCGATCAGGACGGGTATGTCGGATCGGCGTTCCCTCAAAGCAGGGAGTTCTATGGACAAAACATTGAGTCGATAATAAAGATCCTCGCGAAAGCGTTTCTCCTCGACCATATGGAGCAGGTCGCGATTCGTCGCCGCGACAACACGAACGTCGACATCGATATCGCGGATGCCGCCAACACGACGTATCTGCTTTTCCTGCAGAGCACGCAGTATTTTTGCCTGCAGCGAAACATCAAGCTCGCCGATCTCGTCCAAAAAGAGCGTGCCGTTATGGGCAATCTCAAATAAGCCTTTCTTTTCCGCAACCGCGCCAGTGAAAGATCCTTTTTCGTGACCGAACAACTCAGACTCGAGCAGGTTTTCGTTGATCGCCGCACAGTTTACAGCCTGAAAAACCTCGCTCGAGCGCAAGCTGTTAGTGTGGATCGAACGTGCGATCATCTCCTTTCCGGTTCCGCTCTCGCCGCGTATGAGGACGGTCGAATTGGATTTAGCGATCTTCAGGATCAGCTTCTTGACTTTGTCCATCTCGGGCGAGACCGAGATGATTTCGGCGTCGAGCGTCGTTAGCTTATTAAGCGCTCGAGAGACGGTTTCGAGCAGTTTTTCGCTGTCGTACGGCTTTTGGAGATATTCAAACGCACCTAACCGCAAAGCATCCACAGCCGAATCGATCGTGCCATGAGCCGTAAGCAAAATAACGATGATCGACTTGTCAAAATCTGTCAGTTCCTTGAGCAGGTCAAGGCCGCTCATACCTGTCATTTTGAGATCGGTCAGGACAAGGTCGAAACGCCGGTCCGCGACGAACTTCATAGCCGCTTCGCCCGACGAAGCCGTCGTCACGTCGTAACCTTCGCCCGACAAAATTGTTTCTAAAATTTCGCGTTGATTTTTTTCGTCATCAACGACAAGTATCGATTTTCTTGCCATAAGAATTTAGTGAACGAGGACACGTGAAAAGGGAAAATCCCAACCTGCCCCTCGTCCGTTATCCCTCGTCGCTTCTTGGTAATTTTACAGTAAATTTCGTTCCTTCGCCCTCGCGGGACTCGACCTCGATCGTTCCATTGTGAACACTCACGATTTTCTGCACGATAGCGAGGCCGAGTCCGGTACCGGTTTCCTTTGTCGAAAAATAGGGCTCAAAAATCGTGGAGAGGTTTTGGACCGAGATGCCGCTGCCCGTGTCCGCAACTTCAAAATTAACAAAATGCGGGTTCTCATCAGTTGATATCTTTATGTTCAAATGCCCGGCGCCCGACTCCATTGCCTGGAGCGCGTTGATAAATAAATTACTAAAAACGGAGCGCAAAAATTCAGGGTCGCCCATTATTTTTGGCACGTTTTCATGCTCCACGACACCGATCGTAACATGTTTCTCAGCGGCCTCTGCCTCAACGATACGGAGCGAATCTTCGATAACGTCCCTCGCGTTGATCAGTTGAAGTTTGGGCTTTGCTGGTCGCGAATAGTTTAGAAAATCTGAGATCTGTTGATTGATGCGGGCAACCTCTGATTTGAGTTGCGACGTCAGCTTTTCAAATTTTTCGCGTCTTTCCGGCTCCTCGGGGGCATATTTTGATCGCAGATGATCTAGCGTCAGGTTGATGTAATTCAACGGATTTCGTATTTCGTGAGCGATGGCGGAACCCAGCCGCCCGACGACCGCTGATTTCTCAGCCTGCTGCAGTTTTGATTCGAGATCCCGCTTCTTTTCAAGCTGGCTCGTCATCTCGTTAAATCTCGATGCAAGGCGCCCCATCTCATCGTTTCGGTCGGCGTCTGCCACACGTACATCGAGATTTCCCGCGGCAATCTCCCGTGCCGCATTCGAGAGATTTGCGATCGGGCGTGCAAAACGCCATACAAGCAAAAAGGTGATCAGCGACGAGACGAGCAAAACGCCCAGCGTGTAGACCAACGGCTGCGCGGCCCGCCAACGGGCTTCATTCTTATCGATGTTCAGCAGGACCATCAAATACCAGCGGCCTTTACTCGTCTCGATCGGGATCGCATGAGCTTCGTCAACGGCGTTTTTGTTTAACTCGTTGCGCTGATTCGGAAACTGTTTGAGGTCCGATCCGAGGCGTGAACCCTCCATCAATGGCGGCAGCTGTGTTAACTCAGAGAGCTTTTTAAATACGGTCTCGCCATTCTCGTCGGTGCTCGGAAGATATTCAGGATTTAAACTGTCGGTAATTTGCCAGTTGTTATCAATGATCAATACGTCCTTGATGCGTTCCGTTGCGGCGGCGTCAAAGAACGTCTGGTCATTACGACCGATCAGATCCTGCATATACTCACCCGAGGTCAATCCGTTAGATCCAATCACAATCCCCGCAACGAGAGCTTGCGCCTGTGCTTCACGCAGACTGTCATTCTCCTGTTGAGTTAGCAGATTCAGGTAATACTGAACGCCAAGGATCGCAACCAACAGTAGTGCAAGTATCAGCAGCAGCCGGCCCCGAAATGTGTTAAAGAATTTCATTGTGTGTCCGCGGAGCTCTGTAAAACTACTTGCCTCGCCGCCGCTTGAATGTTATAGTCACCTTTAGCTGTTTCGCAAATGCCCGTGAGGGCTAATTTTTTCGACAGATCGAGATTTTCGGTCTCCTCCAATAATCTCAAAAACAAGCCAGTCGCTCTGAGGTAAAACATGAAGTTGATGTCGCCTACGAATCTTGTTGCCGGTGCAGTGTTGCCGCTAGTTATCTTGACTCTGGTCCTAACCGGAACTCTCGCGGCCCAGTCAAAAAGAAATTCCGACACAAAAAAGGCCGTTGCTAAGAAGGCTGTGGCTCAGGTAAGAGATGCCAAGAAAGTTCGCGCAAATGATCGCGACAAGGCGAAAACCGCGTCGAAGGACAAAAAGCGCGACCAATTGACGGCGCGGGAAAAGGAAAAGGCAGCAAAAGCTAAAGATAAAAAGGATCCCAAAAAATCGGCAGAATCAAAACGGGCTGAGGCAGAACGCCGCCGCAAGGAAGAAGAGCGCAAACAGGCGATCCTCGCCGAAATGCGTCGCCGCGAGCAGGCCGCACGTGAGGCTCGTGCCCGTAAATTAGCTTTTGAGCGCGGATTGCGGACGGAGACAGTAGCCAATATTTCGAAAGACATTACGGACGGCGAGGACCTTTCTATTCGTCAGGCCGCGGTAAAGGCTCTCGGCGAACACGCAGGATCGGTTGTTGTAATGGAGGCCCAGACAGGCAAGATCCTGACTATTGTCAATCAGGACTGGGCAATTCGAAGCAGCATTAAACCGTGTTCGACGATCAAGCTCGTAACGGGTGTTGCCGGATTGAACGAGGGCGTTGTCAGAAAAGAAGATGGTGCGATCCGCAATGTCTCGACGCGACTTAATTTAGACGACGCGCTCGCTTTTTCAAATAACGGTTATTTTCAGCGGGTCGGTTCAAACGTCGGCAACACGAAAATGATCGAGTATGCTCGGCAGCTCGGCCTTGGCCAAACGACGGGGCTCAACGCCGATGGCGAGACGGCCGGCAAGTTGGCAATTGGCAATAGTAACGCCCGAATCTATTCGCACGGCGACGATTTCGAGGTGACACCGCTACAGCTTGGGGTGTTAGTTTCGGCGATCTCGAATGGCGGAGCACGTGTCATCCCCCGAACGCCGCGAAACAGTTTTGAAAAGACCAATTTCCAAACGTTTTATCGAAGTCGAATCGACATTCCGCAATCCAGTTTGCGACGCGTAATTCCCGGTATGATGGGAGCGGCCGAATACGGAACCGCAAGACGCGGTGTGAATGCCGGGTTGGGAATAGCCGGCAAAACGGGCTCGTGTACTAGTAAAGGGTCGTGGGTCGGGCTGTTTGCCTCGGTTGCTCCGATCGAAAAGCCCAAGTATTCCGTCGTCGTTATTACGCGGGGCCAACGCGAACGCGGAAAATACGCGGCGGCTGTGGCCGGTCAGATCTATCAGGCATTGGCGTCCCATATCGTTAGAACAAACCGAAATCTGGCTCAGACTGAGTTTAATATCCAGCCGAGAAACGCGGTTAATACAACTGCGACCGCAGTATTTACCGACGAGGACGAGGACGATGATTCAACCTCGGCGGACGATACGCGAAGCAATATTGCCGACCTCGAGACCGATGGCCGTGAAGTGGTGATCGTCCAGAGCGCACCTCGCCAATCGATGCCCGTTACTCAAGCGCCAAGAAAACTCGTTACAAAGACCGGCAGCTCAAAGCCGCTGTTTCCGCCCGTCGTTATTACTTTTGACCGCGACGGCAGAGAAAGGAAGAGTCTTCAGCGGCCCAAACCGGAATAAGGAAATATCGGTTGTCATTAGTATAAAGGCGTTGGGATAATTCTCTTACGGGAAAAGTTTTGATGTCTTTTTTTGTCACGCGACGACGGTTTTCGGCTTGACAGTCACCCTATTCTTGCGGGATTATTTACGTTTTCAAAAGTTTTCTTTTGAATGATCATTTCGTTCAAATTTTAGGAACTCCTAAGCGAACCATTGCAACTTTTTCGCTGGGTGCATCATCTGATTTGACGCGAAACCGGAGATATGTGATTCCGGCAACGCAGGCAGAGGTAGAGAATTTGATTTTGGGATCGACCCGAGGAAGGATTTAGATGAAAACGATTTTTAGATATGTAAACACTGGGCTCTTGATGGCCGCATTTATGATAGTGGGTGCAGTCGCCATTTTTGGCCAGGACCCTTGCGAAGACGTTGCAGGCAAAGCTGCCTTGGACGACAAGTTTCGGACTAACTATGGCAGCAAAGGTATAACGGAGCGCAAGGCCGCCGTCGATGCTGGTAAGCAATATATTGAGAAATATGGCTCGTGCGCCGACAGCAAGGATTTCGTTGATTATCTAAAAAGCTATCTCCCGGGGATGGAAAAGAAAATTAAAGATGACGAGGAGAAAACCCGATTCAATGCTTTGCTGACACGGTTTGATGCCGGAATGAAAGCAAAGAATTGGGACGAAGTTTATGCCGCGGGCAAGCAGATCCTGGCCGAAAAGCCCGACGACTTTCGCCAAGTTGAGTTAGTACTGGGTTCGATCGGTCTCGACGAAACTGCAAAGACGCCGCGTGTAACCAAATGGAACGAAGACACCTTGAAATATGCCAAACTATCGATCCAGGACCTCGAGGCCAATAAGACATTTAAGACCTACGGCGTGAGCATCAAGGACGGTGCGGATTTTGTTTACAAAAACAAAGATGATGCTCTAGGGTGGATGAATTACACCATCGGTTACATTTACTTTTTTGACAAGAACAACAAAAAAGAAGGGTTGAGTTACCTCTACAAATCGTCGCAGTTGAATTCGGATACGAAAACCAATCCGATAGTTTTCCAGTCGATCGGTTCGTATTACTTTGACGAAGTAAGAAGACTTGCCCTGGAAGTTGATGCTTTGGCGAAACTTCAGGACCCTAAAGATACTGAAGAAGTTGCTAAGCAAAAAGTCGACGTGATCAAAGCAAAGGTGGCGATGGTAAACGGCACGGCCGAGGCCGCGATCGACGCATACGCACGCGCTTACAAACTAGCCGATCCGACTCCGAAAGGAAAGGTTTATAAGGACAGTCTTTATAAGACGCTGCAAGATCTTTATAACGTCCGTTTCGGAAAGACTGAGGGTCTCGATGCATGGATCGCAAATACGACCGCGAAGCCGATGCCGAATCCCTCTAACCCGGTCGTCCCGATCAGCGATCCGGAACCAACAGCGCCGGCGACCACCTCGACAACGCCGCCTGCAACTGTTAAGCCCGTTCCGCCAACGGCGATAAAGCCGGTCGCACCAGCGACGACAAAACCGGTGACGGTCACCAAACCACAGGCTGTGGTTAAGAAGCCGGTAAAGAAAAAACGAACCACCTAGGTCCATTAAGGAGCTTTTAAGGCGGCCGGGCGCATGTAATAAGGCGTCCGGCTTTCTTTTTTGTTTTAATCCTCATAAAATTAACCTCGATGTCGCCTAAGATCGCAAAGCTCGAAAACCTGATCGGCTGCAAATTTCAGAACCTGAAATTGCTTGAGCGTGCCGTCACACATCGCTCGTGGGCATACGAAAATCTGCCCGGTGCCTCGGACGAAAACGTGCGGGCCGCAGAAAACGAATCGATGGAGTTTGTCGGTGATTCGGTAGTTGGCCTCGTAATAGCGGAGCAGTTGTTTATGTCCAACCCGAACAGCAGCGAGGGCGATCTGACACTAATGAAGCATCACTTGGTCAGCACCGCGACCTTGGCACGCATTGCCGAGGGTTTGGGGCTCGGCGAATTTATTTGCGTCGGTCGAGGTGAGGAGAAAACCGGCGGTCGCAAAAAGCAGGCTTTGCTGGCAAATACTCTGGAGGCTGTGATCGCAGCGGTTTTTTTGGATAGCGGCTATGTAGCGGCACGTGTTTTTGTCGGCAGAATTTTTGCAGACGAGCTGAAACGAGCCACGCCAAAGAACTCGATCGATTACAAGACAATGCTTCAGGAACTGCTCCAGTCCGAAAAGCATCCGGCGCCTAGCTACAATGTTGTTAAAACCGAAGGCCCGCCGCACGATCGCAAATTCTCGGTCGAGGCTATTTGGAAAAGCGGTAAGACGCTCGGCACGGGAAATTCAATAAAATCAGCCGAGATGATGGCCGCGGCTGAAGCGTTAAATATTCTGAGATCTGAAATGGCGAACACATCGAAACGCGCAGCAAAGAACTAACGTATTACCAAACCAATTGTTTATGAGTAACGAAGAAATAGAGGCAAAAACAAAGGCCGAAAACCAGCCGAAGGGTCCGCCCAAATCAACGGCACGTGAGTATTTCGAATCATTCGTCGTAACGCTGGTCATGGCGATATTCGGCATGACTTTTATTCTCCAGGCGGTCACGGTGCCGACCGGCTCGATGCAAAACACGATACTTGTCGGCGATTACCTTTTGGTTAATAAGTTTGTCTTTACACCTGGCGGCGGCAGCTTACCATTCTTACCACAACGCGAGATCGAGCGCGGCGACATTATAGTTTTTAAGTATCCGGGGAATAAAGTGAATCCCAAAAGCGATGCAGACCGCAGGCCGCCGATCATCCCTTACCAAATAAATTACGTTAAACGCGTGATCGGTTTGCCGGGCGAAAAGGTCGAATTCCGTGACAACCAGGTTTTTATCAACGACAAACTTTTGCCCGAACATCGTATGCTCGGTGACGCAGACGACAATCAATCGGCACTTACCGTGTCGGAATTTGAGGAACGACGCCCAGATGAAAAGCATGATGTTTATTACTCAAAGGACACGATGGATGCCGTTAAATCGGGCCAGCACCTGACGCGACGCGGTTATGAATTTGGTGTGGCGGGCAAGACAACGGTTGTGCCGCCAAACAGCTTTTTTGTGATGGGCGACAGCCGCGATAATAGCGAAGACAGCCGGTTTTGGGGATTTGTGCCGCGGGAACTGATCATCGGCCGCGCGATGTTTGTCTATTGGTCGTGCGATCGGGGAGCCTCGAACGGTGACTTTTTTGGCTGTATCACGCACCCACGCCTTAGCCGCATCGGGCACTTTGTAAAATAAATTCGAATGAAAACGAATCTCAGCGACGAAGTGTCGGCTGCGTTGCGTGAGGGCCGCCCGGTTGTCGCTCTCGAATCCACCGTGATCGCACACGGCCTGCCTTTTCCGCAAAATCTCGATACCGCTCGACGGGTCGAATCGATTGTCCGTGAAAATGGAGCCGTTCCCGCGACGATTGCGGTTTTCGAGGGCGAGTTTTGCGTCGGACTCAATGGCGATCAAATCGAAAAGTTAGCAACGGGAAAGAACATACGTAAGATCTCACGCCGCGACCTGCCCGTCGCCGTTGCCAAAAAATTAGATTGTGCGACAACGGTCGCGACGACCGCGTTTATTGCCCATCGTGTCGGGATCAAAGTCTTTGCGACTGGCGGCATCGGTGGTATTCATCGCGGCTTTTCCGCAGACACCTCAGCCGACCTTCCCGAACTTGCTCAGACGCCGCTCACGGTCGTGTGCTCGGGCGCCAAGATCGTCCTTGACCTGCCCGCTACACGTGAATGGCTCGAAACGTATGGTGTTACGGTTTTGGGCTGGCAATGTGACGAGATGCCCGCATTTTATTCGCGTTCGAGCGGCTTGGCGGTGGATGAGCGGGTCGAAGATGCTGTGGACGCCGCCGCGATCACTGCCGCTCGTGATGAATTAGATCTCAAGAACGCGATTCTGGTCACCGTACCCGTTCCACAGGAATTTGAGATAAACCGCGAGGAATTGGAATCGATGCTTGCCGACGCATTAAAACTCGCAGACAAAAACGGCATTACAGGTAAAGACGTTACTCCATTTTTGCTCGCGGAAATGTCAACGGGGAGCAATGGCCGTACTCTCGCAGCAAACATAGCTCTGCTCGAGAACAACGCTCGTATAGCCGCGGCGATCGCGGTGGCAATTGCCAATGATTCGCGGTGAGATAATAGTTCAAAATCGATTCATTAAACCTTGAAATGGATATTCGTATCGACGATCTTAAGGGCCCGGAGATTCGTGAATTGTTACACGAACATCTGTGGAATATGGCCCTGTATTCGCCTCCCGAGAGTGTTCACGCCCTTGATCTCGAAGACCTGCAAAAGCCTGAAATTACATTTTGGACCGTATGGGAGGACAGTGAGCTGTTGGGTTGTGGGGCGCTCAAAGAGCTCGATGCAAGCCACGCCGAGATCAAATCGATGCGCACATCGACGAAACACCTGCGAAAAGGCGTTGCACGGCATCTCTTAAAGCACATAATTGAGCATGCAAAGCTTCGGGGATACAAACGGTTGAGTCTTGAGACCGGCTCAATGGACGCCTTCGAGCCCGCCCGAAAGCTTTACGCTGGTTTTGGGTTTTCATATTGCGAACCGTTTGCAGATTATGTTGACGACCCAAACAGCGTGTTTATGAAAAAGGAGCTAAACGATTGATCGCTGCCTATCTCGCCACCGACTTTTCCATTTTTAGCTTTAGCGAATCAAGTCGCCTTTTTGCCTCAACAGCCTCTGGAGATTCGGGAAGCTTTGCCACTATCTCTTTCCAGCTTGCGCCGTTGTAATGAAATTGTTTCGCGGTCGAATTGAATAGAAATATCACGCCGAGCTTACGATAGCGGTCGATGCTGACAAAATTTAGGTAATAGCTGTGCAAGGGGGCAGCGCTGGCGGCCATCCCCTTGCGGCTAAGGCGGTTTGTGGCGTCTCGTGAGAGTTTCACCGCGACCTCTTCGAGCAGATCGCCAAACAGAAGCAGGATCGACGGCCGAAAAGGCGAATTGGGATAAAGGCCAAGAAACTCGACGGCGACCTCTATTTGATCGAATCCGTCAGAGGCCTGTACCAGCCGCGCGAGACGCTCCTCGTCGCTGACGCGAAATTTGCCAAAAACAGCGTCAGACTGAACCCAGCCATAATTTGATGGCGGAGCCGCTACTCGATAAAACTTAACGCCGTCGGCCTCGGAAACGCCAAGGATCTGGACTTTACGACCGCGACGCATACGCTGGATCGATTCTGAGAAGAGGCTTGGCTTGAGACGTAAGACAGACAGCGTTTCGTCGATGACGATACCCGTCTGACCGATCTCTTTTACTCTAACGGCAGATGTTCTTATTTTTGTTAGTGCCGGAGATTGGGGCTGTTGAGCCGTTAAGGAACCGTTAAAAACAACTGTCGTGAACAGAAGTATCACTAAGAATGGGAGTCTCATATAATTTTCTTAAATTGTGTGGGTTAAATGGGTTTTCGTTTCGCTTTATCTATCTTGTCCTGCATTCCGGAATGATGAAAATGACAAATCGCAATCGCCAATGCATCGGCCGCATCCAGGGGCGTCGGCACCGCCTCCATCTTCAAAAGAATCTTTACCATCTCTTGCACCTGCCGCTTGTCGGCATTGCCATAGCCAACGATCGTTTGTTTGACCAGCCGCGGGGCATATTCCGCGATTTCCAACCCTCGCTGCTCTCCGAGCAAGAGCATCAGGCCGCGTACCTGGCCGAGCTTCAAAGCTACACCCACGTTGACGGCATAAAACGTATCCTCTACCGAGATAACGTCGGGCGAATGCGTCTCGATTAGTTCGGCGACGTTGTTGTAAATATTCAACAGCCGCTTTGAAAACTGTTGCCGCGGGTTGGACTTTACGGTGCCATAACCGACGAGTGCGTATTTCGATCCGCTACCGTCGACCACGCCCCAACCGAGCGTTTCGCTGCCGGGGTCAATTCCTAAAACGCGCATTCTGCTTCAATCGATAGCGGCAAATTTAAGCAACGATAACCCAACTATTTTCCCAAAAGCAAGCGCTGGATTCTTTTTCTCAAACGGATTCGGGAAATTATTTCTTTTGGGACGATTTGGCAAAATAGCCTTGCCGATGCGTGACTTTGATCTTTTCTTTCTGAAGTTGCGAGTTTACCAACTGGATCTCGATCTTTCGAAATGACCCATCTCGGTTCTGATTCGACGGTTCGTATGAGATCAGGTATTGTGAGCGCATCTCGTCCTGGATCTGCTTAAAGGCTTCGCGAAGTTCGCGCTCGTCTCGTGGATAATAGGCACGACCGCCGGTCCTTTCAGAGATCTTGTTCAGCGAACCTTTGTCGACACCGCTGTAAAAATTATCGCCAATTCCAATCGAGTATATGATTGCCTCGGAACGCAACGCTGCCTGAACGGCATCATCAAGTTTTTTCTTTCCAGACGTGTTTACACCGTCTGTCAGCAATATAATCGCCCTTCGCGTACGCTCGGGTGCCGGCCCTAGGATCTCATCCGAGGTCACCCAAACGGCGTCCCATATAGCCGTCGAACCTTGAACGGCTTGATTATCTCCCGAAATTGGCGGCGTTCCGGTCGTCACTCCGCCGCCGATATACCCTGATGGCGGTACGAACTGAACCCGTTCGACAGACCTGCGTAGCCGCGCGAGATTATTGGTCATTCCCTGTTCCAGAGTTGTTTCGCCAGTAAATGAAAGCACGGCAACTTCATCCTTTGCCGGCCGGATCACCGTCTCGAGGAATGACATTGCCGCTGCCTTCTCTTCCGGCAAAGTTCGTTGTTGTGAGACGCTGACGTCGATCAGGATCGCAAGGCTGAGCGGTAGATCGACCTGGCGGGAAAATGACGTGACTTCCTGTTCCTTGCCGTCCTCGAATATCTTAATATCCTGCGTTGTAAGATTTGTTAGCAATCGTCGATTGCGATCCTGCGCCGTAAAAAGTACATTCACGACCTCGGTATCGACCTTGATTACCTCGTCATCATTGATAGTCGGCGGAGTTGGCGTTGGCGTTGGCGATTTTGTCACCGGATTAGGCGGGGCTAACTGCGCGTCGGCGACCGAAAAACCGACGAGCCACGCTACCGATAGAGCTATAGTCAGCAATGCCAAAAACCGTTTTCTCGAAAACATCTTAATACTCCTACTTCAAACTATCTCTGATCTGGCGATAGCTCGTCTTTGTGCGGATTTTGTATTTGCCGGCCTTGTCCTTATCAGCCAATCTGACCTCGATTTTGCGAGTGCGGCCGTCGTAATTCTGATCTGCGGGTTTGTACGTTATTAGGTATTGTGACCGCAGTTCCTCTGAGATCTTCTTGAATGCCCGCTCCAGAGCGAGCATGTCGCCGGTAAAGAAGACCTCACCGCCCGTATCTTCGCAAAGTTGGGCCAGCAACTTATCTTCTTTGTCCTTAACCGTTCCGGCCTCAACGCCGGGCACGGTGCCCAGAAAGCCGGCCTTTGTAGAGATGCCGAATATCGTTACCTCTGTTCTCTGCGCAATATCAATTGCGTCTTTTAGCTCCGCCCGACTAAATGTGTCCTCGCCATCTGTGATGACGACGATCACGCGGCGACCCGGAACATTGCGCAACTTCTCGTCGGCAAACTGCCAAACCGCGTCGTAAAGCGCCGTTTGTGAGCCAGTTGCTTTGACCTTATCAACCGCACGGTCAAGCAGATCGAGTTTGTCGGTGAAATCCTGCCGCAACAGTATCTCGTGGTCAAACGTCATAAAAGCGGCCTTGTCTTTACGCAAACGCGTCACCGTGTAGATAAAATTCTTAGCGGCTTCTTTCGAAAAACCGATCTTGCCCGCTGTCGAGGGCGACGTATCCATCAGCACGCCGACGTAAACGGGCGGGTTAGTCTTTTCGTCCGAAAAAAACGTCACTTCTTGTTGCACACCGTCCTCAAAAACCAAAAAATCGCCCCGAGTGAGGCCGGTAATGAGACTCTTCTTTTGGGTTACGGTGACCGGGAGGCGAACCTCAAAAACCTTTGTCGGCCCGGTATCCTCGACCGGTGGTGTTGGCGTCGGAGTAGGCTTTTGCGCCAAAGCCGTCGATACAAAAACGATCGACGCAAAGAATAGCTGGAACGAAATTAAACGAAAACTCATTTTCATAATATTGCCAAATCGACGCATATTTTCGATGCCAAACGGCGTCCGTCTGTTGCCCTTATACAATTCGCAAGTATAGCAAAAACCGCCGTTCCACACACGATTAGGCCTAGAATCGTAGCCCGCAGTTTTGTGCGCCCTTCGGCCGTGCGTAAGATGGTTATTTATCCTGGCTTTATGAATCCACATATTTTTAGAGAATACGATATTCGCGGAATTGTCGACGAGCAATTGACTGATGAGACCGTTGGTGCGCTTGGGAGAGCGATAGGGACGTTTTTTCGTCAAAACCAAGCAAAGCGCATCGCGATCGGGTACGACGCTCGCTCGAGCTCGCCTCGATTTTGTGAATTACTTTCAAAAGGATTCAACGATACCGGCTGCGATGTTGTACTTATCGGTATGGTGCCGACGCCCGCGCTTTATCACACGGTTTATACGAGGGCCGTCGATGGCGGCGTGATGATCACCGGTTCGCACAATCCACCCGATCATAATGGTTTCAAAATATGCCTCGGTAAGGCGACGCTATTTGGCTCGCAGATACAGGAGATCAAGGATATTGCTTTCGCCGGTAACTTTGAAACCGGCACAGGAACGGTTGAGGCCATAGAGGTTCTTGACGAGTATTGCCGTGACGTTGTTTCGCGCGTTTCGTTAGGCGGGCGAAAAATAAAGGCGGTGATCGATGGTGGTAACGGCATGGGCGGCGTCACAGCGGTGCCGGTATATCACGAGCTGGGGATCGAGATGATCGAGCTCTACACGATGCCGGACTCAACTTTTCCGAATCATCATCCCGACCCGACGGTTGAAGAAAACCTGGACGATCTGATCGCTGCGGTGAGAGAAAATCAGGCCGACATAGGTATAGCTTTTGACGGCGATGGCGATCGGATCGGCGTTGTGGATGAAAATGGTCGCATCCTATGGGGCGATGAGTTAATGGTTCTTTTCTCGCGTGACGTTCTTGCCAGAGATCCCGGCTCGACGATCATCGCCGAGGTCAAATGTTCGCAAACGCTCTTCGACGATATCGAAAAACACGGCGGTGTTCCGTTAATGTGGAAAGCTGGCCATTCGATAATCAAGGCGAAGATGAAGGAAACCGGCGCGGCACTCGCCGGCGAGATGAGCGGGCATATCTTCTTTGCAGACCGCTTTTACGGCTTTGACGACGCGACATACGCCGGCGCCCGTATTCTCGAAATCCTTTCAAAAACGGACAAACCGCTGTCAGCATTGCTCGGTGATCTGCCCAAAACATTCTCGACGCCGGAGCTGCGTGTCGATTGCCCGGACGAAACAAAATTTGACGTTGTAGCAAACATCGCCGACCACTTCGCCAAAACAAACGAGGTCATCACCATCGACGGCGCCCGAATTTTGTTTGAAAACGGCTGGGGATTGGTCCGAGCATCGAACACTCAAGCGATCCTTGTTTTAAGGTTTGAGGCTGGTTCGGAAGAAAATCTTAGGTTGATTCAGAAGTTAGTCGAGACTCGAGTTAACGAAGTTATTACCGCATCCAAACCTCTAATCTAACTTTCATTCACCTTTAATACCGCCAAAAAAGCCTCTTGGGGAATCTCGACGCGGCCGACTTTTTTCATTCTTTTTTTGCCTTCTTTTTGTTTTTCGAGCAGTTTGCGTTTGCGCGAGATGTCGCCGCCGTAGCATTTGGCGATGAC
>DAIRVI010000027.1:0-29599 GCA_036802885.1 Pyrinomonadaceae bacterium
TTAGAAAAAGCGAGACGACATTTAATCTCGTACATCCGCCAAATCGTAATTATTTCGATGTGTTAAGGGATAAGTTGAAGTGGGGGAGATAGAATTTTGCCACCGATCACACAGATAAAGCAAAGATTTTTTTGCAGAAAGTTTTTCTTATCTGTTTTGATCTGTGCTATCGGTGGCTAATTCTTTTCAACAAACTGATTTGCTCGTCGTCTTCTGGTTCGTGACCTTCAGGAAACCACTGATATAAATTAAGATCGCACTTGCCGCTCGCGTTGAAAATAACGCCGTCGGCTTCGAGCAGCTCCTGCTGCAGATTTATGGGAATGGTAAGTTTGCCGGTCGAACACTTGCCCTGCGCATTTATCACACGCTGCCACGGAACGTCTTCGTCAGAGCCGTGCATGACGTAACCGACTGTTCGCGCTGTGTAGCCTTTGCCAAGGATGATCGCAAGCTGGCCATACGTCATCACTTTTCCAACGGGTATTTGACGAACGATCTGGTATACACGCTCGCGGTAAGTTTTGTCGTTGACGATTTTCACGCAGCTAGATTTCTCGCAAAAAAGTCCTGGCCGGCGAACCGTCGCCGGTTGCACCGTCGTATTTCAGCGGCATGCACATAAGTTCATAGTCGCCGCCGGGAACTTCGCGGAGATCAACGCCCTCGAGAATGACGACCTCCTTTTCGAGAAACGCGATGTGCACCGGATGGCCGGGCGAGCCGCTCTTTTCGATAGATAGGTAGTCGATGCCGACGAGAACAGAGCCATTATCGACAAGTAATTTAGCGGTTGCCGGCGTTAGGTATGTAAAATCCGTCCGAAATCCAAGCTCCGGCTCGGCCCAAAATGAAGAATTTCGTGTTTTGAACAAAACGCGCTTCACGCCGCTTATATCGCCTACATGTACCGGTTCGATTGCGATCACTTCGTCCGGCACCGCGATAACACGGCACGGACCGACGAGCTTTTGCGGGTCGATCTCGTGCACACGTTTTGCGCCGTCGATAAAATGATTCGGAGCATCGATATGCGTGCCGGTGTGCACTCCAAACGAGATCTGCGACACGTTGGCCGAATCGCTGCGCGACATCGCTTTGAACGAAGTAAACTCAACGCCCGGGTCGCCCCTATAGATCGGGGTCTCCGCACTGATCGCAACGGTAACGTCGTAAATCTTCACAAGGCTAGAATAGACGACAATGAGTTGGACGGCAAAATGGTATCGAACCGGGAGCAATCACATTCTTACTCTCCGTGCCCTCCGTGGCTCCGAGGTGAATATCTTCCTTTGCGTTCTCAGCGGCTTTGCGTAAAACTTCTAAGAGTGCAAACACCGCGGATCTCAGCCTCAAGTTACTCAAATACCGCACCACTCGTGTGGTCGTTTCTCTACGGGCAAAATCACGGTAAGTTTGAATTAATTCTCGACAACGCGCCGGCGCGTTCGGCCGAATTGCTGGCCCAAGACCGCGTCGATGCGGCGCTTGTACCGGTAATCGCGTTTCAGATTATCGACGGCGTAAGTTTGATACCCGATGTTTGCGTCGGCGCGAGGGAGCGAGTACGCAGCGTATGTCTCGTGACCAAAGGCAATGATCTCGCCGACGTTGCCTCAATCGCGCTCGATACGTCATCGCGGACATCGGTTGTATTGACGAAGATCATTTTTCGCGAGTTTCTGGGGTTTGAACCTGAGTGGAAGGACGCTCACCCGAACATCGACGTGATGCTCGCAGATGCCGATTGTGCGTTGCTAATCGGCGATCCCGCCTTGCGTTTATCGGCTATGCCACAAGGTTCGCCGTTGCGGACGTTCGATCTCGCGGAGCTCTGGCACGAACACACAGGCCTCGGTTTCGTTTTTGCGATGTGGATGACGCGGTGCGCGAGCGTGTCGGTCGATTTTGCAGCGGCCCGTGACGAGGGCCTCTCACATCTAGACGAGATCATCGCCAATTACGAGACGGACATTCCTCTCGGCCCCGACGAGATGAGAAAGTATTTGTCGGAAAATATCTCTTATTCCATCGATGATTCGATGCGCCGAGGGATGGAACTGTATTTCGAATTGGCGACAAAGAACGGCCTGATCAGAGAAAACAGGCCGCTGCGATTTGCCGAAAATCAATAGAGCGGCCTCTTAAGCTCGTCGGCGAGCCGATCGTGAATGATCTTACCGCCGTTCTTCTTTATGTGCTCTACGAATATCAGCGCCGTTTGGATCCGTTTGTCGATGTCCTTGATCTTGCCGACAAAATATAAGATCGATCTTTGTTTACCGGCCGTGAGCGAGTGAAAAAGCCTATCGCCCTCTGGGTCCTGATTTAGCACTTCGAGTAACTCTTCGGGCATTGGCAAACCGTACTTGCTCTCGTCCGGTTTTAGCTTGACTGTTACCTCGTCACCGACGAATAGCTTTAGCTTATCCCGCTTCGCTTTGTTGACGATTATGAAAAACCCTCCGGCGCCAAATGGTAAAAGCGCGCATTGAAATGTGATCGTGCCGTTTATCGTGCAAATAACACGTCGCGTGCCGTTTCGCTGTTCGAACATTTGGCCGATCTCATCTGGAACGGAGACGCAATGCCAACCGATCTCGCCGGATAATTTCGTCAAGTTTGAAGTGAAATTAACGGGATCTTTCATCTCTTACTCTACGTGTTGGAGCGGTATTTTGTTAAAATAAGGCTTTATGCACGCATTCGTCCAACCAATTCTCGACAAAGCTCTCGCCGGCGAGAGATTGACTCCGGAAGATGCAACCGCGCTTCTCGAATCGCGTGATTTCGTCCGTATCGGCCTCGCGGCGGATGAGATCCGGCAAAGAAAAAATCCGGGCGATGTCGTAACCTACATCATCGACCGCAACATCAATTATACCAACGTATGCAATGTCGTATGCACTTTCTGCGCGTTCTATCGACGCCCCGGAAAGCCCGACACTTACGTGCATTCGATCGATGAGATCTGCAAACGCATCGACGAAACGATCGCCCTCGGCGGCACCGGCGTGCTGATGCAAGGCGGTTTGCATCCGGATTTTAATATCGAGTGGTACGAGGATCTGCTCTCGACGCTGCACGCAAAGTATCCGACGTTTCAGCTGCATTGTTTTTCGCCGCCCGAGATCCATAACATCTCGCTGATCTCAAAGCTCGATTACAAAACGATCATGCAGCGGTTAAAGGACGCCGGCCTAAACTCGATGCCCGGCGGCGGCGGCGAGATACTCGACGACGAGGTCCGCCGACGTGTTTCGACCAAGTGCACGTCGCAGGAGTGGCTCGATGTCATGGAGGCCGCCCACGAGGTCGGCTTGCGGACGACCGCAACGATGATGTTCGGCATCGGCGATAAGATCGAGCACCGCGTCAATCATCTTCAAAAGATCCGCGACTTGCAGGACAAGACCGGCGGATTTACGGCCTTTATCTCGTGGACATTTCAACGCGAGAACACTGCGTTGGGGCGCAAGATCAAAGAGGAGCCGACCGGCATCGATTACCTCCAAATGCTTGCCGTCTCGCGTCTCTTTCTCGACAACGTCCAGCACATCCAAGCCTCGTGGCTCACACAAGGCCTGAAGCTCGGCCAGACCGCCTTGCGCTTTGGAGCCGACGATATGGGCTCGATCATGATCGAGGAAAATGTAGTCTCAGCCGCCGGTGCCGACAACGAAGCCAACGAACGCGACCTCCGCTACCAGATCGCCGAAGCCGGCTTCCGCCCGCAGCAGAGAGATATCTTGTATAACTACATCAACCGCGAAGGCATCGACGACCTAGACAAAAGCGATTCGATGAAGCTAAAACAACTTACCGTGGCGTTTGCGGATTGACCGATTTCACTTGAATTCAGGTTTGCGAATGAAAGATTCCATCCCAACTCCGTGGCTTGGTCCGACTCGTGGCTATTTGTCCGACTGGGTTACGCAGAAATGGGTTCAGCTAACGGGAAGTAAAGTTAGTCTAGACACGCACCAATGGTTAAGCGGTCCGAGTGCCGAAACTAGCGGGATCGGAGCTGATTACTTTGAGCGGCTTGCTCTGAAAGAAAATCTTGAACTTCGCAAGGGCCAATACGAGGTTGGCCTGATCAACAATTTTTCTTCCCTCGAATGTGACGATTTCAGCGTAGACAGTGTAGATCAGAGCGTTAAGGATTTCTACGAGCAAACATCGAACTACGGTCTCGATGTTTGGGCCGAATGGTCAAGTGTATTTAAGCCCTTTGGAAGGCTGCTTGCAGCTATTTTCAGTAGGCGATTGCAACAGTTAAATGTTCCCCTGTCCTCGCTTGAGACCAGTCATGGGATGACGAGCGAGGTGATTCAGTTAGTTGAGGCAAAATCTGGCATTGTCAGGTACACGGCTTGGCTAAGACATCTAGTCGAAACGGGTAATGTTTTGTACGCGGGTTGCTATTCAGTTTGCCGTGTTCCGGGCTTTGACGGCGTGTGTGTAAAGGTTGTTTTTCCTCTTCCCAACGGAAGCGCGATTGTTTTAATGAAACCAACGATAGGACAGGATGGTTCTTTGACTATCAGTTCGTCCGGGAAAAGGTTTGGTGATCCAGGTTTTTACTTTGTGGTACACGATACAAAAATGGGTGTTTCGGCTAGATATGTTCGGGCAATGCGGGAGAGTATACATATTTACTCTGCTGAAAATACTATGGTCAGGGCAGACCACGTTTTGAATCTGTTTGGGTTTACCTTCCTACGTCTGCATTATCGTATGAAACGAAAAGTCAATTAAGTTTTTCTTGTCAACTTGTCAAGAAAAACATATAATCGTCGTTATGAAAAGCCTATCAGTCGGAGAATTTAAAGCGCAGTTTTCAGAGGTGCTCGAAAAAGTGAAAGAGGGCGAGAGCATTGGCGTTTTGTACGGTAAAAACAAAAAGCCCGTAGCTAAACTTGTTCCGATGAATGACACAAAGTCGAAGAAAACTGGTAAGCGAAAATTGGGACTTCTTAATGGAAAGATGAAAATTGTCTTTGCGCCCGATTTCAAGATGACGGAAGAAGAATTTATCAATCTCGGTAAAAAATGAGACTGCTTCTCGACACCCACACTTTTCTTTGGGCGGTGTCAGAGCCGACGAGGCTTCCAATAAAGGCGCGTCGGGCAATTGAAGATAAGACCAATCAGGCCTATGTAAGTGCGATCGGACTATGGGAGATCACCATCAAGATTCGGATCGGTAAACTTGACCTTGGCTGGGACGAAGACCTAATAACCGCCGCATTGGATGCAGGGATCGAGCCTGTTTCGCTAACACCTGAAGAAGCCGCAAGCTACGATGAACTCGCCGAAGCTTCGCACAATGACCCGTTTGACCGGATGCTGATCTGGCAGGCGATACAGAGGGATATGATCTTGGTTAGTGGAGATCCGGAGTTTAAGAAATTTAAGTCCGATGGTTTAAGACTACTTTGGAAATAGGACCTGAATAACCATGGCCGCGAAGATCGTTGCAGCTATAGTCACATGCGTGCTAAATCTCGCGATAGGCGTTGCTGTCTTTGCGATATTAGTGATCTCGCTGAACGGCTTTAGCGCCGAATCGGGCCAGGCAGCGCTGATCACTTACATCGTGCTTGGCCTCGCGGTGACGATAGCGATGAGCCTTAGTGCTTTTTTCCTGACGGGTTATTTGATCAAGCGGGAATTCAGTGGCGCGATCGCGGCTCTGATCGCCGTGCCGGTATTCTCTATAGTCGGTGGAGGGCTTAAGATTATCTGTATGCTGATCGGTGTGGGAATCGCCGAATTTGTGCGGGTTAAATTCTAATCCATGCCCGAGATCGTCATCGAAACCTCGATCAACGCCTCCGCCGATGTCTGTTTTGATTTGATGCGTGATATCCGCATACACACCGAAACGACCGCCCAAACAGACGAAAAGGCAGTAGCTGGCGTCACCGACGGCAAGATCGGTTTGGGAC
Organism: Pyrinomonadaceae bacterium; assembly: GCA_036802885.1. Classification (GTDB taxonomy): domain Bacteria; phylum Acidobacteriota; class Blastocatellia; order Pyrinomonadales; family Pyrinomonadaceae; genus OLB17. The sequence goes on from DAIRVI010000027.1 coordinate 5,955, forward strand.
AAACGGTGACATTCGAAGGCACCCATTTTGGTGTGAGACAGAGACTGACGGTCAAGGTGACCGAGTTCAACCGGCCGCGACTTTTTGTTGACGACATGACCGAGGGCCGTTTCAAATCGTTCAAACATATCCACGAATTTACCGAACACGATGGCAAAACGCTTATGCGCGACACGATCATTTGGACATCGCCATTCGGCATTTTGGGAAAGGTCGTCGATAAATTGCTGCTCGAGCGGCACCTCCGCGATCTGGTGACAAAACGAAACGCAAAACTAAAGGAAATTGCAGAAGCCAGCAAGTAAGTAAGGGCGTTCCAAGTAAGTCAGGTTGAATGTTACGCCCTTGTTTACACGCGGGTTTCTGCATTTGAGGTTCTGACAAATCTATTACAAACTTCTTCCTAGCAAACTGTTACTCTAATACTGTCCAAATCTACTCGTAATAATTACCATTAAAATGCAAAACGTCCTTGAATTCGATAAGCCGCGAACGGCAGTAAATTGGAAAAATGTCGCGATCGTTACCTCATTTCATCTGCTTGCGATCCCTGTTTTATGGACATTCAGCTGGCAGAATTTGGCGGCTTTGCTCGTCGGAAACTGGATCGTCGGCAGCCTCGGCGTTGGCCTTGGATGGCATCGTCTGCTCACGCACCGCGGATTTACCGCGCCGAAATGGCTCGAATATCTCCTGACCATTTTCGGCACGATGTCGATGCAAGATCCGCCCGACAAATGGGTCGCGACGCACCGTATGCATCACAAATTTGTCGATACGGATAAAGATCCACACTCGGCCCGCAGCGGGTTTTGGTGGCCGCAGATCGGCTGGGTTTTGTGGGGAACGGCACAGGATCACGACGCGGCGACGATGAAGAAATACGTTCCCGATCTGCTCAAGGACAAGGGGCAGGTGCTGATCTCACGATTCTTTTACGTGCCGATAATCATTTCGGCGTTCATGCTGTTTGCCCTCGGCGGATGGACGATGGTCGTTTGGGGTGTCGCCGCGCGGGTGGTATTTGGCTGGCACACTACGTGGTTCGTTAATTCTCTTTCGCACATTTACGGCAAGCGACCGCACGACACGGGCGATCTCTCGACCAACAATTGGTTCGTTGCCATCCTCACTTTCGGCGAGGGGTGGCACAACAATCACCATATGTGGCCAACCTCGGCCCGACACGGTACAGCGTGGTACCAGTTTGATATGAATTGGATCGCTATCCGCATTTTCGAACGCCTCGGCTGGGCAACAAATATTAAACTCGCGGCCGAGACGCCGAAGATCGAATTGAAACAGGCAGCGTAACGTATTATTATTCGGCTGATACTTGTGAGGCCGAATATGACAACTGACCCGACCAATTACAACGAATTTTGGGACTTCTACGTTTCGGAACACCGCTTGCCTCTGACGCGCCTGCTGCATTTCGTCGGCACTTCGTTGGGTATCGTTTTGCTCGTACTTTTTGTCGCCCGCGGCCAGTGGTATTTCTTTCCGGTGTTTTTTATAGTCGGTTACGCGTTCGCTTGGTTTGCTCATTTTGTGATCGAAAAGAACAAACCGGCGAGCTTTCGGTTCCCGTTGTGGTCGTTCATCAGCGATTTTAAGATGATGTGGTATATCGTGACGGGACGGATGGGCGGCGAAGTAGAGCGGGTTCTAAAAACCGGTACTACAGCGTAGACATTTGAAGCAGACAACACCCATACCGCGTCTTGTTTTCCGATCTTTCATATGGTCCTATTCCCAGTGCCTCTGTGGTGAAAGCCAACTTTAGGTTAGAATGTACGTTACCTTATGGCTGCCACTGATCTCATAAATGCGGATGCATTAAATTCGACGATCGAGTTTTTGACAGCGATGGTCACACCGGCGTTACTGATCTCGGCGACCGGTTCGCTTGTGCTCTCAACCTCCACCCGATTGGGTCGTGTGATTGACCGGGTTCGGAGTCTTGAGGACCGCCTCAGCGACCTGATCTATGTCGATGATAAATCTGAAGTGCCGCTTTACGACAAACGGGTCGAAGTCATTGTCGATCTGCTCGACAAGGTCACGAGCCGCTCGCGGATTCTGCAACGGGCGATGGGCGCGTTTTATTACGGCCTTATGTTTTTTGTGCTCACCAGCGTGACTATCGCAATCGCGGCTGTTTTTAATACGTACCGCTGGATACCGATACCGATCGGCATAATCGGGATAATGTTCATTTTTTATGGCAGCGTGCTAATGCTGCTCGAAACGCGGATGGCGACCGCGACCGTTAATGCCGAGATGGATTTTACCTGGGAACTTGCACGAAAGGTCGCTCCAATGGATGTCGCAAGCAAATATACCCGAAAGGGAAAGATCAAAGGCATGGGCCTGGCAAAGATCGATACCAAAAGTGGACGCAAAATACCTGACACTCTTGGCGGAGAATAAGCTGCGTGACAGGGTCGAGGCCCTCGAAGCAATGCTCTCATCGTGCAACGTTTGCCCCAAAGATTGCGGCAACGACCGCCTCGCGGGCGAGATCGCCGCTTGTTATTCCGGACGCCTTCCGATCGTCTCGAGTTACACCGCACATTTTGGCGAAGAGCCGTCTCTAAGCGGCACGAACGGCGCCGGAAACATCTTTTTCGGCAACTGTAATCTTCGCTGTGTCTATTGCCAGAATTATCAGATCTCGCAAACCTGGAAAACACAGAAAAAGAACGAGATAACCCATGAGCGTTTGGCAGAAATGATGCTCGAATTGCAGGATCGCGGATGTCACAATATCGGCTTTGTCTCGCCGACACATTTTGCACCGCAGATGGCTAGAGCGATCTTGATCGCGGCGGAGCGAGGGTTACGATTACCGATCGTGTATAACACAAACGCATACGATTCGGTTGAGGTTTTGAAGCTGCTTGACGGCATAGTTGACGTGTATCTGCCCGATCTGAAATACGCCGATTCGGACGCCGGATTTCAGTATTCCAAGGTCCGCGATTACACGGAACACGCCCGTGCCGCGATCGCAGAAATGCACCGCCAGACGGGCGACGCACTCGTTTTTGGCGACGACGGCCTGCTAAAACAAGGCCTCATTATTCGCCTGCTTGTGCTGCCAAACGACATCGCAGGTATCGCAGAAAACCTGCGCTGGATACGCGATGAGCTTTCGCCAAAAACGGCAATCTCGCTAATGGCCCAGTATTACGCAACAAACAAGGCGGCTACCGATCTGCGATACATCCTGCTTTCACGCCGCATCTCCGAAGGCGAATGGTTCGAAGCCGTCACTCTGCTCGAAGACCTCGGAATCGACGAAGGCTTTATGCAAGAATATGAATCGGCCTCTCATTATTACAGGCCGGACTTCAACGACGCGGAGAAACCGTTTAAGGACATAAGAGATTTTCAGCAGGAGACGATATGAACATTGGCGGCAATGCACCAGACTTCACGCTAAAAGACGGCGACGGCAACGATTGGGCCCTAAGTAATTACAAAGGGCGCACAGTCGTTCTATTATTCTATCCGGGCGATAATACGCCGGTTTGCACGGCACAGCTTTGCTCGGTGCGCGACCATTGGTCAGAGTATCAGGCGACCGGCGCAGAGGTTGTCGGGATTTCGACAGACACGGTTGAGTCGCACAAAGGGTTTGCCGAAAAGAACAAACTGCCGCTCCGTTTGCTGTCGGATGCTGATCGAAAGGTTTCTGAGATGTACGATATGAAATCCTGGCTTCCCGGCCGCTCGGCACGCGGCGTGGTCGTCATTGACGGCGCCGGAAAGATCGCGTATCACAAGGTGCAGGCAGTCAGCCTTTTCAAACCGTCAGACGATGACGTGCTGGCCGCAATATTATTGGCGCAAGGCTTGTGATAAAATCACGCTATGGCTTTATTTGGTGACAAATTTAAATGCGGACGATGCGGGCAGAAAAACGAACCGCTTGGCTACGCTCCGATCCCGACCGAGCTCGGCCAACAGATCGGCACTGAAATGTGCAAAGGTTGTTGGGCGGAGTGGCAGGAAAAGCAAAAACAACTGATCAACCATTTTGGCCTGGACGTTTCAAATCCCGATTCGCACCAGTTCCTCTTCGACAACATGAAGATCTTTTTCTACAATGAGGGCGTCGAACTGACACAGATCGATACATCGCAGGAAGGAAAGGTGAACTGGTAAAGGATCTACTTCGTTTTCTCAAATTTCAACGCCAACGAATTCATACAATATCTCAAACCCGTCGGCTTTGGCCCGTCGTCAAAGACGTGGCCGAGGTGCGAACCGCAGCGGCTGCATTCGACCTCGGTTCGCGTTACTCCAAATGCCGTATCCGACTTTTCGGTGACGTTCTTTTTGTTGATCGGCTGGTAAAAGCTAGGCCAGCCCGTCCCGCTCTCAAACTTTGTTTTCGAGCTGAACAGCTTTAGATGACACGCGGCGCAATAATAATCGCCGTCGTCGTGGTTGTCGGCGTATTCGCCGCTAAATGCCCGCTCGGTGCCCTCCTCGCGCAAAACGTGATACTGCTCAGGCGTCAGCAATTGACGCCACTCGGCATCGGTTTTCTCGACCTTTACGCCGTCAAATACATCGTCGTTTGATACAGACGTCTTCGTATCACCTTCCAATAGCAGTGTTTGAATCACCTTTTCCTGAACATCATAGGCACCTTCGCCGACATGGCGATATCGTATCCGTCCGTCCTTATCAATAATTACAATCGTCGGCCACGCATTTACTCCATAAGCCTCCCACGTTCGCATTTCGTTATCGGTGACAACCGGATACTTGATACCAAGTTTATTAACTGCTTGAACGATATTTTCAAAAACTTTCTCTCGTTCAAATTCAGGTGCCTGTACGCCGATGACGGTCAGGCCTTTTCCTCTATATTTTGTGTCAAAACTCTTGACGCTGGGTAAGGTGTTGATGCAGTTGTAACAGCCGAATGTCCAAAATTCGACATAGACGACACGGCCGCGCAAAGCGTCGAGAGTTAACGGCTCGGAATTGATCCATCTGCCATCCGCGATTGGCGGAGCCGACTTCGCTTTGGTCGCGGATATCAGGGCGTCGGAAGCGTCGGCTGCCGTTTTGTCGTCGGCGACGATCGGTACGACTGATTCTTCACTTGGTACAGAGGTGAGTGGGTCGCTAAGAGTCTCAGACGAAGCTGGCCGCGAGCAGCCGATGCCCGCTGTGATCAAAACTGCAACCGAGAGTAAAAAGAAAGCGAATACCAATTTGTATTTCATTATGTTTATTAATTTAGCAAATAATCCAGTATGCTGATGTCTATATATTCGTTTCGACAGCCAATTTATTCCGGTTTCACCTATCTATCTAACAGGATTGAAATAAAGCTGAGCTGTCGGGGAATAACAATGACAACCGGTTGAATTTTAGCTGCGTTAGCGATAGATTTAGCACCTCTAAACAGGCGAAATTGTAATGGCACAACACCTCGAAAAGAAACATCCATTGGCGGTGCGTTGGCTTCATTGGATCAATTTCCCGCTGCTTACGTTGATGATCTGGAGCGGTTTGCTCATCTATTGGGCAAATCCGGTTTATGGCATCCGCATTCTCGGCTACGAGGTATTTCAGTTCTTTCCTCAGTGGTTTTACGAATTACTCGGCGTCCCGTTTCGACTTGCCGAGGGCCTCCAGCTTCATTTCTTTTTCATGTGGATCTTCGCGATAAACGGAGTGATCTACATTGCTTACACCATTTTGTCCGGCGAATGGCGCGCGATCGTGCCCGTGCCAAGTTCGCTGAAACGAGCGGTTCGAGTTGCGCTTTATGATGCGCATATTTTCAAAAGCAAGCCGCCGCAGGGCAAGTACAACGACGCTCAACGCATCGCTTACACGAGCGTGATCGTGATGGGCGCCGGGTCGGTGCTCACGGGACTCGCTATCTATAAGCCGCTGCAGCTCGCTTGGCTGACAAGTCTATTTGGCGGTTATCAGTGGGCACGGTGGATACATTTTTGGTTGACGATCAGTTTTGTATTGTTCTTTGTGGTTCACGTCGTCCAGGTCGCGATCGCGGGCTGGAGCAATTTTCGCTCGATGATCACTGGCTTAGAGATCGTCGATGAATCAGAGACAATACGAGACCCCGCCACAACCGCCGAGGAGGTGACCGTTTGAGCGAAGATAAGAGAGTATTGCTTGAAAAGGTACGCGAATTTGAGGCCAGGACCGGTCAAACTGTCGACTCATTTCCGGACGACGCGAATAATACCGCCTCAATTCTAAAGGAGCGGCGATATCTGAGCGAACCACTTTCATCGGCGGACGCTAGACGTCGAATGTCCGCGGCCTCGCGCCGAGGTTTTCTGGTTACCGGTGCCGCAGCTCTTATAGGCGTATTCGGCTGGCGGTGGATGAGCGATGAGACAAAGACTGGCATTTACCGCCGGGCGTTTGAGTTTAACGAGAAAGTGAGCCAGATATTTTATCGCCCGACGCGGCTCGCACCCGAGTTTTCGCCGGATCGGATCACGGCCGCCAGATTTAACGGAGACGCCGGATTAAAGAGCGATTTCGATGCTGCATCGTGGAGCCTGCGTATCGGCGGACTTGCCGGCCGAACCGAAGACCTGATGTTGACTCTCGATGAAATCAAGAGTTTGCCGCGAACCGAGATGACGACTGAATTTAAATGTATCGAGGGATGGAGCACAATCGTTCATTGGGCCGGCGTTCGATTTTCCGATCTGCTGTTAAAATATCCGCCAAAAACGCATAACAGCAGCCAGCCGGACGTGATAAACCGTCCGCAGGACCTTGTCCAATACGTCTCGATGACAACACCTGACGAAGAGTACTATGTTGGATGGGACATGCCGAGCATCATGCATCCGCAGACGCTACTCGCGTATGAGATGAACGGTGAGCCGCTAAAACCTGAGCACGGCGCGCCGCTCAGACTCGCAAGCCCAACAAAATACGGCATTAAACAGATCAAACGCATTGGCCGGATCGAATTTACCAGTGACAGGCCGCGCGATTTCTGGGCCGAACCACAGTATGGTTATGACTGGTACGCCGGGCACTGAGCTCATTTTTATCAACGAGGCTTTTCACGCCGATGCGGTTTCACCGGCTCAACTTGATCGTCTGCTCGCGGACGCCTGGCGGCATTTCGGCACACGATTTTTCCGCTATAGTCTCAACGTTTACCTGGACGAGATTCAACGCGTAATTCCGCTGCGAATTAGACTGGCGCAATTTCAATTGTCAAAGAGTCAACGCCGCGTACTCGCAAAAAACGCGGATCTTCGCGTGGAGAATCGCCCTATTGAAATTACAGGCGAATCGCAGTCGTTGTTTGACCGCCATAAGAGTCGATTCGACCACAGTGTACCCGATTCGATTTTCGATTTTCTTTCGAATGAGCCCGCAACCGTTCCGTGCGAAGGACGAGAGTTCGCCGTTCATCTGGATGACAAGCTTGTCGCTGTCAGCTATTTTGATGTCGCCGAAGCTGCACTTTCCGGGATCTATGCAATATTTGACCCCGACGAATCGAGCCGCGGACTTGGCACTTTTACTATGCTAAAAGAGATCGAATATGCAATCGAATCAGGCCGCGAATTTTACTATCAAGGATACGCGTACGAGGGCCGATCGTTTTACGATTACAAGAAGCGATTTGCCGGAACCGAAACGTTTGACTGGAATGGGGATTGGAAAAAGCTTGTCACGTAAAGTCGTCCGCGGTCAAATTGAGCAGATCGGTCGGCGATTTACAAAAGGCCTCATTTTGGCAGAAGCTTAATCGAATATCGCTGCAACCTTTGTTTTTGAAACTCGAAGTGCGCCGCGTATCCAAACTTGGATGCGTTCTCGCCGTCGAGGTTGATCGTGTCCACCCTATAATCCAACAATTCGACATTACCGGTTTTATTACGCGCCGATGGCTCACCACTTTTGCGGACGATATCTTTCGGATTGACGGAATTTACGCCCAGCGGATACGGTATACCGATGATCAGGCTGGCCGCCATTCCGCGACCCGACTGCCGCGAACCAATAAAAACACCTGATTCGGTCTCGAAATAAGCAATTTTGTTTAGATAGAAATGACGGTCCTGATAGTCTTTGCCGACTGCAAATACCTCGATCCCGGTCACAAAATACGGATCTTCGAATGAGGCTGCGGTCAATTTCATCACCGACGAAGCGTATTTATTGTAAAAATAGTATGTCGGTACGCCATCAGACGTACGCGGCTGATATGCGGCGAGAAATGCCTTGGCGGATTCGCGGTCGCCGAGTTTTACACCGGCAACCGAGAGATTAGCCGGAGCGGTGGTTCGCTCCTGAGCGACGATACTATTTGTAATCGCGGCTAATGCGAGAAAGAGGGACACAGCTGCGGTTTGCACACGTTGTGATTTGAAAATCGTCATATTCTGGCTTCCTTAATACTGCAGAGTTGACCGAATAAGTTGTTTAGTACGTGGGATGGCGGTCTGAAATATCAGTATTTCGATCGATTGAATTTATCCAGTCATTAAACGTAGTTTAACACTTCGGTGAATGTAAAATCAACAGAATTCTTGACAGGCCCGTATCGGAGAAATTTGGCGAGATAACCATATTGCGGTGCAGGAGCAATGGACTCAAAACGGATCAGCAGACTCGAATTCTGACGGACATGCTAATTTCTTTTCGATTTTGGAAATAGAAAAGCCCGTCGAGCGATCGGCGGGCATTGGTTATTGATTTATTGAGTTGATCAAAAGTCCAAGACCAAGTCTTCCCCGCTCACCTTTACCCAAGCACTTCCGCCGTCCGTGAGTTTGCCAAACAGAATTTCATTGGCGAGCGGCTGTTTGATCTTTTCGTGAATAAGCCGCGACATTGGCCGCGCGCCATAGCGGGCGTCAAATCCATTTTTTGCCAGCCATTCGCGGGCGTCTTCCGTTAATTGGACAAGCACACGTTTCTCGGCAAGCTGACCATTCAGCTCATTGATAAACTTGTCGACTATCAGTTTGATAACCTCCATGTCGAGTGGCTTGAATGGCACCCAAGCGTCGAGGCGATTGCGAAATTCAGGAGTGAATGTCCGCTCGATCACGCCTTTTGCATTGCCCTTGGTGTCGGACGAATTGCGAAAGCCCATACCCCCGGACGACAATTCGCGCGCACCGGCGTTGGTCGTCATGATCAATATCACGTTGCGAAAATCGGCTTTTTTTCCATTATTGTCAGTCAAAGTGGCCGAGTCCATCACTTGTAAGAGAAGGTTAAAGAGATTCGGGTGAGCTTTTTCGATCTCGTCGAGCACGAGCACCGCGTGGGGCGTACGCATGATCGCCTCGGTCAAAAGACCGCCTTGATCAAATCCTACATATCCCGGCGGTGCGCCGATAAGACGCGAGACTGTGTGCGGCTCGGCGTATTCGCTCATATCGTATCGCAGGAATTCGACACCGAGTATTTCGGCCAGCTGCTTCGAAACCTCAGTCTTACCAACGCCCGTCGGCCCTGAGAACAGGAACGATCCCACCGGTTTTGTCTGAGCTCCGAGACCGGCGCGTGAGATCTGTATCGCATCGACGATCTTGTCTATCGCCTCGTCCTGACCGAAGATCGTCTTCTTTATATCCTCACGAAGCGACTTCAAACGAGACCTTTCGTCCGCTACAACGGTTTTTGGCGGGATCTTTGCCATCCGGGCAATCGTATTCTCAACCATTTGGACCGACACTTTTTTCGGGCGGCGGCTCGCAGGCAGCAGCTTTACGGATGCACCAACCTCGTCGATAACGTCGATAGCTTTATCCGGAAGAAAACGGTCATTGATGTACTTTCCGGCAAGTTCGGCCGCGGTACGAAGCGCGTCATCGCCATATTTGACGCCATGATGCTGTTCGTAGAATTTTTTAAGGCCCTTTAGAATTTGAAAGGTTTCTTCAACGCTCGGCTCGTTGATATCGATCCGCTGAAATCGCCTGGCAAGCGCCCTGTCACGGTCAAAAGCAGCCTTGTACTCAGCATGTGTCGTCGAACCAATACACCGCAACGCACCATCTGCGAGCGCTGGTTTCAATATGTTCGACGCGTCCATCGAGCCACCCGAAACGGCCCCGGCACCGACGATCGTATGGATCTCGTCAATAAACAAGATGGCATTTTCCTGTTCCTTTAGCTCGTTTATGATGGCCTTGAATCGCTGCTCAAAATCACCGCGATAGCGAGTTCCGGCGAGAACCGCACCCATATCCAGGGCGAAAACTTTGGCTCCCTGCAAAACCTCGGGCACGTCGCCCTCGCTGATCTTGAGGGCCAAGCCCTCGGCCAACGCGGTCTTACCAACACCCGGTTCGCCGACGTAAAGCGGATTATTCTTTTTTCGCCGGCAGAGCACCTGGATAGTCCGTTCGATTTCGGGTAATCGGCCCACGATCGGGTCGATCCCGCCGGCCGCTGCTCTGGCTACAAGCTCGACCGTAAAACTCTCAAGCGGCCTTTTACGCTGGGAACTCGGCATTGCATCCGGATCGTCATCCATTTCAAAGTCCGGCGGTAGATCGCCTTGGTCGACTTTCGAGATGCCGTGCGAGATAAAATTGAGAATATCGAGCCGCGTAACCCCTTGTTGTAAAAGGAGATAAACGGCGTACGACTGTTCGGCCTGATAGAGCGCCGCGAGAATGTTGCCGCCATCGACCGCTCCCTGGCCACTTCCCTCGGCCTGCAGAACTGCGTACGAGATTGTCGATTGAAACGTCGATGTCAGCTCCGGCATTGCCGTCGAGTCATCCGGCATTTTTTCGATCACGTTTGCAAAATATTCCTGCAGAGCCCGCGACAATTCATCCATCTGAGCACCGCAATTAAACAATATTTCGCGGGCCGCCGCATCGTCGAGCAAGGCGAAAAGCAGATGCTCAAGCGTTACAAACTCGTGCTTGTGCTTGACTGCTTCTTCAACCGCAGAACTTAAAGTTTCTTCTAGCTCTCTCGTCAACATCCTAACAATATCTTAACAGTTTTGATGCGATTGAAAATAGTCAGGTCGATGGGACTATATAAATCTGACGCCATCGGGAGGAATTTGCGAAACATAAGTATTGAAATCGGTGCCGGTTTCCGCGTATGCACGATGCATCGCGTTCTCTACATTTTCAGCAACTACTCTCGTCTCGCTTAGCATAAACATTGACGGCCCGGAACCAGAGATACCACCGCCGAGAGCGCCGGCTGCGAGGCTTGCAGCTTTTACTTCGTCGAATTTTGGTATCAATGATTTGCGGACAGGTTCGACAATAAAATCCTGCATGGAGCGCACAATCAAACCGTAGTTCCCCTTTGCCAGAGCGGCGACAAATGCTGCGAGATTGCTCCAATTTTTTACCGCGTCAGCAAGTGGCACATCTCTAGGTAAAATCGCGCGAGCCTCAGCGGTCTTGATCTCGATCTGCGGGTGAATAACGGTTGCGAAAAGAGTTGGAAAGTCCAAAGCAACAATGTCGAGCGGGTCGGTCGAGCGGACAAGCGTGAAACCGCCAAAGATACAAGGAGCTGCATTATCGGCATGACGCGATCCTGAGGCGAGCATTTCCCCGGCCATCGCAAATTCGACTAAATCTAATTTTGAGAATCGGTCGCCGAGCAAACGGTTGGCCGCGACCACCGCTCCGGCAGAGCTTGCCGAGCTCGAGCCGATACCGCTTCCGGGTTTGATCCCTTTCCGGATCTCGATCTCAAAACCGTGATCAAGCCTTGCTGCATCGATCAATTCCAGCAACGCAACACCCGCAACATTTTGTGCGGGATTGGTCGGCAGGCCGTAATCATCTCGATTAATTATTCGCACGGTTTTGTCGGCGATCTTCCGCACGGTCATCTCGTCGTGTGGCTCTGACAGGGCAAAGCCAAGACAATCAAAACCGCATACGACATTAGAAACTGTTGCGGGCGCAAGTACCCTGATCTCATCCATGTTTTCTGAAACGACGTTCGACGTTATATCATTTAACGTCTCTCGTAATACCTGATCCACTCGTTGATGCAATACTTTAGCACAAACCGAAAATCACCTCATGTTTCGTTTCGTGACGCCGTCGTGCACGGCCAACCGGAGGATGGCGGGCTTTATTTTCCGTCCGAAATACCAAAACTTACCCCCGAGTTCTTAACCGGCCTGGATTCGATCTCGAACGTGACGCTCGCTTTCGATGTGATCAGGCCGTATGTTGGCGGCGAAATACCGGACGATAAACTGTTTGAGATCTGTTCAGAGACGGTCAATTTTGATTTCCCGCTCGTCCACATCACAGACCGTGTATCAGCGCTCGAGCTTTTCCACGGGCCGACGTTTGCGTTTAAAGACGTCGGAGCGAGGTTTATGAGCCGCTGTCTGAGTCATTTTATGCATGGCAGCGGAAAGAAGACGATCGTCGTCGTAGCTACCTCCGGCGACACCGGCGGTGCGGTTGCAGCAGGCTTTCATAATGTCGAGGGGATCGAGGTCGTCATCCTCTACCCGAAAGGCAGGGTCAGCAGGGTTCAGGAATTGCAGCTTACCACGCTTGGTGGAAATGTAACTACATTGGAATTACATGGCAGTTTTGACGATTGCCAGACGCTTGCCAAACAGGCGCTCGCCGATACCGATCTAAGATCAAAGCTTAACCTTACATCCGCTAATTCGATAAATATTGGACGTTGGCTGCCGCAGCAATTTTATTATTTCTACGCTTTAAGACATTGGTACGGCGAGCCGCCCGTGATCTCTGTGCCAAGCGGTAATTTTGGTAATCTGGCATCGGGAATATTAGCGCATATTTCGGGTCTACCGGTCAAGAAATTCATCGCAGCTTGCAACGCTAATGATGTCGTCCCGCGGTTTATGAACACCGCGGAATACAAACCAATGCAGTCCGTAGCTACTTTATCGAACGCGATGGATGTCGGAGATCCGAGCAACTTTGTGCGCATCCTGGAGATATTTGATAATAACTTTCCGGATCTCAGAACGAAACTCGAAGCCGTAAGCATTTCGGACGAAACGACGGCCAGGACAATGAAAGAAGTTTATGAAAAATTCGGATACATCCTCGATCCGCACGGAGCCGTTGGTTATCGAGCGTTGGCAGACTATCTGGAACGGAATCCGGAACGCCGGGGTATTTTTCTCGAAACAGCACATCCGGTAAAATTCGATTCCGTAAGTATGATAATCGGGACACAGGGAGAGATGTCCGTTTCCGTTAATGATCTGATTTCCCGGGACAAACAAAGTATTGAGATCGATCCAAACTACGCGGATTTCAAGGACGTGATCCTCAGCAAAACATGAAGATACTCAAGTTCGGCGGCTCGTCAGTTGGCAGCGCCGAAACGATAGAAAAGGTTTTGGAAATTATCCGCAACAGCAGCAAAACCGACCGCTGCGCAATTGTGCTGTCCGCGATGGAAGGCACAACCGATGCCCTGATCGAGGCCGGCCGCTCGGCTGAACGCGGGGAAGGCGGTTTCACAAAAATAATCAGTAAAATAAGCGAACGCCACATCGAAACTGTCGAGACGCTTTTTCACGAAAAGCCGGCATCTACACTTTTAGAATTTGTCGACGCAACCGTGACGGAGCTAAAAGATCTGTGCGAAGGCGTAAGGCTGGTGCGCGAACTGTCGGCAAGAACGCTCGACCGGATTTTGAGTTTGGGTGAGATCCTCTCGTCCCGCATCGTGGCTGCCAAGCTCTCGGACGTGGGACTCGAAAACGATTGGAAGGATAGCCGTTTGCTTATCGTTACCGATTCAAACTATGGATTTGCGGCGGTTGATTTTGCCGAAACTAATCGACGCGTCAAAGAGTATTTCGAAAGCTCGCCTGCAAGACTGTATATTTTACCTGGCTTCGTGGCGGCAGACTCAAAGGGAAATACGACAACACTGGGCCGCGGTGGTTCTGATTATACGGCTGCAATATTCGCGGCGGCTGTCGACGCCGACATTCTCGAAATTTGGACGGACGTCAGCGGAATGATGACGGCGGATCCGCGTTTTGTGCGCAATGTCCGGCAGATCTCGCACATCACATACCGCGAAGCGATGGAACTCTCACACTTTGGCGCAAAGGTCATTTACCCGCCGACAATTCACCCGGTAATGGCGAAGAATATTCCGGTTCTTGTCAAAAACACCTTCGCACCCGACGATCACGGCACGATGATCGAGGCCGAATCTATTGCGGAAAAGGAGATTATCCGCGGCATTACAAGCATCGACAACATAACGGTCCTGAGCCTTGAGGGTAGCGGAATGGTTGGCATTCCGGGCTTTTCCAAGCGGCTCTTCGACGTGCTTTCGCGGTCCGCGATCAACGTCATTCTTATTACTCAAAGTTCGTCGGAACATTCGATCTGCGTTGCAATTGAGGAAAGGTTTGCCGACACGGCAAAACTCGCGGTCGATCAGGAATTTGAGTACGAGATCAACGTCGGCCGTATCGACCCGCTAAAGGTCGAAAACGGTTTTTCGATCCTTGCGTTAGTTGGCGACAAAATGAAAGAGCACACTGGCGTGAGCGGCAAGATGTTTTCGACGCTCGGCCACAACGGAATCAATATCCATGCGATCGCACAAGGCTCGTCAGAACGCAACATTTCCGCGATCATCAATTCGAAAGACGTGCGAAAGGCTGTCAACGCGCTTCATGAAGAGTTTTTCTCCGATGGCAACAAACAGATCAATGTCTACATCGCGGGCGTGGGAACGGTCGGAGGCAAGTTGATCGAGCAACTCAGGAAACAGTACGGCCACCTTTCGGATGAGTTGCGGCTTAACGTACGCGTCGCTGGTGTTGCCAACAGCCGTCGGGGGCTGCTGGTCGACGAAGGAATTGGTCTCGATGATTATCAAGACGAGTTGAGAGCGGCTGTCGAAATGGATATCGAGGCATTTACCGATGAGATCATTGAGCACAACCTTCGAAACTCGATCTTTGTCGACGTTACGGCAAATGCAGCGGTCGTCGAGACCTACCCAAAGCTTTTGACGAGGAGCGTTTCGGTAATCGCCTGTAATAAGATTGCGGCGTCGTCTGAATACGAAAAATACTCAAACCTGAAGGAAACCGCCCGTGAATACGGTACCAATTTTCTTTTCGAAACGAATGTTGGTGCAGGCCTGCCAGTGATAAATACACTCAACGACTTACTCCGCAGTGGTGACAAGATTAACCGGATCGAAGCTGTTTTGTCGGGCACGCTTAACTTTGTTTTCAATAATTACGATGGCGGGCGCAGCTTCGCGGACGTGGTTCGGCAGGCTCAGGCCGAAGGTTATACCGAGCCTGATCCGCGACTCGATCTGAGCGGAACGGACGTTGCCCGAAAGATCCTGATCCTCGCCCGCGAAGCGGGAAATCATCTGGAGATGAGCGACATTGAGAATGATCCGTTCTTGCCAGAAACTTGCCTTGAGGGAAGTGTCGATGATTTTTATGCGGAGATGGATCGGCACGAAGAGCATTTTCGTCGATTGCTCGACGATGCTGTTTCAAATGGGCTGATCCTCAAATACATTGCTTCGTTCAATGATGGCCGGGCGTCGGTTGGATTGCAATCGATCGGGCCGGATCACAATTTTGCCAATCTGTCCGGCAAAGACAACGCAGTTCTTTTTTATACGAACCGCTATAGTGAACAGCCGCTCGTTATTAAAGGCGCCGGAGCCGGTGCGGATGTGACCGCGGCGGGCGTTTTCGCGGACATAATACGGGCGTCGCGATCCTAGCTGAGATCGAACAACAAAAACTCGCTCTTTTCGTCAAGCGCTTTGATCTTTAACTCTGTTTCATCACTAATTGCCGCGCCGTCACCGGCATTTAAGACTTGGCCATTAACCTGAAGAGCTCCACCGATAAGCTGAACCCACGCGTGCCGTCCGTCCGCGAGATCAAGTGAGACTTCTTCACCATTTTGTAAGATCGAGGCGTACAACTTAACGTCCTGATTGATGTGGACCGATCCGTCATCGCCGCCGCGCGACGCCACTAAACGCAACTTGCCCATCTTCTCTTCGGTCGAAAATCCTTTCTGCTCGTAAGCCGGCGCCAAATTTTTGGCCTCGGGCAATATCCATATTTGCAGCAAGTGGGTTTTATCCGTAGGCGAGCTGTACTCGCTATGCTGCACGCCCGTGCCGGCGGTCATTCGCTGCACGTCATTCGGGCGAATTGTCTCGCCATTTCCCATCGAATCGCGATGCGACAGCTCGCCGGAGATCACATACGTGATGATCTCCATATCGCGGTGGCCGTGTTTCGGAAAGCCCTGAGCTGGCTCGATGAAGTCCTCATTGATCACGCGAAGATCTCGAAACCCCATAAACTGCGGGTCGTGATAGTCGCTAAATGAGAATGTGTAATGCGTATCCAGCCAGCCGTGATTGGCATGGCCGCGTTCGTTCGATCTTCTAATTATTATCATTTACTTCTTTTTGATGATCATCAGGCCGTCGCGGATCGGGAGCAGAACGTTCACGACCCGGCCATCGGCGATGACCATTTGGTTAAATTCCTGGAGAGCAGCCGTGTCCTCGTCTTTTTCGTCAAGTAGGACTTTTCCGCTCCAGAGCACGTTGTCAGCGATTACAAAGCCGCCGGAACGAACTCGGTCGAAAACGAGATTGTAGTAGTTCGAGTAATTTGGTTTGTCCGCATCGATAAACACTAGGTCAAATGTTTCCGACAGCGTTGGAATGATGTCAACCGCGTTCCCAAGAAGAAAATCGATACGGCTTGCATATTCGGTTTTTGCTACAAATTCGCGTGCCACCTTATTCGTGTCTTGTTGTACGTCTAATGTAATTACCTTTCCACCTTCGGCTAAACCCTCTGCAAAACACAGAGCCGAATAGCCAAGATAGGTACCGATCTCAAGCACCACTTTTGGTCGTATCATCTGAGAGAGCATTGACAGCACGCGGCCTTGAAAGAAGCCGGACAGCATACCTGAGTCCGCATAGTGCGAGTAGCAATGTTCGCGCAGTTCCTGAAGTACGGCGCTCTCATCCGAGGTAAAGTCATCGGCATATTTGGTTATTTCTTCCGTTATTACCATAGATCGATTGTAACAAGCCCGTGTTTTATAGCGAAGGTCGCTGCCGCCTCGCGATCTGACACGCCCAGCTTGCCATAAAGACCAGCCACGATCGTTTTGATCATCGTTTCCGAAAGGTCGAGTGCAAACCGGATCTCATTGTCGGACATTCCGCCAACGATCATTCGTAAGACAGTTTGTTCCGCCAAGGTTAGGTCTTTTTGTTCGAGCGGACTACTCAACCTATGGGGAAGCGGACCGCGCAAGTTCCGCCGTAAATTCAACGATCGGCCGGATCAGATCGGTGTCGTAATTTGTCTTAACGTGCTGCATCACGGCCGTTATGCGTTCAAGCCCCATACCAGTGTCGACCGACGGAGCGGGCAGCGGCGTTAACTTAAATGTGCCCTCCGGCTCCTGTGTGCGGTTGTACTGCATAAAGACGAGGTTCCAAATCTCCATCGTTGTATCGCCTTCGCCGTTGACCCATTTTTGGTGATTCGACTCCGGGTTGTCAGGCTCGTCGCCCATATAATAGTGGATCTCTGAGCAAGGCCCGCACGGCCCGGTGTCGCCCATCTGCCAAAAATTGTCTTTGCGGCCGAAACCTAAAACTCGCTCGGGCTTTGCCCCGGCTGCTTCCCACAACGAGCGAGCTTCGTCATCAGGCCCGACCTCGTCGTCGCCTTCAAAAACTGAAAACCACAGACGCGATTGCTCAAGCTTCAACTCATTGACAAGAAAATCCCAGGCGTATTCGATTGCCTCTTTCTTAAAGTAATCGCCGAACGAAAAATTGCCCAGCATCTCAAAAAAGGTGTGGTGCCTCGCCGTCTTGCCGACCTCGTCAAGGTCGTTATGCTTACCGCCGGCACGAATGCATTTTTGCGATGTTACAGCACGTGTGTAGTCGCGTTTTTCATGGCCCAAAAAAACGTCCTTGAATTGGTTCATCCCCGCGTTTACAAAAAGCAGCGTCGGGTCGTCCGACGGCAACAGCGGTGACGAATGAACAACCTTATGCCCGTGCTGCTCAAAATACTCTAAAAATCTTGCTCTGATCTCATTTCCGGTCATATCGAAACTTTAACACAGTTAATTTATTCGATGCATTTCCGACCAAAAAGCCGTTCAGCCGACGGGCTCCGGCTCTCGAAATGTTGTTGTGCCGACTATTGTTTCGCGGCCTTAAACCGCATCGCCACGCCGTTCATACAGTAGCGAAGTCCGGTCGGCTGCGGGCCATCGTCAAAGACATGGCCGAGATGCGAGTGACAACGGGCACATTCGACCTCAGTTCGCACTTCGCCGAGGCTCTTATCGACTGTTTCCTTGACGTTACGCTTAAAGATCGGCTCGTAAAAGCTGGGCCAGCCGGTGCCCGAATCAAATTTCGCCATTGAGCTGAAAAGTGCCAGCCCGCATGCGTCGCAGTAGAAGATACCGTCTTGTTTTACGTCATTGAGCGGGCTCGTGTACGGGCGTTCGGTTCCCTCTTGGCGAAGCACGTAGAACGCAGGACCGGAAAGCTCACGCTTCCATTCGGCGTCGGTCTTGAGCAGCTCTTTTCCGTCAAATTCGCCCTCGGTCAACGTCAGCTCACGCTGAACGCCCACGGTCTTTTTCGTTTTGACAGGAGTCGCAGACGGTTCGGACAAATTCACGGTCGAGGACGCGGTCACCGCGGACAAGTAGGCGATCAGGCCATAAACGGCCGCAGCAAAAACCGTGGTAAGGATAAAAACTGCTGCTAGCACTTTTTTCATATTTACTTCCTAACAAAATGATATGGCCCCGTTTGCCGAAAACATATCGGAACGGGGCCATAATCGAGTTCACCTTTCAACACACTTCCGATTTCAATAGGTTCGGAATCGTATCAATAAATAGTGCTCGGTGATCGAAGGTCTTTCCCTATTTGGTTGCTCGTCATACCTCTTGAGGAATGCCGGGCTGCCAAACCCTTGATAAATTGTGCCTTCGATCATCGAGCGAGGTTGCCAAACTGAGTTAGTTAGGCAACACAACTGTGTCAATGACGTGGATCACGCCATTCGAACCCTTCAGGTCAACTGCGGTGATGGTCGATTTGCCGCCCTTTTCGTCCATCAGGACGACATTCTTGCCGTCCATCATCGCCCAGAGCTTGCCGCCCGAAACCGTCGCAAGTTCAACCTTGCCATTGCCTTTCTTGATCGCCTTGGCAACTGCTTTCGAGTCGAGGTTTCCTGCGACCACGTGATAGGTCAGGATTTTCGACAGCATTGCTTTGTTCTCAGGCTTGAGAAGTGTAGCAACAGTGCCTGCCGGCAACTTGTCAAAAGCACCGTTAACCGGAGCGAACACCGTGAACGGTCCTGCACCCTGAAGCGTACCGACCAGATCAGCCGCTTTCACCGCGGCCACCAGCGTGGTGTGATCAGCTGAACCAACTGCGATATCGACAATCGATTTGTCCTGTGCCGAAACGGCCGATGAACCAAATGCAACGCTAAGCGTCAAAACAACTAATCCTATAAATAATTTCATTTTTATATCTCCCTTGTTTATTTCTAAATTTGTGAAAAGGTTTTCTTACCCTTTGGACTAGTTTTCGCAATAGGCGGAGAATTGGATTCAAAAAAATTTTGATAATCGATCGTCGGGAGAGTAAAGGAATCGCGAAGTATCAATGCTGCACGGAACACGAGATGGTTTGAAACGGTTGCAAAGGCGGTAGCTAGTCTTCGCCTTTCTCTTCGATCCGACCGCTTGCGACCGCGGACATCTTCTCGCGGATCAGATCGTAGCTAAATCCTTGCCGCAGTAGATGATCGTAGAATTTCTTGGTCTCCTCACGGGTTTCGGGTTTGCCCTTTAAACGCAAGCGTTTTTCGATCGCCTGATCGATCAGATCGACTTCGGGGAGTTCTTCAAATGCCAGGCTGATTGCGTTCTCAACCGTTTCTTTGTCTAGCTTCTTTTGCGACATCGTTTGCTG
Organism: Pyrinomonadaceae bacterium; assembly: GCA_036802885.1. Lineage (GTDB taxonomy): Bacteria > Acidobacteriota > Blastocatellia > Pyrinomonadales > Pyrinomonadaceae > OLB17. The sequence goes on from DAIRVI010000027.1 coordinate 26,004, forward strand.
CAAGCGGCGTTTACCTTGAGGCTTTTGCCGCAATTTGGACACAGCTAGGTTACGAGCGTATTGCTCGTCGTCGAGATATTTGTATTCTTTGAGTTTTTCAAGGACCGCGTCGACAATCGATTCATCGGTCCAGAGCTTTTCCAAAAGACGTTCACGAAGTTCCATGATCGAACGCGGTTTTGCCGCAAGCAGCTTGGTGGCGCGATTCATTGTCCGCTCTCTCGAACGCTCAATGTCTTTAACCACCCGCTTGGTTTCGTCGAGCGTTCGATACTGCTTTCGCCACATAATTTCGGAGACCTGTTAAAATCCTATTTCGCACATATTATGAACGGCATCCTGATCATCGACAAACCTGCCGGCATTACGTCGCACGACGTCGTGTCGCGTGTTCGCCGAATCCTGGGGACCAGGCGAGTTGGACACACGGGGACGCTCGACCCTTTTGCAACAGGCGTAATGGTTATCCTGGTCGGCCAGGCGACGCGGCTCGCGCAGTTTCTTGATAAGGACGAAAAAGAATATTTGGCGACGGTGAGGTTCGGTTTTGAGACAGATACCGGCGACGTGACCGGATCGCGGATTGCGGATTGCGGATTGGACAACGAAGCGATTTCTGAGTTGCTCGCGTCTACCGAATGGAACGCGGTTTTCGACGCATTTAAAGGCGAGATCGAACAAGTCCCGCCGATGTATTCTGCAAAGAAGATCGACGGTAAAAAATTATACGAGCACGCTCGAAAGGGCGAAACCGTGGAACGAAAAGCCGTTAAGGTCAAAATTCACAAGCTCGTAAATATAGATGAATCCGCAACCCGAAAGCCGCAATTTGAAGTCCGCATTAGCGTCGCTTGCTCAGCGGGGACCTATATTCGCACACTCGCAGAAGACATAGCTAGAAAACTAGGTATTGGTGCACACCTCGCGGAACTCCGACGAATCGCCGCTGGAAGATTCACGATCGATCAGAGCCTGACGCTCGAACAGTTGGCGGCTCTCGACGAACCGGCTTCGGCTCTAAAACCGATGCAAGATGCGGTTTCGCACCTTTCGACGTTTGAGTTGCCCGCCGACCGCGTTGCCAAGACGCGCAACGGCCTGTCGACGCGCGTTTTTGAGACTGCATTCGCTGATGGCGAGTTGATCCGGATGCTCGATCCTTTCGGACAACTTGTCGCGATCGGCTCTTTCGACGCGGCCGAAAAAATCATTCTGCCAAAGGTCGTTTTGGTATAAAATGGCGGCAGGGCAAAATGTATGAAAAAGCGAAACATTGCATTGGCATTTGGCGGGGCGGTTGGGGCGGCGGTTGCGGTCAAAATGCTGACGCGGGCCGCCACTGTGAATTGGGATGACGTTGCGGACAAGGTCGTCCACGCCGAATACTCGCGGTTTGTAAATGTGGATAGCTCCCGCCTGCATTATCAGGAGTTTGGCGATGCGACGAAGCCGCCGATCATCCTGATACACGGTTACACGGCGTCCGTTTACGTCTGGAAGACGACGGCCCCGATGCTGGCAGATGCCGGATTTCATGTCATCGCGGTCGACCTTATCGGGTTCGGGTTTTCGGACAAACCGTCGTGGTTTGACTACTCGATACAGTCGCAGGCCCGAATGGTCTCGCGGTTTATGAATCGCCTCGGCATCGGTCGCGCAACGGTTGTCGGCAGTTCGTACGGCGGAGCGGTCGCTTTAAACCTGACGCTCGACTATCCGGAGATGGTTGAGAAACTGGTGCTTGTCGATGCCGTGTGCAACGACGAACCGAAAAATCATCCGATCATAAAACTCGCATCGCTCCCCGGTGTCGGCGAGGCAATGACCCCGTTTCTTATAGATTCTAAAGCGTTTCTGCGAATGCGCATGCGCGGCACACTGGCAAAAGCTAATCATAAGATGATCACGGAAGACCGGATCCAGTCGATCCGCCGACCGCTTTCTGCCGCGGACGGCCATTACTCGGTGCTCGCCACCTCTCGAAATTGGCACGCGGATCGCCTCGAGCAGGACGCTCACCTCATAAACCAACAAACCCTCATCATCTGGGGCGAAGAGGACACCGTCATCCCGATCAAAAACGGCTATAAACTGCACGAAGAGATTCTCCATTCCCGCTTCGTCGTCCTGAAAGACTGCGGCCACATCCCGCAGGAAGAAAAGAGCGAGATATTTACCAACCTCGTCACCGAATTTTGTCAAAACAAGAAAGGGCAGATCAAGGCGAAAGATGGCGATCAGGTGCGGTTAGAGTTGTAGATGCACGAAAAAGTCTCTTTCAACCGTCAAATCCTTTCTGCGAGCGACGCGATGGTTTCAGCCGTTTCCAACGTAGCAATTTACGGCAAAGGTGCTTTTACAACGATTTCGATCGACGACGGCGAACCTTTACTTTTGGAAAAACACTGGATTAGGCTAGTTGGTAATGCCGCCAAACTGGAGATAGACATCGCCGATTTTTCGGAGAATCACACAAAAAACTTGCTTGACGAATTACTCGAAAACAACGGCGTGACGAACGGACTGGCGCGGATTACATTTTTTGACGAATCGGCCAGCGCGATCTGGAAATTTGAGTCTGCACGAACAACGAGCCTTCTGATCACGACCGGCGATCTGCGGCCGGTCCCAATCCCTTTCCGGCTGACGACTTCACCTTTTCCCGTCAATTCACTCTCGCCGCTAGCCGGCGTAAAATCGTGCAATTACCTCGAGAATCTGCTTGGTATCGAAGAGGCACGCAGCCGCGGTTTTCATGAGGCGTTGCGAATCAATCACGAGGGCGCTCTGACCGGCGGCTGCATGGCAAACGTCTTTTGGCTTAAGCGAGGCGTGCTGTTTACGCCACATCTCGACACTGGCTGCCTGCCCGGAACAACGCGCGAATACATCCTCGAAAATCTTCCGTGCGAACAGACTCGAGAGCCGATCGACACGCTGATAGATGTCGAAGCGATATTTATGACATCGGCTGGTTTGGGAGTTGTTCAGGTCCACGATCTCGAGGGCCGCTCGTTCGCTACGGTCGACCACCCGATCCTTCATCTACTTCCGGATAGGCGCTAAAAGACACGAACACCCGCAAACCAATTCGTGGATGTTCGTGTCTATTTGACGCTAAAGATCTTTAGCCCGCGGTTTCGAAAAGTGCGAGGATCTGCTTGCCCTCGATGGAACGAGGGTCGATGGTGCGCAGATGCCTTTGTCCCTGCATTTCCCAGATCGCCGTCACTGTTCCTTCTTTTTCAACCGACTGATATGAAACGTCCTCGGTGTTAGCCATCGGTTCTTCGGCCGGAGCGGTTGCGGGAGCTTCAGTCGGGGCCTCGACAGCGTGCGGCTGCGCGACTATTTCGGCTGCAACCTCTTTTGGTGCTTCAACGGCCACCGGTTTTTCCTCTGGGGCCTCCGCGGCCTGTACTGCTTCGTCTGACATTTAGATCAATGGTCTCCTTAAATCAATTTCAATAATAAACTCTTATTAGAAACGAAATTCTGACACATCACTGTCGATTTTGTCGAGGCGACCGTCTATTTCGTTCTCTTCAGTTCCAGCTCATAGAACCAAAAATCGTTATTCGGCTGATCGATCTTGA
>DAIRVI010000028.1:0-19602 GCA_036802885.1 Pyrinomonadaceae bacterium
GCCAATGTTGACGAGGAAACGCTCGCCGATCCGGACTCAAACCCGCACGTCCAATCGGTTAAGGATCACGCGGCCAAAGAGAAAGCCGACGTCGTCGTGATTTGCGCAAAACTCGAGGCAGAGCTCGTCGCTCTCGATCCGGCCGATCGGACCGATTATTTAAGGGATCTGGGGCTCAAATCGAGCGGCGTCGATGACCTGATCAAAGCCGCATATCATATGCTCGGGTTAATGAGTTTTTTGACCGCGGGCGAAAAAGAAGTTCGTGCCTGGACGATCCAGATCGGGACCAAAGCCCCGCAGGCCGCCGGAGAGATCCACACCGACATCGAACGGGGCTTTATCCGCGCCGAGATTATCGGCTACGACGACCTCGTTGCCTGCGGCAGCCGTAAAGCCGCCAGCGAAAAAGGCCTCGCCCGTCTCGAGGGTAAAGAGTACGTCATGCAAGACGGCGACGTTGTGGATTTTCGGTTCAATGTCTGATCGATTGTTGGCAGAAACTGTGCTATTCGCCTATTGAGATCAAACCCGAGTCGAAGTTCGTCTCCGTATCACGCCTCGCCAAAATTTCGAGCTCACGAAAAACAAGCAAAATCCGGAAAGGATCGTGACTATACCGAGGATCGAGAAACCTCGAAGCAAGTAGTTATTGATGTTGTCACGCGCCTGAAAATCCATAGTGTGCATCATCCAGAGAAAGTCAAAGATCCGCCAATTTCCGGTCCGAAATGCCCCGATCTGGCCCGTCTGGGCTGAGAGGTAGACAGTCAGATTTTCAGGACTTTCAAATGTGACTGCCCACGCAGGAAGAGGTCTCTCACGATACTCGTGATGGGAGTTGACGTTTTCCTTCGTCAGGTAAGTGATGTTTTCCATCTTGAACGGCGTCGCCAGTGCCTGTGTCGCGATCTTCTCGGCTTCCTGCTCGGTTATCGATGATCGGATCTCCCCCGTAACGGCATGGGCGACGATAAATTCTTCCTCATTATCAGGTGTGCGATAGCCGATCTCATAAAACAGATCACCGAAGAGTTCAACGACCCTGATCGTCGTGACCGCCTCCGTCCGTCCCGAAGAGCGAAGGTTGTCCAGTGCGGCCTGGGGCGAGATCAAGGGTTGTTTGAAGTCGAAGGCATGTTCGTGCTCGTTACGAAGATGATCGCCGTGTATCTCTTTGAGGTTTGTCCAGCTAAAATACAAGCCGCCGGCCGTCCAGAGCACGAACTGCAACCCGATAAACACCCCGAGAAACCGATGACTCTTACGCAAATAGTGCTTGTAGTTTCGGCGTTTTGAATTAATGCTCATGTTTCGTGTTTCCGTCTTTTTTTACATCCTTTTGAATGACCTCTCGAACAAATCGCACGACCGCGGCGATCTCGTCGTCTGACAGCTTATCCCGGAACGCGGGCATCTTCTTTTCCTCGCCGTTAGCCACTTGCTCGACAAATTCCTCCTCGGAATGCGCGAGAGCATGGCCTGATATCAGCGGGATTCCTTTTTTCGCACCCTCGCCTTTAGCACCGTGGCACTCGGCGCAATTTGACGCATAAACTTCGGCTCCATTGACCGACGCGGTTTCGCCCGCCTTTGTGATGCTGGTCAGCGTCACCTTGCCCCCGGTGCGCTCTAGCACAAAGGCGACCTTGTCGCCCGCCGCGAAACCGTTGAAAACATTAGCACTTGCGGCCGTGAAATCCATCTCCATCGCCGACATGAATCCGGGTATGTCCTCGTGATCGATCGTGATTTCTAATGCAGCGGCGTCGATCGCCCTGATCACGCCCGTCGAATTGTAATTCTGCTTTGGTGCGTCTGAGTTGACGCCATCCTTCCTGGAACAGGAAACTGCAAAAATAACGGCGAGCGTGAAAATGACAGAAGCGGCCTTAGATCTTGTTTTCATAATTCTCTAATATTACCCGAGTGTCGTAAAAACTTACATCATTCGTCGACCAAACATCGCAAGGTGCGGCCGGGCCGGCTATTGCAGTGACAAACAAGACCTGTGTGCGTTAGCATACCGACAACATTTTTTTAACGTGTTCAAATCAGAGATAAGCCCGCGTCATTGATGATCGGTATTGGTTTCGCCGCCAAAGGCGCGAATATTCTCGCGGTGGTTTGTTCGGCGAGCGTATCATGCGCCCGATTTTCAATGGCCAAAGGCCAAACAAACGGCACATGAGTTGCAAGCTTACCTTTATCGGTAGTTCTTTACGATCAAAGGAGGTGTTTCGATGAAAGCACAACAAGTTAGAAATAAAGAGTATGGATTTACCCGCACAATTGATGCGGCATTTGACGAGGTTGTTGAGCGCACACGCGAAGCGTTAAAACAGGAAGGGTTCGGCGTCCTTTCCGAAATTCGGATGGACGAAAAGCTAAAAGAAAAGCTCGGTGTGGATTTTCGCCGTTATGTGATCCTCGGGGCGTGCAATCCGCCGCTGGCGTACCGCACGCTGCAAGAGGATCTCAATATCGGCCTGATGCTGCCGTGCAATGTAATTGTCTATGAGGCGGATGACAAGGCCAGATCTGTAGTTGCGGCGATCGACCCTATCGAAATGATGTCGGTGGTTGGCAACCCCGCGATAAACCTGGTCGCGACCGAGGTGCACGCGCAGCTGCAGAAGGTGATCGAGCAAATCTAAGAGGTGATTATGAAAAAACAAATGTTAGTGATTTGGACCGCGATAATCGTGGTTCTGTTTTGCGTCGGCGGCATTGCCGCTCAAGACGCTAAGAAAATGGGCGGCGACGCTAAGATGATGGCGGAAATGAAAAAAAGCCCGCATCACAAGCTGATGATGGCATACACGAAGACCATGGCAGATTTTTCGCGGATGCTTCGCGACCAGGCATTGACCCCTAATGGCCCGGACGTGGAATTCGCTCGTGCGGCCGTCGCTGAATTAAGGCACAACCTTAACGCCATGGAGGCTCTCCATCAAAAGCACATGGCCGGTATGAGCACCGAAATGAAAGCGAAAATGAAGATGATGATGGACAAGATGGAAAAGGGCCAGGCGATGGCAAAAGAACACATCACGGCACTTGAGACCGCCGTGCAAGCGGATAAGCCGGACGCCAAGCTGATAGCAATGCACGCAAATGATCTGGTCAAACATTTTGCCATGATGAAGATGGCTCCGGGTGGAAAAATGGTAGGCAAGAAAAAGATGACGATGAAAATGTAAGCGTTAATTTAACGCGGCTTCGGTGTCGAGATCTGTTTTCACAGGCTCGAAGGGGATGGATTTTATGAACGAATCGAACAGGACGGGCCTAATAGTAGCGTTTGTGGTCGTCGTGGTACTTTTTCTGATCTTTGGCTTCGGCACAATGTCAGGATCATTTATGGGCAGCGGGAATACGGGCGGCGGAATGATGGGTGGCGGGACAATGGGCCAGGGCGGAATTGGCGGGTACGGTTGGATGTGGATCCCGACGCTGATCACGTTAGGCGTGGGTGTCTTGCTGGGCTGGCTGATCTTTGGAAATAAGAAGTGACTTGATCAAAAGCAAAACGTTAGAGCTGTAAAACGTTAGAGCTGAAGGAGAAAAGAATGAGTTGTTGTAGTGATGTAATGAAACCGGTCGAAGCGTCTTCGTGCTGCACGCCGCACGAGACTGCAGCACATGCCGCACAGGCCATGAAACATTCAGGCTGCGGGTGCGCTCCTGTGGTCGAGGATACAGAAAATCTTAAATTAGTCGGCGTCGTGACCGAGCGCGACATCTGTCACAGCGTGGTGGCCGAGGACCTCAAGCCTTCCGAGGTCAGCGTCAAGGACATTATGCGTCCCGCGGCTTCGGCGTGTTGCGGCGCGGATGATTCTCTTGACGAAGCGCAGCGAAAACTTGATGAACACTTCTCGACGAGCCTGCCGGTGATCGACGCGGCGGGAGGCTGTTGCGGCACTGTAAGCTTGAACCAAATCCGCAAGAACAGACATACTCAGACCGCGTGACCGACGAACTTCGCACCCGTATACAAACACAGGTGTTGGGCCGGTGTTGAGGTTCAGTTTATGTACCTATTACGGAGATGATATGAAATCAAATACCTTATTATTCACAATTATCTGGCTTTCGATTGTCGGGTTCGGTTGCAGCACACTGGCTCCGAACGCCAACACAAACAGCAACATGGGCATGAACCGCAACGCCTCGAATATGCCCATGAATAGCAACGGAATGCAGGGTATGAATAACGGCAAGATGGATCATTCCATGATGCAGAGTTCGCCAAATGCGGCGTCTGCTCCGTATGATCTGCAGTTTTTGGATACGATGACCGCACATCACCAAGGTGCGGTTGAGATGGCCGGGCCGTGCGCGGCAAAGGCTGAGCACGCGGAGATCAAGACGCTTTGTGCAAATATCATTTCGAGTCAGCAGAAGGAAATTGCTGATATGAAAGCATGGCGCGATAAGTGGTTTGCCGGATCAGCACTTGCGTTAAATATGGAAATGATGGGAATGAACGACTCGATGAAGGGCATGGACATGAAGATGATCGGAAGCTTGAGCGGAAACGAATTTGACCTGGCATTTATCAAGCAAATGATCCCGCATCACGAAGGCGCAGTCGGCATGGCAAAAGAAGCACTTCAGAAATCGACAAAGGAAGAGATCAAAAAACTCGCCGCCGCCATCATCAAAGCCCAGGAATCTGAGATAAAACAGATGAAGGGTTGGCAGACTGCGTGGTCCAAATAGTTTTTGAATTGCGGTCGGCGAAAATAAGAAATACTGGTTTCTCAATGATCTGATAGTTGGAGTCGGAACAAAGATTCGGCTAAATTGAATCAGGGAGAAACAATCTGAAAATTCTTGATACACGAACAGTTGGCGGAATGGCACCGGTGCTGATTTTGGTGACTCTGGTTTTTTCGGGATTAACGCTGAATGCGTCGGCGACCTTCAAATACACGATTTCCGGCGACGCGGACGGAAAGCATTTTGACAGCGGCGGATTGGGAAGGGCGATGCTCGAGAAACGCGGCGGGCAATGGCGGATAGTTCACTCGCATTCGAGCGCACCGCGCAGGCAGCCTGCTCCGGTCGCGGCTCCAAAATAAACAAAATGGAAAAGGTAATCGATCCGATTTGCGGAATGACGGTTTCGCCGGAGACGGCGGCCGGGGAATGTGAACACGACGGCACAAAGTACTATTTCTGCTCGAAAGGCTGTCTGGAAAAATTCAAGGCTAATGTAAAACCAGCCGCGAATTTGGTGCAGATCGGTCGTAACACGGACACTGTTCAACATAGCGAAATGTCGGCCGCGCCGCACGGTACTGAAATCGACCCGGTATGCGGAATGACGGTAAATCCGGAAACGGCCGCCGGGAAATACGATTTCCGGGGCAAAACCTACTACTTTTGTGCGACCGGCTGTCTCGACAAATTCAGGAACGATCCCGAATCGTTTCTTAAGCCACAATCAAAATTCGCCGACCTTCCCACCGATGTCGAATACACATGCCCGATGCACCCGCAAATCTCGCAGATCGGTCCGGGAAGTTGTCCTATTTGTGGAATGGCCTTAGAGCCAAGATTGGTTTCGCTCGATGCTGCTGAGGACAATGCCGAATTGCGGAGTATGAGCCGGCGATTTTGGATCAGTGTTGCTCTGTCAATACCCGTGTTTCTGCTTGCGTCAGCCGGGATGTTCTTTTCTATCGAGCGTTTTGTGTCCCCTAATGTTAGTTCGTGGATACAATTCGCGCTGGGCTCGATCGTTGTGCTCTGGGGCGGCTTTCCGTTTTTCGAGCGTGCGTTGGCGTCGATAAAAAATGCCAGTCCGAATATGTTCACGCTTATCGCGATGGGCACCGGAGCAGCATGGATATACAGCACTTTTGCACTGCTATTTCCGCAGAGTTTTCCGGCGTCTTTTCGTGACCACGGCGGTGAGGTACCGCTTTATTTTGAGGCTGCCGCGGTAATAACGACGTTGGTTTTGCTCGGACAAGTTCTCGAGTTGCGGGCGCGCAGCCAAACCTCGAGCGCGATAAAAGCTTTACTCGGGCTTGCCCCCAAAACCGCTCGTCTGATCGGCGCAAACGGAAGCGAAGCTGATGTCCCGCTCGAATCGGTCAAGATCGGCGATCTGCTGCGAGTTCGTCCGGGCGAAAAAATACCGGTTGACGGCGTTTTGACTGAGGGGCGAAGCTCGATTGACGAGTCGATGGTAACCGGCGAATCGATCCCGGTCGAAAAGGAAGCAAAGGACAGCGTAGTCGGCGGAACAGTCAACGGCACGGGCAGCTTCGTTATGCGGGCGGAACGCGTCGGCAGCGAGACACTGCTCGCACAGATCGTCCAAATGGTCAGCGAAGCTCAACGCAGCCGTGCACCGATACAACGCCTTGCTGATCTGGTTTCGGCATATTTCGTTCCCGCCGTCATACTGGTTGCCGTCATAACATTTGCGTTGTGGATGCTCATTGGGCCTGAACCGCGCTTTATTTATGCCCTGGCAAACGCGATCGCCGTCCTCATTATTGCTTGTCCGTGCGCTCTCGGACTGGCTACGCCGATGTCGATAATGGTCGGGACCGGTCGCGGCGCAACAGCTGGGGTCTTGGTCAAAAACGCCGAGGCACTTGAGATATTGGAAAAGGTCAATGTGCTCATCGTCGACAAAACCGGCACCCTGACCGAGGGCAAACCAAAACTTGTCTCGGTGGCTGTAAATGGAATCGGCGAAAATGAATTTCTGCAGCTTGCCGCGAGTCTCGAACGAAACAGCGAACATCCGCTTGCCGAGTCGATCGTCGCCGGTGCCTACGAGAGAAAGGTCGAATTCTTAACGGTCGAAGATTTTGAATCGATCACCGGAAAAGGCGTGACCGGCCGCGTCGGCGGTAGAAAGGTGGCGCTCGGAAACGGAAAACTGTTCGAACATCTTGCTGTCGACATTGACAAAGATCTCGAGTCTCAGGCAGACAAGCTCAGGAGTGAGGGCCAAACCGTGATGTTCGTATCGATCGACGGACGGCACGCGGGCCTCGTCGGCGTTACCGACCCGATAAAGGATTCCGCGGCGGAGGCGATCCGGATGCTGCACGAAGAGGGCGTCGAGATCGTGATGCTGACCGGCGATAACGCGGTAACTGCAACGGCCGTCGCAAAAAAACTCGGCATAGATAAAGTGCAGGCGGAGGTTCTGCCGGAACAAAAGAGCGAGATCGTCAAACAATATCAGGCTGGCGGCAAGATCGTTGCGATGGCTGGTGACGGCGTTAACGACGCTCCGGCACTGGCTCAGGCACAGGTCGGCATCGCTATGGGAACAGGTACTGACGTTGCGATCGAAAGCGCCGGCGTGACGCTGCTCAAAGGCGATCTGCTCGGTATCGTCCGTGCCAAAAAGCTCAGCCACGCGACGATGACAAATATTCGGCAGAATCTGTTTTTCGCCTTCTTTTACAACGTGTTGGGAGTGCCGATTGCCGCCGGGGTGCTGTATCCGTTCTTTGGATTGCTCCTTTCCCCGATAATCGCGAGTGCGGCGATGACCTTTAGTTCGGTCTCGGTCATTACGAATGCGTTACGCTTGAGAAATCTGAAATTGAACTAAGCAGTTTGATCCGCCGGGCATCTGCAGACGGCAGGAATTTGGGTTAATTTGGAATAATAAGGACCCATTTGAGAATTGATGGTATATGAAACCTGTTGACAATCGCTCGAAAACGGGAATATAGTCAAAATGATGGCAAAGCGGCTCACAATGCTATTTGTACTCTTGTCACTCGCCTCGGGCGTGTTGGCGGGAATGCCGCTGCATCAGCCGAATGACAGCATGATGGAGTGCTGCAAACGGGCGCGGAGTAAGGAACGATCGCCCATGGCCGAGGCTGCACGCCTATGCTGTGCGGTAAATTGCACTACGTCCGCACCGTCCTCGTCCTCAGCGTCATTCAATCCGGCACCGGCGAATTTTACGGTCACAAGATCGATCGCCGAACAGATCGCGGCACTTTTCGCTAAGGAAAAGGTTGCTCCGATCACGCCATCTTCCTATTCGCGTGAGGTTCTCCCGCGAACATTCCAACCAAGCTACATCCAACATCACGCTTTCTTGATCTAGTTCTGAGGGTGAAGTGCGCCTAATTTTGGCCGCATTAGCGCCTTTTCGGGCTATTTCTACGTATTCCTGCGCATTGATATAAGGGCTAGGGAATTGTCAAAGTATATTTAATTAAGGAGACAACAAAATGAGAAAGATTATTTTATTCATTAGTTTATTAACCCTCGCGGGCATGAGCATTTTCGTCGCGGCTTGCAGTTCCGGCACACAGCCGACCGCCGAAAATCCGGTGCAGGGAAAAGTTATCAAGAGCGGTTCAGTTAATAATTTGACGGTTACGCTGTCAAGCGAGTCGGGCAAACTCAAAAACGGCGCGCAGGAGCTAATGCTTGCTTTTACCGATGCGTCGGGCAAAGCGGTTGACGTGGGCGCGGCTTCGCTCAATTTCTTCATGCCCGCGATGGGTTCGATGGCGGAAATGAACAATTCCGCGGCTTTGACCACCACCGGCACGCCGGGCGTCTATCGCGGCAAAGTCAAGATCGAGATGCCCGGCGGTTGGGAGGCTCAAATCAGTTATGAAGGTCCAGCCGGAAAAGGAAAGACATCTATTCCGTTGGTCGCGCAATAAAAGACGGCAGAGAAATATGAATCTTTTAGAAAAGCTCGGCTCACTCGGAGCAATTGTCGCCGCGTTTGGGATGTCTTGCAGTCTTCCTTTGTTCGCGACTGTCGGTTCGGTCAAATGTCCGCCGAAGGTATTAGAACAAGGGTGTTGTTAAAATGATTAATTGGCTTATCGACTGGTCGTTAAAGAACCGCGTCAACGTAATTGCGATCTATATTGCATTGGCCATCGGGGGTTATTATGCGCTTGTAAATACGCCGATCGACGCGATTCCCGACCTCTCCGATAACCAGGTCATAGTTTTTACCGATTGGGCCGGGCGTTCCCCACGAGAGGTCGAGGACCAGGTTACTTATCCTCTTGTGACAAGCCTTCAGGGGCTGCCGGGAGTTCGAACCGTCAGGGCAAGTTCCGCGTTCAGCTTTTCGATGGTCAACATTATTTTCGAGGATAATGTCGATCTTTATTGGGCCCGGACGCGAGTACTGGAGCGCCTAAATCTCGTCACGAAACAATTGCCTCAGGGCGTCGTGCCAACGCTCGGCCCGGATGCGACCGGTCTTGGGCAGGTCTTTTGGTACACGCTCGAATCGGACGAGATGAGCCTCCGCGATCTTCGCACGCTGCAGGACTGGTTCGTGCGGTATCAGCTTAATTCAACGCCGGGCATTGCCGAGGTCGCGACGGTCGGCGGCTTTGTCCAGCAGTATCAGGTGGACATAGACCCAAATAAGCTCCGCGCTTACAATTTGCCGCTATCGACCGTGGTCGAGGCGGTTCAAAGGTCGAATAACAACGTCGGTGGCAACGTCGTCGAACAGGGCGGCGAATGGGCCGTTGTCCGAGGCATCGGGTTGGTCGAATCCGTCGCGGATGTCGAGAATATAGTCGTCGGCTCTCAGAACGGGACTCCCATCTACGTCCGAAATCTCGGCGAGGTCAAACTCGGAAACGCCTTCCGCACCGGCTCGCTTGATAAAAACGGCAAGGAAGCGGTCGGTGGCGTCGTCATCATGCGCTACGGCATCAGCGCGCTCGAGGCGATCGAGAACGTCAAGAAAAAGATCGAGGAGATCAAACCCGGACTGCCGCCGGGCGTTCGGCTGGTCCCATTTTATGACCGTACCGATCTGATCAACCGCACAGCCGACACGCTCAAATGGGCGCTGACCGAGGAGTTCATCCTCGTAACACTTGTAAATCTCCTGTTCCTCGCTCATTTTCGTTCGACCCTTATAGTTACGATACCTCTCTTGCTCGCCGCGCTGGCCGCGTTCCTCTTGATGTATTTCTTTGGGATCACGTCAAACATCATGTCGCTTGCCGGTATCGCGATCGCGGTTTCAGACCTCGTGGATGCCGGCATTGTCGTTACTGAAAATGCTTACCGGGCGATCGAGAAAGAGGGCGTCAGCTTTTCCGACAGAAAGCGTGTTTGGGAGATCGTGCTGGACGCGACGAAGATGGTCGGGCGCCCGATCGTCGCGTCGATAGCGATCATTGTTATCGCCTTTGTCCCCGTTTTCGCATTAACGGGACAGGAAGGAAAGCTCTTTCACCCGCTGGCGTTCACAAAAACCTTTGCGATGATCGCGGCGGCGATCATCGCCGTCACCCTCATCCCCGTTCTGTGCGGCTATCTGCTCGGCGGGAAACTGCGGCCCGAAGAGTGGAATCCGATCATGCGCTTTTTGCGCCGGGTGTACAAACCTCTGCTGATCATCGCACTTCGGAATCGGCTCGCCACGGTTTTGCTCGCTCTGGCGTTTTTCTCGGGCGCGATGTTTGTCGCGACTCAGATCGGCAGCGAGTTCATGCCGCCTCTGAACGAAGGCGACCTGATGTACATGCCGGTGACCGACCCGGCAATTTCGCTGGACGAGGCGACCAGGATTTTGAGCAAGCAAGACGAGATTTTGAAAGCTATTCCCGAAGTTGAATGGGCGGTCGGGAAAGCCGGACGCGCCGAAACCTCGACCGATCCCTCGCCGATAAACATGAACGAAACCATCATTCATCTGAAGCCCGAGGATCAGTGGCGTGATGGGATGACGCGGGAGAAACTGATTGCCGAAATGGACGAAGCGACGAGGATGCCGGGCGTGACAAACATCTGGACGCAGCCGATTATCAATCGCATCGAAATGCTCGCCACCGGAATTCGCTCGCAGGTCGGCATCAAGATTTTTGGCAACGACCTCGATACTCTGGAAGAAACAGCGAGGCAGATTGCGACGGTGGTAAAGGATGTGCCCGGCGCGGCGGACGTTTATCCAGAGCGAATCGGCGGCGCGCCTTACATCGACATCGATATTGACCGCACGGCGGCGGCCCGGTACGGCATCGACGTTTCGACTATTCAGGATGTGATCGAAAAAGGCATCGGTGAAACGAATCTGACCGTGACGATCGAAGGGCGCCGACGGTTTCCCATTCGGGTACGCTACGCACCGGAGTTTCGCTCGACACCGACCGCGATCGGCCAGATTCCGGTAACTTCTCCGGGCGGAGGGTCGATCCCGCTTTCGCAGCTTGCCGAGATCCGAACCGTTGAAGGGCCGTCGATGATCCAAAGCGAAAACGGCCTGCTTCGCGGCACGGTTCTGCTCAACATTCGCGGCCGTGATATCGGAAGTTTCGTCGATGAGACCAAGGAGGCGATTCGCGAAAAGGTGGTAATGCCCGCGGGTTATTACATCACCTGGAGCGGCCAATACGAAAATCAGGAGCGGGCCCGCCAGCGGTTGATGATCGTGGTCCCGATCGTCCTGCTTATCATCTTTGCGACGCTCTATATTACCTACCACTCGTTTCTCGAAGCGGCCCATATTCTGCTTGCCGTGCCGTTCGCTCTGACCGGCGGTTTTTACCTGCTCTGGATGCTGCAGTACAACTTTTCGGTCGCGGTATGGGTTGGCTTTATTGCGCTTTTCGGAGCGGCTGTGCAGACGACAATTGTAATGGTCGTTTATCTCGAAGAGGCCGTAAAACGTAAAACGGAGGAGCGCGGACAGCTCGACCGGGAATCGTTGCTCGAAGCAGTCACCGAAGGAGCTCTTCTTCGTCTTCGTCCCAAAGTCATGACTGTAATGACCATTGTTGTCGGGCTCTTGCCGATCATGTGGAGCACCGGCGCGGGGTCGGAAGTAATGAGGCCGCTGGCGACGCCGGTTTTCGGCGGCATGGTATCGAGCCTGCTGCATGTGCTGATCGTAACGCCGGTGATTTTCTACTGGCTGCGAGAACGCGAGTTAAAGAACGACCTTAGAGAGGAGAATAGAATATGAAATTCAATAAACGGATCGAGTTAAAAAGCATTTGTAAAACGGCATTCGTTTTATCGTTCGGTGCGTCTTTATTCTTTTTGGCGAACTTTGCGGCGCATGGGCAAACAAAGAGCCGCACCGTCAAATCAGGAGTCCAAACGGCGCGAGTTCTGATCACCAACCAGGGTTATTCACGGACACGCATCACACTTCGTCGCGGCGTTTTGACACGCATTACTTTTTTACGTCAAACAGACTCAACCTGCGCAACGGAAGTCGTGATTCCGGCGTACGGAATAAACCGAAATTTGCCGTTAAACGAACCGGTCGTAATTAGTTTTACGCCGAGAAATAAGGGCGAATTCGGCTTTACATGTGGAATGAACATGATGCGCGGCAAATTGATCCTGCAGTAACCAGATGTCAATAAAGCGACTCAAAACATTTCTCTGTCTCGCGTCAGCGTTTGTCGCGATTGCGTTTTCGACAAGCGCCATGGGCCAGGTCGCTGCGCCGACGCCCGAAACTGCGTCGCGCTACCTAGATCAAAGCGGCGGCATGTCGGCCGACGCGGCGGTCGCATTGGCGCTTGAGAACAACGGCGAACTTCAGGCATTTAGGAAAGAGGTCGAGGCGAGCCGCGCGATGATAGAACAGGCTGGATTACGGCCGAATCCGACCCTTAACGCAAGCGGTGCAAAGCAGATCGGCGGACCTGATAACAACCAAATGGCAGAGGTGATGCTGCCGCTCGAGCTTGGCGGACGACGTGCTGCGCGAATCGCCGTAGCAAAGCGGGAACTTGAGGCCCGCGAGTTTGAGCTTGCGAATAGGGAACGCCTGCTTGCGGCAGATGTTCGGCTCAAATTCGGCGAGGCATTGGCGGCGATCAGGAAACTCGATGTTACCGAAAAGACGCTCTCCGCCGCTAAACAAGGCTACGAACTTGTTGCCGCCCGCGTCAGAGAGGGCAAGATCGCACCTCTCGAACAAAATATTTTTCTGGTCGAGGTAAATCGTCTCCATTCGATCCGCGAAACTGCCGAGGGAAAGGTCGAAGCCGCAATGTTCGAACTGAGAAACATGATCGGTATGGGGCCGGAGAAACCGTTGCGGCTTCGCGGGGACTTTGCCAATTTGATCGCGACGCTCCCGCCATTATCGACGTCTACGGACGATGCTTTGCGTCTGCGGCCCGACCTACAGGGTGCGCGGACGGTCGAACAACTTGCGACGGCGAAGATCGAACAGGCCCGGAGCGAGGGACGGATCGATGCGAGCGTCAAGGCGGGCTACCAGCGAATGAACTCGGGTTTTCCGGTCAGCGGGTTTGACGACCATGGCGTTCTGCGTCCCGTGCAGGATATATTTAACTTTTTTACTTTCGGCATCGAGGTCGATCTACCCGTTCGCAACCGAAATCAGGGGGCCGTCGAAGCGGCTGTCTTTGAACGAGAAGCGGCGCGGCGGCGCGCCGAATTTGGGGAATTGACGATCCGGCGTGAAGTCGCAGCGGCGTTTGCACGATACAACCGAGCGGCGCGTTCCTTATCCATTTTCCAGAGCGGCGTTCGCGATCAGGCTAATGAGAATTTACAAGTAATTTGGCAAACATATGAACTTGGATATCGAAGTTTGCTGGATTACATTGCCGAAGAAAGGCGTTTTCTTGACGTCGAGAATGAATTGATCGACGCCGAATTTGAAACCTATTCGGCGAACATTGAGGTATTACGGGCGGTCAATTCGCCCGAACTAAAAAAGAAATGAACGAAAAAGAAAGGGAAGACATCATCGGGAAGTCGCCACACAACGAGGCCGCACCTAATCGTACGCCGATGATCATTGCGTTTGCAGCGGTCGGAGCGTTGATTTTGGGCGGACTGTTGTATTGGTATTTCCGCGGCAGCGGCGAGGGCCAGCCGGTTTCCGCCCCGCGAACCGTTAGTTTTGGTGATAATACCAGCGGCCAGACGCCGGGAGCGCAGGGCGAAGAGACTGTTACGATACTGCCCGACCAGATCGACAAGATCGGCCTTAAGATCGAGACCGTCGGCGAGACGCTATCGAGTGAGGCAATGTCGGTTGCCGCGACCGGCGTCGTAGCGCCAAACGCCTACAAGGAAACACCCGTCATCTCGCTGCTTGGCGGCGTGCTGCGGAGCGTCAGCGGCGAACTTGGCCAGAATGTTAGCAAAGGGCAAACGCTTGGGGTAGTTTTCAGCGACGAGCTCGCGGCGTCGCAGTCGCGTTATCTTGCTCTTCAGACCGACGCACAAACCGCGAGACAAAATTATGAACGCACCGCAAAACTTGTAAA
Source organism: Pyrinomonadaceae bacterium (assembly GCA_036802885.1). Lineage (GTDB taxonomy): Bacteria > Acidobacteriota > Blastocatellia > Pyrinomonadales > Pyrinomonadaceae > OLB17. The sequence continues at coordinate 14,262 of DAIRVI010000028.1, forward strand.
GATCAGCCCGGTGAGCAATGCGGAACTCGATCAGGCATTGGCTGCGCTAAAAACTGCTGACGCCGAACTTGTAGAGCATCACAAGCATCACGAACGCACGGCCAAGCTTCTTGAGATCGGAGCCGTCAGCCGCGAGGAATTTGAACAGGCGACGACAAAACTACGAACGGCCGAGGCAAACGTCGTCGAAGCAAAACGCCGCTATGACCGAGCCGTGCAAGTCGCGGAGATCAATCCGGTGAGCCGCGGCGAATTTGAGCAGGCAGCCGTGAAACGCCAAACCGCCGAATCGGACCTTGCAACCGCTAAACAGAGGCTCTTGCTGCTTGGTTTGTCACCGGCAAAAGTAAATTCGCTTCGCTCGCCGTCACAGATAACGTCTAAGATCTCACTGACCGCGCCAGTGGCCGGAACGATCACGAAGCGAATGGTGAATCAGGGCGAAGTTGTCGAACCAAACAAAGAACTGATGCGCGTAACTAATCTCTCGAGTGTGTGGGTGATGGCCCAGGTTTATGAAAAGGACATTGGCTCACTTCGCGTTGGTAGCGGAGCGAGTGTTACAACCGATTCATATCAAGGCAGACTCTTTCGCGGCCGCGTAACGTACATTGACCCGAATATTAGCCCCGAAACGCGCACCGCACAAATCCGTGTCGAGCTCGATAATCCTGGCCAAATCTTAAAGATCGGAATGTATGTGAACGTCGCCTTCGGTTCGGGTGGAATCGCCGAACGCACAATGCCCACGATTCCATCCGCCGCCGTTCAGAATATGAACGATAGACAAGTCGTGTTTGTCCCGACGGACAAGCCAAACGTCTTTTCAGTCAAACCGGTGCGTTTAGGCAAGGAAGACAATGGCCGCTTTACCGTTCTCGAAGGCCTGAATGTCGGCGACCGAATCGTAACCGACGGTAGCTTCCTGCTTCGTGCCGAGATGCTGAAGCAAAACCCAACGCATCATTGACGTGAGGTGTCCATAGGCTGAATTTCAACCTATTTTTCCGCGAGTTTCCTATCGTGACTGGAGCGATGTAAAATATTGCTTACAGAGGCGAATATGAAAAAGATTTCACGTAGAGAAGCAATTTCCGGAGTTTTGGCCGCGGGAGCCAGTGTGTTGGCGGTTAGCGGCGCTGATGCCCAGACCGAAAGTTTGCCGATGGCGTTTGCGGGCAAGCACTCACCAAAACCTTTACCGTTCGATCCGACAAAGCTAAAAGGGATCTCGGAAAAGCTCATCCGCTCGCACCATGAAAACAATTACACAGGCGCTGTCAAAGCTCTGAACATTGTCGAACAACGTCTTGCGGCTCTCGGCAAAGAGAAAGACCTTCCGCCCTATATCTACGGCGATCTAAAGCGGCAGGAGCTGATACGCACAGGGTCGATCGTGCTGCACGAAAAATACTTCGCCAATCTCGGCGGCAACGGCAAGGCCGACGGCAACGCAAAAAAGCTGATCGAGCAATGGTTTGGCAGCTACGAGGCGTGGGAAGCCGAGTTCAAACGCACCGGCAACGCTCTGTCGGGCGGCAGCGGCTGGACGGTGCTCGCCTTTAACCAGCACACGCGTGAAGTACATAATTACTGGTCGTCGGATCATACCTCAAATCCGCCGTTCTGTGTCCCGCTGCTCGTGCTCGACATGTACGAGCATGCCTACCAGATGGATTACGGTGCGGCGGCCGCCAAATACATCGACGCCTTTATGACAAACGTCAATTGGGAAGAAGTAAATCGCCGCGTCGAATCGCTCAAATAGAGCCTCAAACTTCTAAATCTTAAATTCCGTCCACAATTTCATTCAGGGTTGCAGACGGCCTCATCGCAGCGTAAGCCTTTTCGGAATCTGGATGATAATATCCGCCGACATCTTGGGATCTTCCTTGTGCCGCAATTAGCTCCTCATTAATTTTTGCTTCATTTTCCTGCAACGCTTTGGCGACGGGAGCGAATTTGGAAGCGATTTCAGCGTTTGCAGTTTGATCTGCCAACGCTTCTGCCCAATACATTGCAAGATAGAAATGCGATCCACGGTTGTCAATTTGCCCGACCTTTCTGGCGGGCGATTTGTCAGTGGCTAAAAATTTCGCGTTAGCTTCGTCCAAAGCATCAGCCAGAATCTGGGCTTTTGGGTTGTTTTGGGTTTGGGCCAGATGTTCAAAACTTGCCTGCAGGGCAAGAAATTCACCAAGTGAATCCCAACGCAGATAGCCTTCGTTAAGAAATTGTTCGATATGTTTTGGTGCAGACCCACCGGCGCCGGTCTCAAACAACCCACCCCCATTCATTAACGGAACGATCGAAAGCATTTTTGCCGAAGTTCCGAGCTCGAGGATAGGGAACATATCTGTCAGATAATCTCTTAAAACATTGCCCGAAACCGAAATTGTGTCTATGCCTTCTCGGCCACGTTTGAGCGTTTCGACCACGGCGTCTTTGACGTCCATAATTCTGATGTCGAGACCTGTTAGATCATAATTGTCCAGGTATTTCTCAACTTTCTTGATGATCTGCGCGTCGTGAGCTCTTGCTTTATCAAGCCAGAAAATCGCAGACGTGTCGGATAGCCTTGCACGGTTGACCGCCAGTTTCACCCAATCGCGGATCGGAGCATCTTTGGTTTGGCACATCCGGAAAATATCACCATTCTGAACTTTCTGTTCCAGAAGAACTTTTCCGTTTTCGTCTTCGACATTCACCGTTCCTTCGGCAGAAAGTTGGAAAGTCTTGTCGTGCGAACCGTATTCCTCGGCCTTTTGAGCCATAAGGCCGACGTTAGGAACAGAGCCGAAAGTTTTTGGGTCGATCGCCCCGTTTTTCTTCATGTCCTGAATGATCGCGTCGTAAAAACCAGCATAAGTGCGATCGGGGATGATGCAGACGGTGTCTTCTTCGGTGCCCGCCGCATTCCACATCTTGCCGCCGCCGCGTACCAAGGACGCCATCGAAGCATCAACGATCACGTCCGAAGAAACGTGGAAATTGGTGATCCCTTTATCGGAATTGACCATCGCGAGTTTCGGGCCGTTTTCGATCGTCTTCGCGATGCTTGCCTTGATCTCGGATTCATGCGGGTGTCCGGCGATCTTTTCGTTAAGTGTTGCCAGTCCGTAATTCGGATTGATGTCTAACTCCTTGAAAATGTCAGCGTATTTTTCGAAAACGTCTTTGAAGTAGGTTTCGACAATGGCCCCGAAAATGATCGGGTCTGAGATCTTCATCATTGTGGCTTTCAAATGCGCGGACAGAAGTACGTCTTTTTCTTTCGCTTCAGCGATCGCATCTTTTACGAACGATCTCAGGGCGGAAAGTGTCATGACCGACGAATCGATCACCTCGCCAGACTTGAGCGGCGAGAGATCTTTCAAAACTTTTCTGGAACCATCGTTTCCGTAAAATACGATCCTGAATTGCCCGTCCGTTTCTACGGTCGTCGAGTTTTCAGTTCCATAAAAATCTCCGCCGTTCATATGTGCGACAGAGGTTTTAGAATCGGCATTCCAGACGCCCATTCGATGCGGATTTGCTTTCGCATAATTCTTGACAGCCTTGGGCGCGCGGCGGTCGCTATTTCCTTCTCGCAGCACAGGATTTACCGCGCTTCCCAGTACCCTCGCGTATTTCTTGTTGATAGCTGTTTCTTCTTCCGTTTTGGGCTCAACCGGATAATTGGGCACGGCAAAGCCCTGATTCTGAAGCTCGGTGATCGCCTCTTCCAACTGCGGCACAGAGGCCGAAATGTTCGGCAACTTTATGATGTTGGCTTCAGGTTTCGTTGCCAATTCGCCCAATGCAGTAAGTGCATCCGGAATCTTTTGGTCGTCTCTTAGATATTCAGGAAAGTTGGATAATATCCGCCCCGCAAGCGAGATATCCGGGATCTCAATATCAATATCTGCGTACCTTGTAAATGCCTTAACGATCGGTAAAAAAGAAAACGTAGCCAACATCGGCGCTTCATCCGTCAATGTGTAAAATATCTTTGATTTTTCTGCCATATTATTGCCTTTTTATAATATTTATTGCTCAGTTAAGATCACTAAATGAAAGCCCGTATTTAAAAAAAGACGAGTTAGTACAATCAGTAATTAACGCTATATTAAGTTGCTTTGCGCCAAAAGGCTACTCGCCGAAAGCCGGGCGATTTGACAGTGATTAAGGGGATGATAAAGATGGTGAGGTCGTTTTGTTCATCTCCTCTATCCGTTTTGCCGCTGTTATGGTTTACTTTTAGTTTATGGCCGGTAAAGCAAAACAACCTCTTGTCGCGATCATAATGGGCAGCAAGTCCGATTGGCCGACGATGGAGATCGCGTCGATCGCGCTAACGGAGTTTGGCGTTGCGCATGAGACCAAGATCGTCTCAGCTCACCGCACCCCAGATCTGCTGTTCGAATTTGCAAAATCAGCCGAAGAACGCGGTATTGAGGTCATCATCGCCGGTGCCGGCGGAGCCGCTCACCTGCCGGGCATGTGTGCCTCGAAAACCGTTTTGCCGGTTCTCGGCGTTCCGGTCGAAAGCAAAGCCCTGAAAGGCCTCGATTCGCTGCTCTCGATCGCTCAAATGCCCGCCGGTGTTCCGGTCGGGACGCTCGCAATCGGTCCGGCTGGGGCCAAGAACGCCGCACTTCTCGCTATCGCAATACTTGCAAATTCGCGGCCCGGACTACGAAAAAAACTTCATTCTTTTCGCTCGAAGCAAACAAGAACCGTGCTCAAAAGCAAACCGGAATAATGACAATTTCCGAGATAATTGAGCAACTTCGATCCCTCGGCAGCCCGGAGAATGTCGCCGGAATGGCCCGCTATGGAATTGTAGCCAACGAGGCTTTTGGCGTAACGGCTCCGAATCTGAAAGCCCTCGCCCGCGATCTTAAAAGACAAAACGGCGACCGGCATTCTTTGGCGCTGGAACTTTGGGAGACTGGGATTCACGATGCCCGTGCTCTTGCGTACCTGATAGACGATCCAAAAAAAGTGACAGATGCGCAGATGGAATCATGGGTACGGGATTTTGATAACTGGGCAATCTGTGACAGCACTTGTGGGCATCTTTTTTCGCGTACGCCGCATGCCTACGAAAAAATTCCAAAATGGTGCGCGTCGGACGACGAGTTTGTAAAACGAGCCGGCATAGCCCTGATCGCCTGGCTTACAATTCACGATAAGAAGGCCGACGATGCAACATTCGCCGATTTCCTGCCAATACTCGAGCGTCATGCCGACGACGACCGCAATTTAATAAAGAAAGCCGTCAATTGGGCACTCCGACAGATAGGCAAGCGAAACCTTCATTTGAATAAGCTTGCGATCCAAGCCGCCGAAAGGATCA
>DAIRVI010000028.1:19702-29065 GCA_036802885.1 Pyrinomonadaceae bacterium
GGCAAGCGAAACCTTCATTTGAATAAGCTTGCGATCCAAGCCGCCGAAAGGATCAGTAAACAAGGGTCAAAGCCAGCTCGGTGGATCGCAATGGACGCGATTCGCGAACTCAATAATGAAAAGCTCCTTGCTCGATTGCATAAGTAAATCAAACTGCCCACAGCGTTAAAACTTGTTGACACTTGACCACGGAACCAGGTTAAATCTTAAAAGGGGCGACTTTTTTAGCCGCCGGGCGGGTGCAACTGATGGACAAGGTTAAATGCAGGAATTGCGGTTTAGTGGACGCCATCGGCGAGTCGGCGTGTCGCCGCTGTGGCGAGGCTCATCAGGGAGTGTCGCAAAACCGCGCTAAAGAGCCTGTTAATTCCATCCGCCAGCCGATTCCGCTATTTCGGATCGCAGGGGTTGCTGTCGCCGCCATCGCCGCGTACTACTATTTTGGAGCCAACCCGAAAGGGGCGATAAATCCGAATACCGGCAATCGGGCGACCCAAAGGCCGCAACCGCAGCCGACGTTATCGCTTAGGGCCGAACACGAACAACGCCAGACGGGTGCTTACAAATCAGCTATCCAAAACAGTCCCGGGCTCGCGGGATCACAAAAACACGTAGAAGAAACCCAGCGGCTTATGCAGGGCGAACCGGCTAAAGCCCAAAGGTAGAAAATATCGGCGCCTACGAATTTTATTGTCAAGCTATCTGCGTTAAACTATCGATTCGAATCAAGAAGTAAGGGCCAGGATCGGTGACGCGCAAAATCTATCCAAATTCAACTATCGGTGTCTTTGGCAGCGGACAGCTGGGGCGAATGTTCGCCATCGAGGCTCGCAAAATGGGCTATCGGGTGGATACGTTTTCGCCTGAGAGCGACACACCGACGGGACAGGTTGCGGATATTGAGACTAAGGCGGCATACGACGACCTTGACGCCGTTCGGCAATTTGCGGGCTCCGTTGATGTCGTCACATTCGAGTTTGAAAACGTTCCGTCTGCCACCGTGGATGCGGCCGCAGAATTTGTTGATGTATTTCCAAATGATGAGATATTACACACGACACAAAACCGACTGCGAGAAAAGACTTTTCTCGCCGGCCACGGCTTTCCCGTCACTCCTTTTCGGCACGTAAAAACGATCGATGATCTAGAGATCGCCGTTGAAGAACTTGGCGTTCCTTGCGTTTTGAAGACCGCTGGTTTTGGCTATGACGGTAAGGGACAATCAAAGATAAACTCGCCCGCGGACATTGTGACAGCGTTTGCGGCACTCAATGGCAGCGACGCCGTGCTCGAAGCGTTTGTTGATTTTGAGAAAGAGGTTTCGGTCGTCTGCGCCCGCGACCGGTCAGGGAATTTTGCGCATTACGGCGTGATCGAAAATGAACACGCCAATCACATCCTAGATGTTTCATTCGCCCCGGCATTCGTTTCAGAAAAGCTGAATCACGAGGCTGTCGAGATCGCCCGAAACATAGCAGATACAATGGGTTACGTCGGCACGCTGTGCGTTGAGTTTTTTGTGACGAAGGAAGAAAAGCTGTTGGTCAACGAGCTTGCTCCGCGCCCGCACAACTCGGGCCACTTGACGTTTGACGCCTGCGTTACGTCACAATTCGAACAGCAGCTGCGGGCCGTGTGCGGGCTACCGCTAGGGTCGACGGAATTTTATCGTCCGGCGGCGATGGCAAATTTGCTCGGCGATCTTTGGCAAAACGGCGAGCCTGTCTGGGATGCCATATTGGTGATGCCCGACATAAAACTGCATCTTTATGGCAAGCTTGAGCCGCGGCCGGGCCGAAAGATGGGGCACCTGACAGCCCTTGCCGAGTCTGCTCCTGCGGCTGCTCAGATCGTACGAAATGCGAGGCAGAAATCATTTAGAGCTCAGTCAGATACAGCCTGAAGCACAAGCCGGGCGGCGGCGTCACACTCGTTTAGCCAGCTCCACGCCGCCGAGCAGTCCGACGAATCCGACAAAAATACTGAGAAATAAATATAAAAATGCCGTAACGAAGTAGCGCTCGCGGATAAGGCCAAAAATCTCCATCTCAAACGTGGAAAACGTCGTAAACGCCCCTAGAAAACCGACGATGATCGCCATTCGGACATTGTCATTAATTACGATCCGATCGGTAAGTAAAATCAACAGAAAACCGATCAGAAACGAGCCTGAGATATTAATCAGGAATGTCGGGAAAGGAAATTTTTCAAATACGTTGGCAGCGGGTGAGATGTTGATCAGATAACGAGCCACCGCACCAAACGCACCGCCGACGGCAACAGAAACAATTTTGCTTAGTACTTCCACGAGAACGTTATTGGCGAGACGACACTGCAGTCTAACCGCGATTATACATTTTTCACGCTATCGAATCATTTGCTCGCTATCTGCGTAAAAAGTAAACTAACAAATTATGGTTGAAACGCTTACGTTTACAAGCCAAGGAGATCGATCGAATATCTACGACGAAATCACGCCGCAGATCGAGGCGTTGATCTCCGGCGAAAGGGACCTTGTCGCCAATCTTGCAAACGTCGCGGCGGTTCTGAAGGAAGCTTTAGGGTTTTTTTGGGTCGGATTTTATCTGAAAAAACAGGATCAGCTTGTGCTCGGGCCTTTTCAGGGTCCGGCTGCCTGCACTCGGATCAATTTCGATCAAGGCGTTTGCGGCCATGCATTTACCACGCGACAAACCGTGATCGTACCGGACGTAAACGTTTTTCCGGGCCATATTGTTTGTAGCTCGGCCGCGCGGTCAGAGATCGTCGTACCTGTATTTGATTCGTCCTCGCAGATTGTCGCGGTTCTCGATGTGGACAGCGACCGCTCGGGTGATTTTTCACAAATAGACTCCGATGGGCTCGGAAAGATCGTTCGAATAATTGAATCGACGGTCAATCGGCCCGCTTCGGAACGGTTTTCTGAATATTATGACCTCAGTTGATCACCCGTATTGGGTTTGGATAACTTTTTTTGCGGTTGTATTGACAGCTTTGTTCGTCGATATCGGCATTGTCAACCGCAAATCGCACGCGCCGACGCGAAAGGAAACGATTAGGTGGAGTATCGTTTGGATCTCATTGGCACTCGGGTTCAATGTGTTCGTCTATTTTCAAGTGGGCAATCACACCGGTGACTGGAACGTTGCCCTTGCGCAAGCGAAGCTCTTTTTAACGGGTTATCTGATCGAGCTGTCATTGTCAGTCGACAACCTGTTCGTCTTTCTGTTGATCTTTACTTTCTTTAAAGTTCCAAAAAAATATCAGCACCGGGTCTTGTTTTGGGGCATCATGGGTGCGCTGGCATTGCGGATGATCATGATTTTTGCGGGTGCCACGCTTGTTGAGAGCTTCCACTGGATCATTTATCTGTTCGGCGCTTTCCTGGTTTACACAGGACTACGTATGTTCGGGAATACGGGAGATAACTTCGAGCCGCACGAACACATAATCGTAAAGCTCGCCATGCGGTACATCCGTATTTCAAAACACTACGATGGCGATAAGTTTTTCGTGATGCAGGACGGAGTGCGAACCGGAACATTGCTGTTTCTCGTGCTGATAACAGTTGAAGTGACGGATCTTGTATTTGCGGTCGATTCGATACCGGCGATATTTGGTATTACCACCGACAGATTTATCGTCTATACATCGAATATATTTGCGATTCTTGGCCTTCGCACGTTCTTCTTTCTCTTGGCCGACATGGCCGAAAAATTTCATTTTCTTAAGTATGGCCTGGCTTTTGTTTTGAGTTTTATTGGCGTAAAAATGCTATTGCCTCTTGCCGCGCAAGGTCTGATAATGATCTTGGGCGAAGGGAACAACTCAGGATTCGTTAATTTTTTGCATAGATTCCTTAATCATGAATTCGAACAAATGGTGATTAATTTGTCGCTTGCTACCGTCGCAGGTGCGATACTCGTATCTGTGATCCTATCGCTGATCTTCCCACCTCTAAAAGAAGCGGCTGAAAGTGAAAGCGAATAGCCGAACAATGGAAGAAAACAAGTACCGCAAATTCTACGTCGATTGGTGGAATATTCGCAAAAGCTCGGTCTATGCTTTGATTGCGGTCATTGTTGTCGGTGGTTCAATGGTTTTTGGCGTGCGTTGGGCTTCGCGAAACAACTGGTTTATACCGAGCGAGACGGTCGAAATTCCGAAGGACTCGGCGCGTGTGATCTCATTCGAGGGCGAAGTGCGGATAACCCGTGCGGCGACCCGCGAGACCATTCTGGTAACAAAAGAAACGTACATTGCCGCCGGCGACACGATCCAAACACAGTCGGACGGACGGGCAATCATTCAGATGATCGATGGTTCCGTTTACTCGGTGAGACCAAACAGCACCATCGTCGTCAAGGACACAACCTCGCTCTTTGGCGGAAAGAACGTCCGCGTCTCGTTGGATGACGGACAAATAAACGTCAGAACCGACGATCAGCCTCAGGATGCGAAGAATATTGTTGAGGTCGCCGATTCGGAAAACCAGCTTTTGCCAAAAACCGACGCTAGTTTTAGCACGGACGCGGGTACGAATGGGGGCGAAATTCGGATCAGCCGCGGTGGCGTCGAAACGACGATCGGCGGAGAAAAGTCGGTGATCGGCGAAAATGAATTCGCCACTGTAAAGGGTGGAAAGCTGTCGGCGCGTGAAAAATTGCTGGCAGCGCCGAGACCGATATCACCTGGGAATTCTGGTCAGATCGTCGATGCCCGCGGCGGTGGCGTCGATGTTTCTTTTAATTGGCAAGATGCCGAGGGAAACCCATCGGCAAGCTACTACCTACAGATTTCCAGATCGCCGATTTTTGCGTCGGACGCGATACTGGTTGACCGAAATGGTTTGACGAGCCGCGAATTTAGGTTAAACGGCCTATCGCCCGGATCTTATTACTGGCGGCTTAAGGCCACGGGCCGTTCGGGCCAGACAACCAACTGGAACGATCCTTGGAAATTTATGATCGTACGCGGCGGCGAGAATGTTTCGATCGACGCGTCTAACTGGCGAGTTGAAAGGGTTGGGGGAAAGGTTTATCTCGTAACGGCCCAAACTGGCCCCGGGCTGACCGTCCGATCACAGGGACGCGAGACAAATTCGGGCCCTGACGGCACATTTCGGTTGCAGATCTCGTCGCCGTCGATTGAAACCGCGGTTGAGATAAGCGACGACCGCGGCAACCGCGCCGGATTTATTATTTCACTCAGAAACGGCAGCGTTTTGCGCCGGTATTAGATCGGAGGCAATCATCGCCTATCACCGCAAACAAACCGAGACAGGATTTCCCCGGGTCGGGCGTCTAAGGCTTGCACTTCTTCTGACTTTCCTTTATATGGTGGTCGAGGCGGTTGGCGGATGGCTCACCAATTCGCTCGCGTTGATCGCGGATGCCGGTCATATGCTGACGGACGTCGCGGCCTTGAGCCTAACACTCGGTGCCATCTGGTTCGGTTCGCGTCCGGCCACAGCAAGGAAAACCTTTGGATATTACCGGCTCGAGATACTTGCGGCGTTCGTAAACGGCATTGCGCTCGTTCTACTTTCCATCTGGGTCATCTATGAGGCTATCCAGCGCTGGCAATCACCGCCCGAAATAAATGGGTCGCGACTGACTCTTATTGCCGTGGGTGGTCTGTTGGTCAACATTGTCGCCGCAAAGTTGCTGCATTCTGGCCACAAGCACGATTTGAATATGCGCGGAGCCTGGCTTCACGTAATAGGCGATCTTCTTGGTTCTACGATGGCGATCATTGCCGGCATTCTAATCGCCGGCTTTGGGTGGCTCTGGGCGGATCCGGTCTGCAGCGTTCTGATCAGCCTGGTAATTATCTTTGGATCGTGGCGGCTGATCATGGACTCGGTTAACGTGCTCTTAGAGGGTACGCCCGCTCATATCGATCTCGCGACCGTCGAAAGTACGATCCGCGAGACGAGTGGTGTCGTCGGTGTTCACGACCTGCATGTTTGGACGATCTCGTCCGGGAAAGAGGCGCTTTCGGCGCACATTTCGCACCACGAGTCGGTCGCCCATTCGGACTTGCTTGTTAAGGTTCGCAAACGGCTTCATGAACGCTTTGGGATCGACCATTTGACTATCCAGATGGAGACGACCGATCGCGAAGCAGAGGCCGTCTATGTATGCGAGACTGGAACCAAGTGCTTTGAAAGGGCCAAGCAGAGTTGACCCGCTGAAATGTCCACAATAGAGCTAAAATATGGCCGCAGCGTGATTCCGTTTGAATATGACCCGGAGCGCTTTACGGTTCTCAACAATGCTATTAATAGCCGGCCGATGTCCGATGCCGATATCGGGGAGAAACTCGATCATCCCTTAGATTCACCTCCGCTCGCAGAAATTGTAAGTCCAGGCGAATCCGTTCTCATCGTCGTGCCGGACGCAACACGCCAAACCGCCTGCGGACAGGTTGTTAATCTCGTCGTTCGCCGACTTATCGCTAACGGTACAGCACCTCACGACATACGGATTATCTTTGCCACCGGCATTCACAGAAGGGTCACCGACGACGAAAAGGCGGCAATATTGACGCCGTTTATCGCACAACGGATCAAAACCCTCGATCACGAACCGCGCGATTTGGCGCAGTTGATCAGATTGGGCGAAACATCCGGCGGCATTCCGATCGAGCTGAACCGCGCTTTGGGCGATCACGATCATATCGTCATTATCGGCGGCGTCACATTTCATTATTTTGCCGGATTTACAGGCGGTCGTAAGCTGATCTGCCCCGGCCTCGCATCTGCCAAGACGACCTCTGAAACTCACAAACTCGCGTTTGACTGCGAAACCAAGCTTCGCCGAGATGGCGTTGAAACAGGCTTGCTGGATGGAAATGCCGTGAATGAGGCGTTTATGGAGATCGTCGCAATGGTCGATCCGGGATTTGCCATCAGCACAATCGTTAACGACGCCGGCGAGCCAATTGATCTCTTCTGCGGCAATTGGATCTCATCACATAGGGCCGCGTGCGACGCCTACGCCGCCGAACACACGATCGATATCGATGAGAAACGCGATCTTGTGATCGTAAGTTGCGGCGGCTTCCCGCACGACATCAATATGATCCAGGCTCACAAGGCGCTCGAGGCGGCTTCGCATGCGTGCAAAACCGGCGGCACGATCATTTTGTTGGCGGAATGCTCGGACGGCCTGGGTCGCAATGATTTTCTCAAATGGTTCGATGCTGCAAATAGCGATGCGCTTGCCGACATGCTGTGTGAGAAATATCAGGTTAATGGACAGACGGCGTGGAGTTTGATGGTCAAGTCCGAAAGGTCTGATGTCGGGATCATTAGCTCGCTGGACGATGAAACAGTCCTAAAAATGGGGCTGCGCCTCGTAAACGAATTGGACCCGACAATTTCCAATTTTGCGAACGGATCAAACGGCTATATCTTGCCGCTAGGAGCAAAATTCAACATTAAGTCCCAACAGTGTTGAGCTGATTTCCGGAAACCAGCCTCTCGGATGATGGACAAATATCGCCAATCATTATTGGATATTTGTGCATTCCGGCACTGAATAGGATATAATGTTGACAAAAATGTAATGATTTAATTACATTTGCAGATAGAGATGCCAAAGATAGCAGATATTCAAGAAACGCCGAACCCGAATGCCGTGAAGTTCATTTTGAAGGAACCGGTTTCACACGGCACTTCGCACTCGTTTAAATCTCCGGAATCAAGTTCGGATGACTCGCTGGCAAAGTCACTCTTCGACATCGGTAATGTCGTCTCGGTCTTTTATATGGACAAGATGATAACCGTGGAAAAAACCGACGAAGCCGAGTGGGACGAGATCCTACCGGTACTCGCCGTGCCGATCAGAGCGGCTGAGTCGGTGCAAACCTCGAACGGAAACGGGAAGGGCGCCGCTGCTGCAGTCGGCGGTGCAATAGCGGCCGCGGCTAGCGACGACCCAAAACTCGTGCAGATCAACGAGCTGCTTGACGAGCGGATACGACCGTATCTCGCGAGCGACGGCGGCTGGCTCGAGGTGCTGGAACTTGCTGATAATCAACTCTCGATCCGTTACGAGGGAGCCTGCGGAAGCTGTCCGAGCTCGCTGACCGGAACGCTAATGGCCATTGAAAATATGATCAAGGAAGAGATCGACCCTGAGATAACGGTCGTCGCTGTGTAAGCCGCGAGACACTACTGCGCCATTTCAAAAAAGAGTTATTTTTTTGATTATCAAGAAGTTCTTGACATATCCCTCCTAAATTGTTCATAATTTTATTGATGGCGATTTGTGTAAAATGCCGTCCTACCTACAAAGTTTGGTTTTCTACCCAATCCGCCGACCGCATACACACCTATCAAGATTGCGTTTTCTGACAGATGGAGGATAAATTTAAGTGAATAGCGAAGAACTCGAACTTAGCCTTAGAACTGAATTCGAAAGTTATCTCAAAAACATTCTTGCTGAAATGAAGCAGGAAGTAACGGAATTTCAGAGCAAGGTCGAAACTGAGTTCGAAAACCACAAGAAACAGTTTAACGACGCCTTTGAGGCCTACGCTGCCCGATTTGATTCCACACCTCAATTTGACGAAGCCTTTACGGGTTCTGTCATGGAACACATTCGTCTGGCGCGCGATGAGGGTGCAAAGATCACTGCGAACGCAATGGCCGAAGCCGAAAAGCTCGAGCCGGTTGCGGCTCCGGTTGAGGTCAAATACGACGCTATCCGGGATGCGGTCAACGATATAAGCACAAAGAATTCTCAGGCGACGATTTTAAAATCGCTCGTCAAGCACGCGGCTGAGTTCGCTCCGCGCGGTGCATTTTTCATCGTCAAGAACGAACAGTTCGCAGGGTGGAAGGTTTTTGGCAACGCGGGCGACATGGCCGAGAACGCGATTCGCGACGTGCTGTTTCAAACCGCAGACGACTCGATAATTGGCTCGGCGATAAGATCCGTTTCAACTGTCGAAGAAGCTGCAGGTGCCTTTGCTGATGATTCTAAATTTCTGGATCCGCTGCATTTTGGTCATCCGGACCGGATGTTCGCGATACCGCTCGTTGCTCGTGGACGCGGCGTTGCGGTGTTGTATGCCGATTATGGAAATGACGGCGTAAATGTCAACCGTGAGGCTCTTGAGACGATCGTTAGAGTCGCCGGCCTGACCGTTGAGCTGCTTGCTTCCTCACAGGTTGCAAGAGCGGATAGTGAGAAAATGGCGGCCGCGGATTTTGAAGATGCTTCGCACGATACGGTCGAAGACCATGCTCCGGCAGCCGAGGAACGGTTTGAAGAATCACATGGTTCGATGAGCGAGATGCCAGCCGAAACCAGCGAATACCGTTCGGGAATGCCGGCTGGAGTTGGTTTTGCG
>DAIRVI010000029.1:0-28129 GCA_036802885.1 Pyrinomonadaceae bacterium
GCGGCGGAGAATAATCTCGCCGAGACGGCGTTTTTTGTTAAGAACGGAGATCACTACGAGATCCGTTGGTTCACGCCAAAAGTAGAGGTCAATCTGTGCGGCCATGCGACGCTGGCGAGTGCTTACGTTCTTTTTAACGAACAAAAGCTTGAATCGGAAAAGATAAATTTTCACTCTCATCGCAGCGGCCCGCTCGGCGTCACGAAAGCGGATGCGAAAATAGTACTCGATTTTCCCGCGTACCCGGTGACCCAGATCGAACAATCGGACGAACTCGCCTGTGCGATAGGTGCGATCCCGGCCAAGGTTTTCGAGACGCAGGGCAATATGGTGATGCTACATCTAGAAAGCGAAACGCAGATCCGCGAACTTTCGCCTGATTTTAACGCTTTGCTCGCGATCGATTACGACGAATTTATTGTGACCGCACCGGGCGATACGAGCGATTTTTCGTCGCGAATGTTCGCTCCGCGGATTGGCATCAACGAGGATCCCGTTACGGGTGCTATACATTGTTCGTTGATTCCCTATTGGGCCGAGCAGCTTGGCAGGAGCGAAATGTTCGCGCGTCAGGTGTCGGAACGCGGCGGCGAGTTGTATTGCGAACTCGCTGGCGAGCGGGTTAAGATCGGCGGCGAAGCGGTTCTGTATTTGAAAGGTGAGATCTATGTTGAGGCGACTGGGCCACGTGTCGCGAGTGCGTGAACGATGGTCGAGGTCCGCATCGCAAAACCGGAAGATTCTGGAGCGATCGCCGAGGTGCTTGGCGAGGCGTTTGGAATGTATCGCAAGCACTATACCGCGGACGCTTTCGCTGTCGTGACGCCGTTGGCAGATGAAATAACGAAGCGTCTTGACGAGGGCCCGCAGTGGGTCGCGACGATGGGCGACAAGATCGTCGGAACGGTTTCGGTAACGGTCGATGAGGGCGATCTTTACGTCCGCAGTATGGCCGTCGCACCGGAAGCTCAAGGCCGCGGAGTCGGGCACAAACTGCTCGACGCAATCGACGAATACGCCGCAGGGACGAAATTTGATCGTATATTTCTGTATACGACGTATTTCTCAGCCGGGGCAAAGGAGCTTTACGAAAAGCACGGTTACGCATGGGTGCGGGATACAACTGCCGAAGAATGGTACGGCGTACCGGGGCTGGAAATGGATAAGAAGTTAGAGGGAATGAAACTAAATGCTATTGGAAGTTAAAGATCTGCATGCCAGTATCGACGGCAAAGAAATATTGAAAGGCCTGAATCTTCAGGTGAATAAGGGCGAGGTTCACGCCATCATGGGGCCGAACGGCTCGGGCAAATCGACTTTGTCGAAAGTGCTCGCCGGCCATCCGAGCTATGAGGTGATCTCGGGCGAGGTCCTGTATGAAGGCAAAAATCTGCTCGAACTTGACCCCGACGAGCGTGCCCGCGAGGGCGTGTTTATGGCGTTTCAATACCCAGTCGAGGTGCCGGGCGTGTCGAATTCGCAATTTTTGCGGCTCGCTTATAACCAGAAAATGCTGCATCACGGCCTTGAAGAACTCGACCCTCTCGAGTTCAATGATTATCTCAAGGAAAAAGCAAAGATTGTCGAGATGGATCCGCAGTTCTTCAAGCGCTCGGTCAACGAGGGCTTTTCGGGCGGCGAAAAGAAGCGAAACGAGATACTGCAAATGGCCGTGCTCGCGCCGAAACTCGCG
Source organism: Pyrinomonadaceae bacterium (assembly GCA_036802885.1). Taxonomy (GTDB): domain Bacteria; phylum Acidobacteriota; class Blastocatellia; order Pyrinomonadales; family Pyrinomonadaceae; genus OLB17. Next base: position 1,694 of record DAIRVI010000029.1, read on the forward strand.
ATCCTCGACGAGACCGACTCGGGGCTCGACATCGACGCTCTGCGGATCGTTGCCGAAGGTGTGAACAAGCTGCGTTCGCCGGACAACGCGATCATTTTGGTCACGCATTATCAGCGGCTTTTGAATTTTATCGTGCCGGATATGGTCCACGTTTTGGCAAACGGCAGGATTGTCAAAGAAGGCGGCAAAGAGCTTGCCCTCGAACTCGAAGAAAAGGGCTACGATTGGGTAAAAGGAGCCGCCAACACCCATTAACTAAATGCCGGCAAAGACAGAGACAAGGAACGCAAACAAAAGCCTGGCCGCGATCATCTTCGCGGTTTTTGCGGTTGTGTGTATTGTTGCGTTTTTGACTTATCGTGGTAGTGATATCGGGCAGTTGCCGCAGCTTGTGCGAAATCTCGGCAGCGGGCCGTTGTTCGGATTTGAGGGCTTTCGGGACACCGTTCTTGGTTTGATCGTCACGGTGTTTATGGGCGTATCGTGGTTCGGACTTGGAAGTTTCGTCTCGTCCTTTATTCGTATTTCCAATGGCGAAAATCATTCTCACGTGCTCGAACTCGCGATGAAAACGGCCCTCGGAGCGGCGACTTGGTCCCTGATATGGTTCTCTCTTGGGCTTGTGGGTGGTTATGTGAGTGTAAGCGCGATTATTGCCACGCTGATTGGTTCGGCATTAGTGGCTTTGGCTTTTCGACGGGTTGGGGAAGCGGTGGATGAGAGCCGAGTTCCCGAAAAGCCAACTGGTACTGATAAAGCGTTGCTCGGGCTAATCGCGATTAGCGTCGTGTGGGCATTTGCGGCATCTCTTACGCCACCAACGGCGAAAGATACGCTTCTTTATCACCTCGCCGTGCCGAAAACGTTTATTGCTCAACACAGCAACGCATTTATTGACGGAAATATTGCAAGCTATTTGGCATTAGGAACCGAAATGCACTCGGTCTGGGCGATGCTGCTGGGAAATATTATCAGCCCGCGGGCTGGTGAATCGGCGGCAGGAGCGACGACCTTTCTCTTTCTCCCAGTATTGTTAGTGGTGATATATGGATGGGCGAGAGAGATCGGGATTTCGCGGCCCTGGTCGTTAATCGCCACACTGTTGGTCGCGACGATACCCACGGCTTATCACGTCGCGTCGAGCGGCTATATCGATCTGTCACTTGCTCTGTATGTGACGCTTTCGACATATGCGTTGACGCGATGGTGGAAGGAGCAGACTTGGGGCTGGGTGATATTGATCGGCATTTTTCTCGGGGCGGCTCTATCGATCAAGCTGACGGCGGTTTTTGTTATCGCGGCGTTTGCGTTGATCGTGTTGCTGAGAGCAAGGGGTTCAGAAAACGCAGGCAAGATCGTAGGCCTTGGCTTTGCGGCTCTCTTACTTGCGGGCGTTATCGGGTCGCCGTGGTATATCAGGACGTGGGCCGCAACGGGTTCGCCGGTGTTTCCGTTTTATATGAGCATCTGGCCAGGTAAGGCCAACGGCTGGGACGTCGAGCGGTCGAATCTGTTTCAGGCGATGAATTCGCAATACGGAGGGACGGATGTAGACAAGGTGAATTATCTAACCGCACCAGCTCGTGTCTCGATAATGGCCCAACCCGAACAACCGGCGAATTACGACGGCGTTCTCGGAGTAGCATTTTTGATCGGCTTGCCGCTGCTTATATGGGCCCTTTGGAAATTCGATCTTCCCATCGAGGTGAAGATCGGGGCGGGTGTCGCGGGCATAATGTATTTGTTCTGGCTGTTCTCGAGTGAACAGCTTAGATATCTGTTGCCCATTGTTCCAGTGCTTGCGATAGCGATAGCGGCATCGGCCGAGAAGATCGGGGGCGCGGTGTCGAAGGTCGCGCGGTGTGCGTTCATTACGGCGGCGGTCTGCGGGCTACTGACCACCGCGGCTTGGTTTTGTCAGAAGGCTCCGCTTCGAGTAGCCCTAGGCGGCGAGACGCGCGACCAGTATCTGACGCGAAATCTGGATTATTATACGTATTATCAGACCATTAATAACGATACGCCTCCGGACGCAAAAGTATGGTTGATCAACATGCGGCGCGACACGTACAACATCGAGCGGCCCGTGTTTTCCGACTATTTGTTCGAAGATTGGACGCTGCGAAAGATGCTTTGGGAATCGCGAAGCGTTCAGGAAATGCGCGCGAAAACGGCGGCAATGAACATCCAATATGTATTGACGCGGCACGACTTTTTGTTTGATTACGATAGATCGACTTTGGTCGATGACAAAAAGCCACGTGCCGAGAACGAGGCGAAATTAAGGATCGCGAAAGATTTTATTTTCGATCCGGCGAACACGGTCCGGGCCGACAACAAGTTTAGTTTGATAAAGGTGTTTTAGATAATGATTTCATCAACAGCCGCCGTGGAAACACAATTTGCGGAACAATTTAGAGAGATCATCAAAGGCAAAGACAACGACGCTCTGGTGCGTTTGCGCTCCGAGGCCTACGATTATTTTAAGAGCGTGGGTTTTCCGAGCACTCGCGATGAGGATTGGAAATATACCAACGTATCCGCGATTGAGAAAGCTGGGTTTGACGTATATAACGAAAACGAAGTTGATGATGGTGGTATATCTAATGAGACGCTGCATTTCGCCTACCGGCGGAACGGTTTGACTGCCCTTAACCTTGCGTTTGGTGATATTCAACCTATTTTGATTCCCGTTGGTCAAAAGATCGAGGAACCCATATATCTAGGAACATACGCAGTCGATGGTGCAATGCAATGTCCACACTACACCTACGTCGCAGGTGCAGGCAGCGAGTCGACGATCATTGAGATTTACGAGGCCGGAGCTCCGGCTTTTATCAATACTGCTATCCAAGTTGTAGTCGGTGACAATGCTCGGGTTACTCACTACCGCGTACAGAAGCAATCGTCCGATTCCTTTCATTACGGAGTAACGGAGGTCACGCTAGGACGTGACAGCTATTACGATTCGACTAACATAAATCTCGGAGCGGCGCTTTCACGACATGATATTGATGTCAAATTCACCGCCGAGGGCGGTGAGGCTTGGGTTGACGGGCTGTATATGCTCAATGGCAGCCAGCATCACGATACGCATTCGATCATCGACCACACCGTGCCAAATTGCACCTCGCATCAGACGTACAAGGGCGTGCTTAACGACAAATCGCGGGGTGTTTTCAACGGCAAAGTATTTGTTCGGGAAAACGCACACGGCACCGATGCTCAGCAGTCAAACAAGAATCTGCTCCTCTCAAACGATGCGCGCGTCGACACAAAACCACAGCTCGAGATATTTAATGACGACGTGAAGTGTTCGCACGGAGCGACGGTCGGCCAGCTTGAGGAAGAGGAGTTATTTTATTTACTGACTCGCGGCCTGCCGCCAACATTAGCCAAAAATCTGCTGACTTACGGCTTTGCTGAGGAAGTGATTAACAAGATCGGGATCGAGGCGATAAAGAGGGATCTGGACGCGACCGTCTTGAATAGGTTGGGTACGAATATTTAACCACAGAGAACACAGAGAGCACAGAGAGTTTCTGATGGAATTGAATGAAATTACAGAGAAAATCATTGGCTGTGCCATCAGAGTTCATTCCGCGCTTGGCCCTGGTTTGCTCGAGAGTACCTATGAAATTTGCCTTATCCATGAACTCAAGAAACTTGATTTGCGGGTTGAAGCTCAACTTGCGCTTCCTGTGATTTACGATGGAATTAAACTTGAGGCCGGTTATCGAATTGATTTGTTGGTCGAAAACAAGATAATCGTCGAGCTAAAGGCGGTGGACAGGCTTACGTCAGTTCACGAGGCACAAGTTATATCCTATTTGAAACTAAGTGGAAAGAAGATCGGACTGCTGATAAATTTCAACGTACGTCTGCTTAGGGATGGACTCAAACGACTTGCTAATTGATTTCTCTGTGTTCTCTGTGTTCTCTGTGGTTAATTATTGCTATGAATTGGGATGTTGAAAAAATTAGAAAGGATTTTCCGGTGCTGTTACAGTCCGTGAACGGCCAGCCGCTGGTCTATCTCGACAACGCGGCTTCGTCGCAGGTGCCGCAGATGGTGATCGACCGAGGTTCGAAATATCTGGCGGAGGAACACTCGAACATTCACCGTGGTGTGCATTATCTCAGCCAAAAAGCGACGACGGCATACGAAGCGGCGCGTGAAAAGGTCAAACGTTTTATTAATGCGAAAGAGGCTAAGGAGTGCATTTTTGTCCGCGGTACAACCGAGGGAGTGAATCTGGTCGCGTATTCGTATGGGCGAAAATTCATCAACCAAGGCGACGAGATCCTCGTGAGCCAGATGGAGCACCACTCGAACATCATCCCGTGGCAGATGATCGCTGAGGAACGCGGGGCAAAGGTCGTGATGATACCGATTGATGAGCGCGGCGAGTTGATCATTGATGAATATGAGAACTTGCTGAACGAACGCACCAAGATGGTGGCGGTCTCGCACGTCTCAAATTCGCTGGGAACGGTGAATCCGATAAAAGCAATCATCGCGACGGCGCATAAATTCGGCGTACCTGTTTGTGTTGACGCGGCCCAGAGCGTGCCGCATTTCCCAGTCGATGTGCAGGATCTCGATGCCGACTTTTTTATTTTTTCCGGGCACAAGATGTTTGCGCCAACGGGCAGCGGCATCATGTACGGAAAACGGGAATGGCTTGACCAGATGCCGCCATATCAGACCGGCGGCGGAATGATCCGTACTGTCAGTTTCGAGGGAACGACGTTCGCGCCGATACCGGACAAGTTCGAGGCCGGTACCCCGGCGATCGCGGCCGGAATTGGTCTTGGAGCAGCGATCGATTATATTAACGCTCTGGATTTCAACGCCGCGGCGGCCTACGAACACGAATTGCTCGAATATGCGACCGAGCGGCTGGCTGATATTCCGGAAGTGAAAATCATCGGAACGGCAGCTGAAAAAGCCTCTGTACTATCATTCACGATCGAGGGCATTCATCCGCACGACATCGGAACCATCCTAGACCAACAGGGAATCGCGATCCGGGCCGGACACCATTGTGCGCAGCCGGTAATGGAGTTTTTTGACGTTCCGGCAACTGCCAGAGCGAGTTTCGCGTTTTATAATACTCGCGAAGAGGTTGATAAACTGGCCGACGCGATCCAAAAGGTGATCGAGGTCTTTGCGTGAACTTTCGAGCGCAGTTTAATATGTTTCGGGTTTTGTGAAACTCGTCACAGCCAATTTACCAAATTAGCCACATACTACGGTTATGTACTCAGATCTCTACATTGCACAACACTCAAAACTGCGCCCATTGCCGGAAATAGCAGAACAGCTTGACCTGACACCGGACGATATGGACCTCTACGGCAGTCCTTACATTGCCAAACTGAGGCTTAGCGTTTTAGACAAGATCAAAGACCGTCCGACCGCCAAGTATATTGACGTTTCGGCGATTACACCGACGCCGCTTGGCGAAGGCAAATCGACGACGCTGATCGGCCTCGGCGAGGCGATGAAGCACCTTGGCAAGAAAGCCGTCGTGTCGCTGCGCCAGCCGTCACAGGGGCCGACATTCGGGATCAAGGGCGGCGCCGCGGGCGGCGGCTATTCTCAGGTCGTTCCGATGGAGACTTTCAATCTCAACCTGACCGGCGATATTCACGCCGTCACGGCCGCCAACAACCTGCTCGCGGCGATGATCGACAACAAGCTGCTCCGCGGCAATCCTCTGAACATGAATCCGCATAGCATAACCTGGAAGCGGGTGGTTGACACAAACGATCGGGCGCTGCGAAAGATAATAATCGGCCTCGGCGGCAGGATGGAGGGCGGTATACCGCGTGAAACTGGTTTTGACATCACCGTCGCGTCCGAGGTGATGGCGATACTTGCATTGACAACCTCGCTGCAGGACATGCGCCAGCGGTTTGGCCGCATAGTTGTTGGTATGACGCACGACAAAAAACCGGTGACCGCCGAAGAGATCGGAGCCGCTGGGGCGATGACCGTGCTAATGCGCGATGCAATTCGCCCGACGCTGATGCAGACGCTCGAAAATACGCCCGCACTGGTCCACGCGGGCCCATTCGCCAATGTTGCTCATGGAAACAGCAGCATTCTGGCCGATTTGATCGGTATTAAATGCAGCGATTATCTGTTTACCGAGTCGGGTTTTGGAGCGGATATCGGAGCGGAAAAATTCTTTAACATCAAATGCCGTTACAGCGGCTTGAAACCAGATGCCTGCGTTATCGTCGCCACCATCCGTGCCCTCAAGTCGCACAGCGGCAAGTACCGGATCGTCGCCGGAAAGCCGCTGCCGCCCGAGATGCTCGAAAATAGCGTGGCGGACGTCGAGGCCGGTGCGGCAAATCTGCGCAAACAGATCGAAAACGTGAAATTGCACGGCGTGACGCCTGTCGTTGCTATTAACATCTTCGATACGGATCATCCCGACGAGATCGAGGCAGTCAAACGCATCTCGATCGAATCGGGTGCGCTTGGAGCGGCAGTGTCGAGTCACTGGGCCGATGGCGGCAAAGGTGCGATCGAGCTTGCGGAAATGGTGATCGACGCCGCGAACCAACCAAACGAATTTCGGTTTCTCTACGAGCTCGACCAGCCGATCAAGAAAAAGATCGACACGATCGCCACAAAGATCTATGGTGCGGCGGATGTCTCGTATACGACGCAGGCTGAGCAGCAGATCAAGGATTATGAAGCTAACGGTTTCGGCGATCTGCCCATCTGCATGGCAAAAACGCACCTCAGCCTGAGCCACGACCCGACACTGAAAGGCGCTCCGACCGGTTTTACGTTCCCGGTCCGCGAGGTCCGTGCGAGTGTCGGAGCCGGATTTATCTATCCCGTTTGCGGCGATATGCGGACAATGCCCGCCCTGCCCGAGCATCCGGCCGCCGAAAGGGTCGATATTGATGAGCAGGGAAACATTGTCGGGCTCTTTTAGCTAGGTAAAGTCGCGCGGGCATCATAAAATAATGCTATGTCCGAATTGAGTGATCTTTACCAGGAAGTAATTTTAGACCACAACAAGAATCCGCGAAATTTCCGCGAGATCACAGATGCCGATCAATACGCTGACGGCAAAAATCCATTGTGCGGCGACGCGTTGCGCGTCTATGTGGCGTTTGACGGCGACAAGATCTCGGACGTCGCGTTCAAAGGCTCGGGCTGTGCCATCTCTAAAGCGTCGGCGTCGATGATGACGCAAGCGGTCAAAGGAAAATCGAAAGCAGAAGCGGAAGTACTTTTTAACGAATTTCACAATATGGTCACCGGTGAACTCGATATCGAGACCGACGAGAATGAGCTGGGCAAGCTTAAGATATTCTCCGGTGTGCTCGAATTTCCGGCCCGCGTAAAATGCGCATCTTTGAGCTGGCACACGCTAAACGCCGCTCTCCACGGCGAGGATGCTGTCTCGACCGAATAATGAAAAAAGACATAGAATCGCGTGGCGACATTGAGCATCTCTTGGGCGAATTTTACGCTGTCGCAATCGTTGACCCTGAGATCGGACACCATTTTGCCGATCTCGATCTAGATGCCCACCTGCCCGTAATCACAGATTTTTGGGAAAAGATCCTTTTCGGGGAACCAGTTTATTTTGGCAATCCGCTTTTGGTTCACCAAAAACTTAACCAGAAATTCCCTCTAAAGTCTGAGCATTTTACACGCTGGGTCAAGATATTTAATGAGACGGTTAGTGCTCTTTTCGAGGGTGAAACGGCTCAATTTGCAATGTCGCGGGCGAAAATGATCGCTGCCAATCTCGATCAGCACCTTAGCGGCGGCATTCGGATTCAGGACGCTTTATAATTTTTGGCGACCTCTTGAAACTCCTCGGTCTGTTTTGTGATCCAGTCTTGATTCTCGCCTAGTTCTCCGGCCATGATCTCGGCGACCTTGGGGGCAAGCTCAATGGCGGCCGACGCATTTAGAAACAACGCCCGCGTCCTCCGGGCAAGCACATCTTCGACGCTCAGAGCCATTTCTTGGTTGACCGCCCGAAGAACATCCACACGCGTATACGGAAGATCCGAGTGAAGCTTGTCCGACTGTTTGTCGCCGCTTCGATACGAACATTCGATTTGCAGTTCTGCGGTAACGGATCGCCTGAACTCTAACCTTGCAAGTCGAATGGCCTGATCCACTGCGTCCTCGGCCATGCTTCGGTAAGTTGTCCACTTTCCGCCTGTGATGGTGAGCATTCCCGCCGCGTCGATCTCGATCGCATGGCCGCGTGAGAGCGAGGCCGTGTTTTTTGCAAAATTGGACTTAACGAGCGGCCTAATACCAGCAAAAACACTCAGGATGTCGCTCCGAGATGGGGCCTTTGCCAAATAGTCGCCGGCAGTTTTCAGAACGAACTCGATCTCACTCTCAAGGGCTTTTGGTTCAAGGTTCGCCGTTTCGATCTGCGTATCGGTGGTGCCGACAAGCGTATGTCCGTGCCACGGAATACAAAACAGAACGCGGCCGTCGCTTGTTTTTGGGATCAACAGAGCGGTATTGCCGGGAAGGAAGGTCCGGTCCAAGACGAGATGAATACCTTGGCTGAGTGTGACGATCGGCTTTGCGGTGCTGTCTGACAACCGACGGACGCCGTCGCAATAAGCACCTGTTGCGTTGATGACGGCCTTGGCTTTGACTGTGAATTGTTCGCCGCTCAAAACGTCTTCGAAATTGACACCGCCGACCTTGCCGTCCGCGTTTTTCACAAATGTAGCGACCCGAGCATAGTTCAAAACCGACGCTCCCTGGTCGTGAGCTGTCGTGAGTAGATCGATCAGCAATCGGGTGTCGTCGAACTGCCCGTCGTAATACAAAATTCCGCCTGAAAGGCCGTCCGAACTAATGGTCGGGAGTTGTTTGATCGTTTCGCCTTTTGAGAGGATTTGCGACTTTCCCAGCCGGTCCTTGCCGGATAAAAGATCGTATATCTTGAGACCCACGCCGTAATAAAATTTCTGCCACAAACTGTAGCACGGGACGATAAACGCCTGTTTATGAACAACATGCGGCGCGTTTCGCAAAAGGATGCCACGTTCCGTGAGCGCTTCGCGGACAAGTGAAATATTTCCTTGTTCCAGATAACGAACGCCTCCGTGGACGAGTTTTGTGCTTCGGCTTGACGTGCCCTTTCCAAAATCGTGCTGCTCGAGCAGCAAAACATCGAAACCGCGCGATGCCGCATCGACGGCGCAGCCGACACCGGTGGCACCGCCGCCAATGACAATAATGTCCCAGGGTTCGGGCCGTTGGCGGACACGTTCAAGGATTTCGAACCGGTTCATGAGAACGAATTTATCAGATAACTTGCAAGATCATCGAAATCGAAAGACAATTTCCGTGTCTATGGACGAATCAGATAAGCCCAAAAGGCTTTTTACTTTCGCAACGAGGCAGGACTATTTTCCATGGCTTGCGGTTGTCGGCGTAGTTGTTGCCGCGACGATCTCGCTGAATCTTCAGGGGCGTGTTTGGTGGTGCCGGGCCGAAGATTATTTGCCTTGGGCTTGGAACATATGGTCGACCCACAATTCGCAGCACGTCATCGATCCGTATTCCTTTACCCACATACTGCACGGCGTGCTTGAGTTTTGGCTGATCGGTTTGATTTTTCGACGAATGCCCTTAGCGTGGCGGTTTTTTCTGGCAATCCTTATCGAAAGCACCTGGGAAGTTGCGGAAAACACGAATTACGTAATTAACCGTTACCGCGAGGCGACGATATCACTCGATTATTTTGGCGACTCGATCATCAATTCTCTCGCAGATATACTAAGTTGCGGAACCGGTTTTGTGATCGCCTTCAAGCTGAGATTCTGGAAATCCATGGCCTTGTTCGTGGCGACCGAAGCCGTGTTGATATTTTGGATACGCGACAGCCTTGTAATAAACATCATCATGCTTATTTATCCCATCGAAGCGATAAAAAACTGGCAGATTGGTGGTTAGCGTTCCCCACGCGCGGCTTCAACCTGTGTTTCGAGATCAACCGCAAGTTTACGCGAGCCGGGTTGATCAAATGTTTCGATCCAGCGCAACGATTCGTCCAAAACCCGAAGTTGATATTCCCGCCAATTTGGCTTGCCGGCAACTGATCCGAATTCACCCTTATAGTAGGCTGCACGAGGCGGCCGAGACTTGTCTGTCAGTTTTGGATCGACCGAGACCATAATCGTCGGTGTGCCGCTATGTTCGATCGCGCGAGCGACAATTGCGAGTGTCTGATGACATAGACGCGAAGCGGGAATCAACAAAGCTGCCTGAATGTCGTAGCGTTTCAAACGTTCGGCTATCTTTGGGCCAAGTTCGTCTGCAAGGCGTTGCGCGTTCGGAATGTGGCTGCTAACGCTCCACCAGACGTTGTTAAAACCGCCAATCACCGCATTCTCCTGATATTCGGTTAGGCGATCGATCGGAATCTGCGAATTCCGGTCTTCCAGTACCGCGGCCGGATCATAACCCTTGGCGGCATAGCGCAGATCTCCTGAGCCGACTTCGACTGGCAACTCTTTAAAACTCATATCGCCGTCGAGAGACTCTAAATCAAACGGCTCCATGCCGTTAATATAAGCTCCGGCTGACGATATAAGCGCGAGATTCAACATCGGCAGCGCCCGACGAACCGGCGTGAACGGCGAATGAACGTTCTCGACCCACGGGTAGTTCGCCAGCGCAGTATTAGCTTTCCATCGGGAAAATCGATTGGCGAAATCGTTTTTGCTTTCGATCAACTCCATAGTAATCAAACCTTAAATTCCTTTGAGAAATCGTAAATATCAGCCTTTTCCTTACTCGCGGCCGCAAATTTACGATTCGAAATTATAAAAAATGTGATAAATGCAGCGGCCATTCCGACAAACAAAACCCACACCGAATATTCGTGCAGCAGGTTGAATTGAATTCGCAATGGGTCGTCGACCGCAACCTCGTCGATGGGCCGTCCGAGCTGAGCTCGAATTGACGCAAGCCAGAATCCGATCACAAATTGTCCGACACCACACGCGGCTCCGAGCAATAATAGCAGAAACCGTTCGAGCCATAGCCAGAATTTGCTCACTTTCGAGGCGGACAAAAGGGACGTCAGCACGAGAAGTGCGGCTATCGCCATGCCGCCATAATTTAGCAGCGACAGACTTTGGTTTACAACTGCACCGGCTAATTCGCGTTGCGGCAAAACCGAAAATGCGGTCTGCGCGACGCCAATAAAGAATACTGCCGCGCCGAGCCAAATTGCGAGAATCAAAAGCCGGATGTCCGAAAAAAACTTCATACAACGTGCCGTTTTGAAAGTTTTATTATCTAGGTTTTCGCTCGAAAGGGCAAAAGTCCTTAATCACTCCTCTCTGCCAAAACCTCCATAAACGCTAGTTATGATAACCTCACATTAAGAATTTTAGATGACTTTCGATCTCAAGGACATTTACGACCGGCTTTATTCGCACTGCAAAACTCGGGATTTTGCGGGATTTGATCCGTTTGACGGGCTAAACAGCAGTTTGTTTCAGCTCTCGCCGTTAAAACATGTCGCTTCAGCCCGCCTCGCCTGGCTGCAAATGGTCAAGCGATCGCCGGTCGATCTTCGCCGCTTTCTTAGTGTTAAAAAGGGAGTTAATCCAAAAGGACTGGCGTTGTTTGCTCTCGCCGAACTGTCGCGATTTCGAACAACTAATCATACCAAGCATGCCGAGAATGCCAGAGATTTGCTCGAACGGCTTCTTGATTGCAAAATCGTCGGGGTAACGAGCGATGGACAGCCAACGATGGCATTTGGGTACAATTTTGATTGGCAATCGCGAGCGTTTTATGCCCCGGAAGGTACTCCTGCCATCGTGCCAACGGCTTTTGCATCGCAGGCGCTAACTGAGGCGTACGATGCTTTTGGCGACAAGAAATATCTCGACGCGGCGGATGAAATTTGCCGCTTTATACTAGCTGATTTGAATCGCCTCGAGGAAACAGACGACGAAGTTTGTTTCAGCTATACACCGGTTGACCGGAGCGTAATTTTTAATGCGAGCCTGCTCGCCGGCGAATGCCTGGCTCGTGTCGGAGCCGCGACCGGCAATGACGAATATCTAAGAATGGCGGCAAAGACAGTTAGATTTGTGATCCGACGCCAAAATTCGAACGGAGCCTGGGTTTACGGAGCCGACGAATCGCAATCATGGGTCGATAATTTTCATACTGCGTACGTTCTGCTCTCGCTCTATCGAATATCGGGCGAGATCGACGAGTTGCGTTCCGAGACATTTGACGCGATCAACCTGGGCGGCGGCTTTTGGCTTAACAAGTTCTTTCTCGATGACGGCACACCGAAATATTATGATAAATCGGTCTATCCGGTCGATATTCACTCGGCGGCGGTTGCGATCTCGGCGATGTCCGAGTTGAGGGCAATTGACGACCGAATGCTGCCAATTGCGAGGAAAACCGCCGAATGGACGATAACCAATATGTTCGACCGCGACGGCTTTTTTTATTATCAGATACGCAAAAAACGGGCTATAAAGACACCTTTTATGCGATGGGGACAAGCGTGGATGGCCTACGCCCTTGCGCGTCTGATAGAGAGCGAAAACTAGAATCGATGGAAAACGAGATCAAAGATTTTTGGCAGACGCACCCGTGCGGCGCGGAGCTTGTCGGCGATCTCCGTGAAGAGACTCGTGCCGAATACGAGGAATTCTTTGACCGGTACGATCGGTTTCGCTACGAAAAAGAACCCCACATTTTAAAAAATCTGGATCGCATTAACTTTAATGGCAAACGAGTACTGGAGATAGGTCTGGGGCAAGGGGCCGACGCAGAACAGATCGTGAAACGAGGTGGCATATACACCGGCGTTGACCTCACGGAGGAGTCGGTAGCACGCGTAAAGATGCGCTTCTCGCTGGACAACATTCCATACGAACGAATAGAACAAGCGACGGCATTAGATCTGCCGTTTGAGGTTGACTCGTTCGATATTGTTTTCAGCCACGGCGTGCTGCATCATATCCCAGAGATCAAGACGGCTCAAACAGAGATCGCTCGTGTAGTGAAGCCTAACGGCAAACTGATCGTAATGCTTTATGCTAAATGGTCGTTGAATTATCTGTTTTCGATCTCTGTCGCTCGACGGCTTGGATTACTTGCGATGTATGGCATAGGCGTAAAGGCGGGCGGCATCTACGGCGACCATCTTAATAACGCCGCAATCGCCGGAATTTGGAATTATCTTTCGATGACTAACTTTACACATGTCAGCACGGATGGGCCCTTCAACCCGTATTCGAAAGTCTATGGAACAAGGGAAATTCACGAGGATTTTCCCGATTTTGTAATCGGCGAAACTCACAAGGAATTTATGCACGCGCCGCCATTGCCGATTAATTGGCTACCGCTCGCCGGCGTGCTCGGCTGGCACCTGTGGGCGTCACTTACCCCAAAGAAATAATATGTGCGGCATCGCCGGAATAATTTCACCAGACCTCGAAACGCGAATCGGAGCCGCGCTGAAAGCGATCGAGCATCGCGGCCGCGACGACGAGGGAGTTTTTGTTTCCGCGCCGTTTGGCACTGAGCAGCTAAAGGCCTGTCTCGGCCATCGCCGCCTCGCAATCATCGACACGTCGCCGGCCGGACATCAGCCGATGTTTACAGAAGACAGACGATTTGCGATTGTTCTCAACGGTGAGATCTACAACTACAAGACAATACGTCAAGAGCTAGAAGCAAAAGGTGAGGTTTTTACTACGAATTCGGACACCGAAGTTTTGTTAAAAGCCTTTCGTGAATGGAACGTTGCGTGTCTCGATAAGCTCAACGGCATGTTCGCGTTCGCCGTTTGGGATGACGTAGAAAAAACTCTTACGCTGGCACGTGACCGCGCCGGGATCAAGCCGCTTTTTTACGCAAAGATTGGCAATGATTTTGTTTTCGGTTCGGAAATTAAGGCAGTATTAGCGACCAAACTCATCCATGCCGAACTCGACCTTGAGGCACTAAACCAAACCTTGACGTTCCTATGGCCGGTGCCGCCGCACACAATGTTTAAGGGCATTTACCAAGTTAGGGCGGGGCATTTTTTGAACTGGAAAAGCGGTGAAATATCGACGCACGAATGGTGGGACCTCGACTATTCGGTCGAGGAAAACGGAGGAAGCGAAGCAGAATGGAAAGATCGCGTCCTCGAAACGCTCGACCGGGTAACCGAAATGGAGATGGTCGCCGATGTGCCACTCGGCGCATTCCTCTCGGGCGGTGTCGATTCGTCCTCGATTGTCGCGCTGATGGCGAAACATTCCAAAGGTAAGGTGTCGGCGTACACCACAGGCATCTCGGCCGATGATCTGAAATACGACATCATTCCCGATGACATTGAGTGGTCTCGAAAGGTCGCGGCGATGCTGCCGGTTGATTATCACGAAACCATCCTTAATCCGGGTATCACCGACCTGCTCCCAAAGCTCGTATGGCATCAAGAAGCACCGATCATAGATATGGCGATACCGTCATATCTTATATCCGAGCAGTCGAGAACAACACAGACCGTTATGCTTTCCGGTATGGGCGGCGATGAGATATTTGCGGGCTATCCGCGACAAGCCGCGATGCAAATTGCCGCTCTGACCGACTTTATCCCGAGTGCGATCCGCCGGCCGGTCATGAGAACAATCGAGAGTTTGCTCTACGGAGGCTTGCCGGGGAGGTTCACGGCTCCCCTACGCAATGCGAAGAAATTTGCCCGCAGCGCCGCGTTAGATTTTGAAGGCAGATATCTGGGATTCGGAACCTACTTTACCGATGAGATGAAAACCGATCTGTATACCGGCGAGATCGGCGTTGAAATGGCTGGCTTCGATGCCTTTAGATACCATCGTGAGTATTTCGACCGCTGCCGAGGCAATTCGCCGCTCAATCGCCTGCTCTATGTAGATTTCAAAACATTTATGCCTGCGCTAAATCTTGATACGACCGATCGGACATCGATGGCGGCAAATCTCGAGGTTCGCGTTCCGTTTCTCAATAATGAACTAGTCGAGCTCTCAGCCCGTATCCCAAGCAAGCTAAAGATCAAGGGCATAAAGCGTAAATATATTTTGAAGAAGGCTGCCGAAGAGCTACTGCCCAAAGATGTCGTCTGGAGGAAAAAAGCAGGTTTCGGAGCCCCGATCAGGTCGTGGTTACATGGACCGTTGAAGCCAGTGATCGACGATCTTCTCAGTGATGAAACGGTCAAACGGCGGGGCCTGTTTAACGCGTCGGCAGTTCGCCGTATCCTGCAGGAAAATGAATCGGGCAGGGAGGACTTTAGCCTGCACGTCTTTCAACTTCTGACTCTCGAGCTTTGGATACAGAGATTTCTGGATTAGATGTTCGCGTTCGATCTGTTCATTGGGCCGGACGATGCTTATGTTGCTCGATAAACCGCAAATCGACGAAAAAAGTTTATTTTCGAAAAAGATGGTGGGGATCTGTGTGTGCCTATTCGCAATCGCGTTTGGCGTTCGGTTCCTGGTTTGGCAGAACAATAAGATCACTATGGAGGGCGTGCAATATGTCGTCACCCAAATGTACAAAAATGACGCAAAAACACTACTTGCCGGCAACCTTCGCGAGTTTTTGGCCGGGCCGAATCCGCCCTCCGACGCGACAATCCTCGAGCATCCCCCAGGTTACTCATTATTCATCGCCCTAGTCTATGGGGTTTTTGGTGAGAACGAGGTGTTTCGGATCATTCAAATCCTAATTAATTCCTTTGCATCCATACTGGTATTTTCAATCGCATTCCGCCTTTTCAACCTCAGAACCGCCGTCATCGCGGGTTTATTCATTGCGATAGCTCCCCAATTTGCCTATTATTCGGGGATCATTCTGCCTGACGAACTAAGTGTGATGCCAATCCTCTTGGCCGTTTATTTCTTGATCCGGGCGGTGTCGGATAAAAAACTGAAAATGGCGGTCCTCTGCGGGGTTTCGTTAGGGCTGTCCTGCTGGCTGAGGTCAAACGCCCTTCTGCTGCCGATATTTTTTGCCGCGGCAACCCTAGTTTTGTTGCCGAAAGAGGTGGGAATCCGTTTCGCCCTGATCCTAATTGCAAGTTTTCTTGTGTCGATCTCACCGATCACCGTCCGCAATTACGTGGTCTTTCACAGTTTTATTCCCCTCTCTGTTGGAATAGGGACTACATTCGTCGAAGGCCTGGGCGAATACGATACCGACGGACGTCTCGGGCTACCCTCGACCGACGAAGGAATTATGGCAATGGATTCGTTACGCGCCGGCCGTCCTGATTATTACGGTAACCTTTACGATCCGGATGGTATCCTCCGGGAACGTGAAAGAGTAAATATAGGCCTCGGGGTAGTAAGGGCGAATCCGTGGTGGTATTTCAAAGCTATCTTGCATCGAGGAATAACCACATTCCGAATGGAGCGCGTGCCGGTTATCGCCGCCGAAAGAGATGAAAAAGACACGACAAGTTGGATCTTCTATTACCTCAATGTTCCGCTCAAACTCTTTCAAAAGGTTTTTATTACCGCTGTTTTCCTTCCGCTGTTCTTGATTGGAGTGATCCTTTTGCTTAGTCAAAGAGAACAGCGTATCAAATTAGCTATTCTGGCGGTTGTGCCGCTCTACTTTATTAGCGTTCAATCGCTGATCCACACGGAATACCGGTACGTCCTTGCAACGCCGCATATTCTGATGGTCATAGCGGCTGTGTCTTTAAGTTTTCTGGTCGGGAAGATCGCGGGGCTGAGATCTCAAAGGTCAGACGCTTAGAACCTGGCCGGTTCTCAACGATTCGCAAATTCGAAATGTCGCACGCGTCGTGGCAGCGAGATCGTCCAGCGAGATCGGCGCATCGCCGCCGTCCAAAACGACCGCGCACACGGTGCGAACTTCTTCGGCCTGCCCCTTATCCTGGACTTTCATTTTCTTGGAGGTTTCCTTTCCGCCGGCGAACATAGTCGTCTGCCGAAAATCGGCAATCACAAAGACCTTGCCGTCGCCAAATATCTCCACTCGCTCTTTATTCATCGCCTTATCGCCCTCGGCTAGATAAGCGATCGTCCCGTTCGAGCCGTCGGCGAATTTCAAAGTAATAAAAATGGAATCCGCTTCGGTGATCTCGTGATTGCGACTTGTGATAGATTCGGCAAAAACACGCGTCGTGACCGAACCGGTCAGAAAATGCATCAGGTCTATAAAATGGCAGACTTCGCCAATGATGCGTCCGCCGCCCTGGATCGGATCCTGCGCCCAACTGTCGCGAGCTACTCGGCCCGCGTTAACTCGATACACGATAGAAAGTGGCGACGGGCGATCTTTGAAAAAATCTTTCGCCAGTTTTGCAGACGGTGAGAACCGGCGGTTGAATCCAACCATCAATCGACCGCTCGACGTGGCCGCAGCGGCAATTACCTCGTCGAGCTCCTCGTCGTTCATCGCGAGCGGTTTTTCGACAAAGACGTGTTTGCCAAGCTCCAATGCCTTTCGCGCAATCGACGCGTGCGAGTCGTGCCGCGTCGCTATCACTATCAGATTCGTAGATTCATCCTGCAGCAAATCGTCCACATTCGAAACGGCCGACGCAAAACCAAATTGCCGGCCGACGTTTTTGGCTGTCAAACCCGCCGCGGTTGCGATGGAACGGAATTCGACGTCGTTCGCCTTGAAATGCGGCAGCAGCATACCACGGGCATAGTCGCCGGCACCGATCATCCCGACGCGGATCTTCGATGCTATCGTCGCAGGCTTGGTTCCAACTTCGATCTTGGTCGCAATTTCCTTTTCCGTATCGTACTGCAGAACAATGCCAAGATAAGGCTCTTTTGCCTCACCCGAAATAAGTTTGTACGCATCTTCACCTCGTTCGATCGGGAAGCGATGAGAAATTAGTTCTTCAACCGAGATGCTCCCGTTTGCGATCAGATCGAAAAAAGCTTCGAGATTGCGCCCTTCCGTCCAACGCACATAAGCGAACGGATAATCGTGTCCGCGTTCCTCATATTCCGGATCGTAACGCCCCGGCCCGTACGACATCGAGATCTGTAGCGTGAGCTCTTTCGGGTAAAATGCGCTACGCGGAACATCCATACCGACGCCGCCGACGACGATCACACGCCCCTTTGTGCGAGAGATATCGCCCGCTAATTCGATCGGGTCGTTTGACAGCGTCGCGGCCGTTATCAAAACGGCATCGGCACCGCGTCCCCGCGACCATTCTTTTACGAGACGGCGGGCGTCGCCCGGGGCTGAGCACATCTCCGCGCCCATGTCCTTTGCGAGCGTCAATTTCGCTTCGTCGATATCGACGCCGAAAACCCGGCAGCCGTTGGCCTTGAGCAATTGGACGGTGATTTGCCCGAGCAGACCAAGACCGATCACTACGACCGCCTCGCCCAAGGTCGGATTCGAAAGCCGAACTCCTTGGAGCGCAATGGCACCGAGCGTTCCAAAGGCGCCCTCGTCGAAACTGATCTCGTCCCGAAGGCGGACGCACAAATTTTGTGGAACCGAGATCATCTCGGCGTGTGATGCGTAACCTGCACCGGCACAAGCGACGCGATCACCGACGCGAAATGCAGTGACGCCCTCGCCGACAGCCCATACAATACCGGCCGCGCTGTAACCAAGGGCCGTCATGGCGTCCAGTTTGGCCTGGACAGCCGCGTACGTGTTCAACAGCCCCTTAGTTTTGACTCTCTGAAGAACTTGTTTGATAAGGTCAGGGCGTTCTTTGACCTTTCCCAGCAGGCTTTTCTTGCCCGATTCGACCGTTAACTTCTCGGTGCCGGCGCTGATCAATGACGCCGCCGTTCGAACCAACAGACGGCCCGACTGTACCGACGGCGACGGCACGTCATGGACCGCGACACCGCCGGATCGCTTATCTTGTAAAATTTGTTTCATCGAAACTACGAAAAAAGTAAAAAATTAATACTACTTTTGTTTATCCACTCAGACAAGCACATACGTCGGGATCGACGGTTTGAATTTGGCGGTTCGAGTGTTATCTTCCCTGCTCTTTTTGAAAGGCGATGCGTTTACCGCATAATGGTAGTTGGCGTATGAGAGTACCTTTTGTTGACCTGAAAGCACAGTATCTGAGTCTGAAACCCGAACTCGATTCGGCGATCGCGCAGGTCGTTTCCGAAACTGCCTTTATAAGCGGCCGATACGCAATCGCGTTCGAGAATTCGTTTGCCGAATATCTCGGCGCCGAATATTGCGTTGCGGTGGCTAATGGAACCGATGCACTCGAGATCGGGCTGCAGGCTATCGGTGTTCGGCCGGGTGATGAGGTTCTTGTGCCCGCTAACACTTGGATATCGACCGCCGAAGCGGTGACGAACATTGGGGCAAAGCCCGTCTTTGTAGATATCGATCCGCTTCTTTACAACATTGACCCGACGGCGATAGCAGGAAAGGTGACCAGTCGAACAAAGGCGCTAATTCCAGTACATCTCTATGGCTTGCCGGCCGAAATGGACGCGATAATGGCTGCCGCTAAAGAGCATAATCTCAAGGTTCTTGAGGACTGCGCGCAGGCACACGGCGCGACGTACAAAGGACGCAGATTAGGAACCTTTGGTGATGCCGCGACGTTTAGCTTCTACCCGAGTAAAAACCTCGGTGCATTCGGCGATGCGGGCGGAATTGTTACTAATGATCAAGCGACCGCGGAACGAGCTCGCCTGATAGCAAATCACGGCCAAATCTCAAAAAATCGCCATACCATAGAGGGTCGAAACAGCCGTATGGACGGCATCCAGGCGGCGGTCCTGTCGGTAAAACTGCCGCATCTCGAGGGTTGGCTCGAAGCCCGCCGAGCAAATGCAAAGATTTACAATCGACTACTCGCGTCTAGCGGATTGCAACTACCGATCGAGCCGTCAGATTCGCGACATACTTATCACCTTTATGTGGTGCAGGTGCCGGATCGTGGCGCCGTCGCGGCAAAGCTCAACGAGGCAGGGATCGAAACCGGAATACACTATCCGATATCTCTGCCGTTTATGGAGGCGTACGCTTATCTTGGTCACACGCCGGCTGATTTTCCCGTGTCACATAGCCAAATGGGCAAGATCATCTCGCTGCCAATGTATGCCGAGTTGACCGAGGAAATGATCGAATTTGTTTGTGACACGTTGATCCGCTCGGTTTCGCGCCTCTCTGCGGCCAAGGAGTGACCGGCCAGTTGGACGTTTTAAAAAAAGCGATCTGGATCGATCTGGACAACTCGCCGCACGTTCCGCTATTTGCGCCTATTATCAAGCATTACCGCGAGAACGGGATCGAAGTGATCCTGACCGCCCGCGACCATTCCCAAACGCTCGAATTGTTAGAGCTCTCGGGCCTTGACAACGGTGTCACGGTCGTTGGACGTCATTACGGAAAGAGTAAGTTGAATAAGATCCGCGGGCTTCTCGTTCGTGCGAAACAATTAGTCTCACATATCAAAACCAATAAAGCTCGCATTGCCGTCGCTGTCAGTCATGGTTCTCGTTCGATGGTCTTAGCGGCAAGATGGCTTAAAATCCCCGTAATCACGATGTATGATTACGAATTTACTGAGACCGGTATATTCAACCGATTTTCCGATATGGTACTTGTACCCGATCGCATTTCCGACAAGGTGCTCGACGAAATTCGCCTTTCGGGATGCAAACGATTCAAGTATCCCGGCATAAAGGAAGAATTGTACGTCAGGAATTTCCAGTCGACCGAAGGATTTCTTCGTGACCTGTTGAATGAGCATGGCCTTAAGTTTTCCGATGACAAGATAGTTGCCGTGCTGCGTCCGCCCGCGACTACGGCAAATTACCACTCGGATAAGAGCGACGTCTTGTTCACCGGGATACTGAAAAAGCTTACGAAATCAACCGATACTTTCACCGTTATCGTTCCTCGGACAAAGGAGCAAGCATTCGAAATCAGTGCTCTGCTTTTAAATATGGGGGCGCCGCCCGAATCATGTTTCGTTTTGAGCGAAGCTGTTGATGGCCTCGAACTTGCCTGTGCGGCCGACCTGCTTATCTCGGGCGGCGGAACAATGAATCGCGAGGCCGTGCTGCTCGGCGTCCCGGTTTACAGCATTTTTGCGGGACGGCAGGGTTCGCTCGACTCGCAAATGGAAGACGAAGGTATGATCACCTTCATTCGCAGTAACGAAGATGTCGAAAAGATCGTTCTCCGGAAGCGAGACCGTACCGAGACCACACAATCAAACGCCTTGACCGATCGGGTTGAAAGATTTGTAATAAAGCAGATAAACTCTTTTCGTGAAACGGGTTAAGGCCTAAAATGTTCAAGCAATACCCAAAATATAAGTTCGTGCTCGCCGCCTGCGACTACGTTCTGTTGCTTTCGGCCTGGGCAGCAGCGATATTGATCCGTTTTAACGGGGTGTCATGGGAGGTGCTCCTTTCGCGCCCTCTTGTTCGGACACAAGGTGCACTGATCGTCGTTTATTCAGTTATCTGGATAGTTATTTTCCAGCATTTCAGTCTCTATAAACTGAATTTTTTTATGTCCTTTGGTGCGCAGCTCGTCGCGATCGCTAAGTCGCTCGCTTATGGGCTGATCGGCCTTGTCGTTACAACTTATATCTTCAAGCGGCTCGATTTTGTAGAGTCTCGGATCGTGCTTGTTCTTTTCGTGGGAATCAGTGTCGTGCTGATAATGTCATTCCGCACTCTGGTTTTTCGCCCGCTCTTTGCCATCGCGTCTCAGAAAAAGATCATTCGTCGGAAGGTTCTGATAGTCGGGCACGATCGAACCGCTAAAATGGTTGCAGCTCAGATCAGTATCGACAAGAGCCACGGATTTGAGGTCGTCGGATTTGTAAATGACGATCTGCCCGAGGGCGAACCGGTTTTTGAAAATCTGAAGAACCGCGGGAAGATGGCCGACCTTAACGAACTTGTTGGCCGGTTTGCGATCGATGAGATCATAATTGCCGAGAGCGACGTCACTCACCAGTCGCTCCTCGAGATCATCGATAAGGCACATGACACAACGGCTGAGGTGAGGCTGGTTTCGGAGCTTTACAACATAATTCCTGAAAAGGTTTTGCTCGAAAAATATCTCGGCGTGCCGATCGTCAAAATGCCGCAGAACAACGAGAATGTACTTTTTAATGTATATAAACGGGTGTTTGACGTTGTGCTGACGGTGGTTGGATCGGTGTTGATGTTTTTACCTTTCCTGGTTATCGCGGCCCTTATTAAATTTACGTCGAAAGGGCCGATCCTTTTCAAACACACGCGTATCGGTAAGGACTGTAAACCATTTGAATTCTATAAGTTCCGTACGATGTACGTTAACAACGACGATAGCGTTCACCGCGAGTTCATAAACGAATTCATACAGTCGGAGGCCGGAGGCAACGGCGGAGTGAAGAAGATCACCGACGACCCGCGAATTACTCCCGTTGGACGATTTTTGCGAAAGACGAGCCTCGACGAATTGCCGCAGCTATTTAACGTCCTACGGGGAGACATGAGCCTTGTCGGCCCGCGGCCATGTATGCCGTACGAGTTAGAGCAATATCAAGATTGGCACCGCCGCCGATTGGCTGTAATTCCCGGCTGCACCGGCCTCTGGCAGGTCGCGGGGCGCAGCGCCGTAGATTTTAACGATATGGTCATTCTCGATCTTTTTTACATCGATAATATGTCGCCGCTCTTTGACCTGCGTATAATATTCCGAACGCTGCCGGTAATGCTTTTGGCAAAAGGCGGCCATTAGATTTGCTGGAAATTTGAACGCGGATATTACGGATCAAGCGGAAAAGGCCGGATAAAACAATTTTTATGATTCTTCTTATCCGCGTTTATCCGTTATATCCGCCTAATCCGCGTTCAAAAAATGTATAAAGTATAAGAGATGAAAGTTGCTGTCATCGGTGCAGGTTACTGGGGTCCGAATTTAATTAGAAATTTTCTGTCGCTCGATGAGATCGAAGCGGTTGTCGCGTGCGATCTCGACGAAAAGCGTCTGACAAAGATGCAAAGGCAATTTTACGGCATCGAAACAGCAGGCGATTACGCCGAGGTCATCGGACGCCCCGACATCGACATCGTTGTGATCGCAACGCCGGTTTCGACACATCACGAGATCGCAAAACGCGCACTTCAAAACGGAAAGCATTGTTTTATCGAAAAACCGATGACCGCGAGCGTCGCCGAGGCCGCAGAGTTGATAAACCTTGCCGAGAGCAAAAATCTAAAGCTCTTCGTCGATCACACCTTCATTTACACCGGAGCGGTGCGTAAGATGAAGGAGATCATCACTTCGGGACGGCTGGGCGAGTTGTATTATTTCGATTCGGTGAGGATCAACCTCGGCCTTTTTCAGCATGATGTCAACGTAATCTGGGACCTTGCTCCGCACGATCTGTCGATAATGGACTATTTGCTGCAGCAGCAGCCTAAAGCCGTTTCGGCGATCGGGAGCTGCCACGTCGGCAACGATCTCGAAGACATCGCCTATCTGACGCTGGAATTCGAAAACAATCTCATCGCGCACTTTCACGTCAACTGGCTGGCTCCGGTAAAGATCCGCAAGACGCTGATCGGCGGCACAAAGTCGATGATCGTTTACGACGACACCGAGGCGAGCGAAAAGATCAAAATTTACGACAAAGGCATCGACGTCACGACCCGCGAAGGCGTTTACGACACGCTCGTCCAATACCGCACCGGCGACATGCTTTCGCCAAAACTCGACGCCGAAGAGGCCCTTTCCGTCGGCACACGGCATTTTATCGACTGCATTTGCAATAACAAACAGCCATTGACCGACGGCCACGCCGGCTTGAACGTCGTGCGAATCTTAGAAGCCTCGACCGTCTCAATGCGAGATCGCGGCCGAATGATCGAGCTTTAGGGCAAAAGATGTGGAATCTTGGGAGATAAGATGAAAACACTGCTTTATAAAACCGCATTCTTTACTCTAAGAGCATTTCTCATAGTTTTATTGGCCGCGTTTATCTGGGACTTGATCGTGAATTCGCTTTGCACCATTAACTGTGTTGGTTTCGCCTCAACGCGAACGTATTTCCAAAGTCTTTATTTTCTTCTTCCATTGATGTTTTGTCTCAATCTACTGATTGAATTGGGGATTCAGGGGTTTCGAAAGATATTGCAACGAGATTAGTACACTACCGAGGCGAAAGATGTGAAAAACAGGCGATTCTTGCAGAAATCACGTAAAAATTGTAGAAAACGCGTGAGAAATGCAAAAAACAAGCAAAAAACGCTCATAACACGCGAGAAATGCTCACAACATTAAATAATTACGCATAACAGGCGAGAACTTGTCATAACACGTCAGAAATGCGTATAACACGTACAATTTAAAGATAACAAGCGAGAAACTTAACAATCTTAAGTTAGGAGCAAAATACACGAGCGAACAACAGATAATGACCGAATATACCAAAGAATACCTCCGAGACAACTTTATTCGCCTGAATGACGTGAAAATGGGCGAAAACGTGCGGATATTCTCGTTCGTCAACGCTTACGGGTGCGAGATCGGCGACGAGACGCGGATTGGGGCTTTTGTCGAGATACAGAAGGGCGTGAGCATTGGGAAGCGTTGCAAGATCTCGAGCCACTCGTTTCTCTGCGAAGGCGTAACTATTGAAGATAACGTCTTCATCGGCCACGGCGTGATGTTTACAAACGACAAATATCCGCGGGCGACTAATCCGGACGGCTCGCCACAGTCGGAGGCCGACTGGGCCGTCGTGCCCATCACGATCAAGCAAGGCGCAAGCATTGGCTCAAACGCCACGATTCTTGCCGGTGTCACCATCGGCGAGAAAGCGATCGTTGGTGCAGGTTGTGTCGTTACTAAGGACGTCGAGGCTAATTCGGTCGTAGCGGGCGTTCCCGCCAAGGTGTTGCGCACGCTTTGATCTCTCTAGATGAACATCTCTGAGGCAATTGATTTTGCAGCCGACGAGCTCAAATCCGCCGGTGTTGCCAACCCGCAACGCGAGGCGTCTTCACTCCTGACATTTATCCTGCAAAAGGACAAGACCTTTCTAGTTGCGCATCCGGAATACGAGCTGGCCGCGTTAGAAGCAGCCGGTTTCAAAAAGGGACTGGATCGCCGAAGGAACCGGGAACCGTTTCAACATATCACGGGCCGGCAGGAATTTTATGGCCTAGAGTTCGAAGTTAATCCGGATGTCTTAATCCCGCGACCAGAGACCGAAATTCTGGTCGAAGCCGCGATCGAATTTCTATCAAGCCGCACTCAGGCGAGATTTTGCGAGCTCGGCGTTGGTTCCGGGTGTATCTCGATCTCAATTCTCTCTCGGGTCCAACACGCCGAAGCGGCTGGCAATGATATATCTGACAAAGCGATCGCGATCGCAGCGAAAAATGCGTCGAAACACGGTGTCGCCGATAGGCTGACACTTCGAAATACCGATCTATTTGAAAACTTGAGCGGCACATTCGATTTGATAGTTTCAAATCCGCCGTATATTCCGGCCGGGCAGATCGAATCGCTGCAGACAGAGGTTCGCTTATTCGAGCCGCGTGTTGCATTATCTGGCGGTGAAAATGGGCTCGAGATAATCGATCGAATCATTGGAGCGGCGCCGAGATTCCTGACGGCTGACGGCCTCGTCCTTATCGAGATCGGATTCGATCAGGCCGAAAGCGTCAAAGGGCTCTTTGATCCAAATATCTGGACAAGTGTCGAATTTCTTCAGGATCTGCAGGGTATTCCACGAATCGTGAGGGCCAGTGTACTCGAATTGCCGCGGAGATAAAGTGAACCCTCGGTGCATCGTTAACGTCTTATGTATAGAAGTACCTAACGAGGATGATTGGCGGGATCGACGTAATTTGACAAAACGCTTGCGTTTACAGCATAAGTAGAGTTAGTATTGTCATATATTTAGCAGTACTTAGTTTGAAATTTTATGGACAGCCTCGGCTTTGCCACCATGCCGGTTCTTTTGGCACTTGGGCAAGTCCGGTAAAATCCGTCGGGTCTTAACACTTTTTGATCGGAGGTGACTTTGTGAAAGGTTCAATTAACGGTCTTTTAGCCGTCGTAAGTCTTGTGATCGCAGGGATTTCGTTCTACTTCTATCGTGCGAACGCAAACTTTGCGCTCATTATTCTTACTATCGTCTTTGTAGTTGCGGCGGTTGCATTCGGTGGATTGTTTCTATCGGGCCGCGTCAACAAGACCGAAGATATCCACATTACCGAATAATCCTCGTTGATCTTGACCCTGTAAATGTCCGGACCTTGGCTGAACTTTGTGCGCCAATAGCCAGCGACAGCGGTTTAACCGCAATAATCAAAGAACTTTACGGATCTTACCGAGCGGGTTACGCCAAGCGAGGCGTCGACCTCGCTTGATAAAAAAGTCGGCCCGTCGAAATGAAT
>DAIRVI010000030.1:0-2266 GCA_036802885.1 Pyrinomonadaceae bacterium
TCTTCGTACTCGCTGTAATTGCCGTCAAAATACTCGACATGACTGTCGCCCTCGAACGCCAAAATGTGCGTCGCGATGCGGTCCAAAAACCATCGATCGTGACTAATCACGACCGCGCAGCCGGCGAAATTCTCGAGCGCTTCTTCGAGTGCACGCATCGTGTTGACGTCAATGTCGTTCGTCGGTTCGTCGAGCAGCAGGACGTTGGCTCCGGTCTTAAGCATTTTCGCGAGGTGGACGCGGTTGCGTTCGCCGCCCGAGAGCTGGCCGACGAACTTCTGCTGGTCGGCACCAGAGAAATTAAATTTCGAAACGTATGTGCGGGCGTTCATCGTCCGCGTTCCGAGCGTGACGTTATCCAGTCCGTCGGAAATCTCATCAAACACATTCTTTTCCGCATTCAACGAATCTCGAGACTGATCGACGTAGCCAAGCTTGACGGTTTCGCCGACCTTGAATGTGCCCTTATCCGCCGTTTCCTGGCCGGTGATCAGGCGAAACAGCGTCGTCTTACCGGCTCCGTTCGGCCCAATGACGCCGACGATCCCGCCTTTCGGCAACGAAAATTCGAGATTCTCGAATAGGACGGTGTCGCCATAGGCTTTTGAAACCCCGTGAGCCTCGATGACGACGTCGCCGAGCCGCGGGCCGGGGGGAATGTAGATCTCGAGGTCGTCTGCGTGTTTCTCCGACTCGGTCGCGACCATCGCTTCGTAGTCGTTGATTCGGGCTTTTGACTTGGCGTGACGGCCTTTCGGCGACATTCGTATCCACTCAAGCTCACGTTCGAGGGTCTTTTGCAGCTTGTCCTCGCTGCGGGCTTCCTGGGCAAGCCGTGTGCTCTTTTGCTCGAGCCAACTAGAGTAATTTCCCTGATACGGAATGCCCTGACCGCGATCAAGCTCGAGTATCCAACCGGCGATATTATCGAGGAAATAACGGTCGTGCGTAACCGCGATGATCGTGCCCTCGTACTTTTGCAGATGCTGCTCGAGCCAGCCAACAGATTCGGCATCGAGGTGATTGGTCGGCTCGTCGAGCAGGAGAATATCGGGTTTTTGCAACAGCAAGCGGCAAAGCGCGACGCGGCGTTTTTCACCTCCGCTCAATGTGTTGATGACCGCATCCGGCGGCGGACAGCGAAGCGCGTCCATCGCCATCTCGAGCCGCGCGTCGAGGTCCCACGCGTCGGCGTGATCAAGCATTTCCTGCACCTCGCCCTGACGTTCGATAAGTGCGTTCATCGCGTCGTCATCCATCGGCTCGGCAAACTTGGCGTTGATCTCTTCGAATTCTTTGAGCAGATCGACCGTCCCCTGCACCGCTTCCTCTACGATCTGCTGGACGGTTTTAGTCTCGTCAAGCTTTGGCTCCTGTTCGAGATAACCGACCGAGTAGCCCTTTGAGAAAACGACCTCGCCGTTAAATTCTTTATCCGTACCCGCGATGATCCGCAGCAGCGAAGACTTACCCGCGCCGTTGAGCCCAAGCACGCCGATCTTCGCACCATAAAAGAACGAAAGATAGATGTCCTTAAGGACAGGTTTCTTGTCGTAAAACTTACTGACTTTGACCATCGAAAAGATGATCTTGTTTGGTTCGTTATTGCTCATTTCTATTTAGTTTCGAAGTTGCTTAAGTCCGCCTCTATTCGCCGGCCACTAAAAGTTGTAAATCCGATCTTCGTGCCCTCAACTGAGATCTTCATATCGGTATCAACCTTCACCAGATTATTTGAAAACACGACGGGAACCGGTACATCTTTACTGAACGCGAACAACGGGATAAAAACGAACTGATCGCCATTCGGGATACCTACAAGCCTAGTCGAGGGAGCGTAAATATAAACCTCTGGGGGTTGCTCCCTTATCGAAAACAGGAAATCACCATTCCTCGAATTATAGACCTCAGCCGTTCCTGACGCACCGTCTGCAAATGTAACACTAGCCTTTCCGACCGAATGCCACAGGTGCGGCAAGGAATAGTTGACAAAGAAAACGGAAATGGCGAGAAAGACGGCCGCCAGGCCGATCAGCAATTTTATTGAATTCGACATCTTTTTACTAAGGCCTTCTCAACCCTATCCTGCCGCACTTCAAACCCGATGCCCGGAGCGTCCGGCGCTGTTATAGTTCCATCATTCGAAACCTCGACCGCGGGTTCGATGATGTCTTCGTGCCAATATCGCTTTGACGCCGAGACGTCGCCGGGCATTGTGTAGCCCGCGAGGGTTGAAATGGCGATGTTGTGGGCGCGGCCGATGCCG
>DAIRVI010000030.1:2366-4002 GCA_036802885.1 Pyrinomonadaceae bacterium
GGCGAGATCTTGATCTTGATGCGCTTGTAACCCGCCGCGACCTCGACGCGAATTTTCTCTAACAGCTGCTTGACGCTGTCCTGAATCCCGATCGACACGCCGCACTCGATCACTTTATTCACGCCGCCGAGGTGTCGCCACAGCGGAACGCCTTGTCTTTTTGCCTCGAGATCCCAACAGGCCGTTTCGATGCCCGACTTTGCCATTCGATGGCCGCGTACCCACGACATCAGCTCCCAAATGCCGGCGGCCGACGCAACTTCTTTCCCAACGACGAGCGGAGCAAGTATTTTTTCGGCCGTGACCCACGCCGAATCCGTCCATTCGTCAGAGTAACCGGGCGTTTCGCCGCAAGTGATCTCGCCCCAGCCCTCGGCTCCATCTTTTTCTCGGACACGCACCAAAATTATCCGCCGTTCGTATGTGCGGCCAAAGCTCGTCTCAAAAAAATGCACGAGCGGCAGGTTGATCTCGATTAGTTCTATGGAGTTGATCGTGAGCATTTTCGCAAAAAGATAAGGTTAGTAATTGCGACGAGTAAACGCAACGATGCCAAAGGTCGCAGCAAACTGGCCGGCCACTTACGCAGGCGGTTCTGACACGACTTCAAACTGCACAAACTGCGTTGCTATTTGCTTTTTCTTGTCGGCAAGCTCGTCCGTCACGATGATCTGCATGATATAGTCGCCTGGCAGCATCTCGCTGCCGATTGAGATGGCACCCGAAGCCTTAAGGTGCTGCATATCCGTTTGGCCAAGCAGTTCTAACGGTCTGGACTGACCGTCGAGCACCAGTTTACCATCGCGGAATACACGAATCCGCCTTTGCAACGCCAGCTGCCTGGACTGCCCGAGTTTTGCGTTGTAGATCTCAAATCCATATCGCAATACTGAACCGAGTTTTACTCGCCGCAATGCCGTGTCCTTCATCGGATCGGAGTTGACCTGAGCGGGATTGCCACTGTTTCGTAAGTTCCAGTCTTCGGCGGACAGATTTTCGAGGACGATACTCGATAGCGTAAGGCGCTTCTTCTTTAAGTTTGGTACTTCGATGAATTGGCTCGCGGAGCCGATTCGCCCGCCTTGAGTGTCACGCAGAGCGACGCGGTACTGATACGCGCCGGCCTTTTTCACCGGAAATATAAAATGATAAACAAAACCATTCTCAGTGAACGTTTTGAAAGCACTTGGTTTTAGCGTTAGGGTATACGTTTTGGCGAGCGACGCGACAACCTGGCCGTTATCGCCAAAGCTCATCGCGAGCACATCGAAGACGCCCTTTTTTTCGCCATTCGGTTCGTCAGTAAACTTCATGTCCGAAGTATCGACATGTATCACCGAACGAACATAACTGCCCGTCTTTGCGTCGCTGCCAAACAGCGCGTTGAGCCTTAGATTGATGCCGCTAACGGCGAATGGTGAGACAAGTGCGTTCGCAAGCTGTGCTGCCGGCGATTTGGTTGACGAGGCGACGTTATTCTCGGAAGGTTTTTCGCGATCCGCGATGTTAAAAAAACCGCTGCGGTAACGCACTTTAACGTTAGGCCGCAAAACCTTTACTTCCAGCTTATTGAACCTGCGCTTTACAAGATCGAACGTGTCAGCATCGGGATCGTAGCCGATGAGGTAGTAGCTTT
>DAIRVI010000030.1:4102-17871 GCA_036802885.1 Pyrinomonadaceae bacterium
AGAATCACCGACTTGCGGCCCGGCAGATCACTCATCCCATTAATTACATAGCGCAAAGCTCCGAGCGTGCCGGTCGCGAAAACGCGGCTGCGAAAATCGTCAAGGGTCTGACCATCGCCCGTCGGTAAAGCCTCGACATCTTCGCTTGGCGTCTCTTCAAGTCCGGTTGGAGACGATTCTATTGGTGCAAATGCCGAGATCCCGCCGCTGCCCATCGGATTCCATTTCACTTTTTCGATCGCGGCGTAAAGCATGCGTTTGTCAGACGTAAATTGCTGCAGCGCGCCGATGCCGGCGCCCGTGCGAATGATCGCAACGAGATCGCCGTCTTGCATCTGCTCGTCGACAAACTTCTTTAGCGCTCGTTTCGTGTAATAGGCGCTGTCGAACGAAAGCGTGAGGTCATCCACGACAAGCGCAAACGTGCGGCGAACGTTTTCGTTCCGCAACACCTTTGGCGGCTCAGGTATCGCAAGCGGATCATTTTCTTTCTCCTTGGATTTTTCTATTTTTTCGCGGACGCTAGTGATAAACGAAAGGTTCGTGATCTTTTGCTTCTCGCCGTTCTCATATACCTCGATCTCGTCGGGTTTGAGATCCGTGACGGCCTTTCCCTTGGAATCAGTAACGGTGACATCGACCTGAATCAGGGTCGTCGTTATCTTTACAACATCGTCCGGCGGCGTCGGTGCAGCGGTTTGGCCGAATGACTCGAGGACAAAAAGAGTTATGAATGCGACTGCGAGGGTGACATTTCTCATAACGTACAATTCCGATCGGCTAAGCAACAAAATAGTTCCAACCTTTGGCTAAACGTTGTTATGATATAACTAATTAGACCGTGTGGGAAGTTTGTCCGCGGGACAGAATTCCTTTCGTTTTGTGCATCAAACCAGCCGGGGAGAAGTAAATATAGATGTTTTTTAGATACCTGAATCTGAGCGCGTATTTGGGCGTGATCCTTGTACTGGTGACGGTTGGATGTTCAGCCCAGCAGACCGAAGAACAGGCCCTGCAGAGCTTACGCGAAATGACTCGCGACGGTAAATTGCCGCCCGAGGATATAGTCGCCAGCCTGGAATCAAGGTTTGCCGGTAAAAAGACCGGCGCGCTTGCCAAACTGCTGCGTGCGCGTATCCGCTTCGAACAGAATGACTTTGCGGGCGCGGCGGCGATATTGAATTCCGACGTTTTTCGCAAAAAGACGCACGTGGCTGATCAGGCTTTGTGGCTGCGCGGGCGTGCCTTGCAAGGAGCCGGAAATCACGCTGAGGCAATGAAGGTGCTTTCGGATCTACTTCACGATTTCCCAGAGTCGATCAGGGTTCGTGACGCGAAATTGCTGTGGGCGACATCTGCGATCCAAGCGGGACGTGCGGTCGAGGTCCCGCCGTTCTTGATCGGGCTAAGTGAAAAAAACAACGCGGACGCTCTGTTACTGACAGCGAAAGCCTACGAGGCCCAAGGCTCACAATCCGAGGCGATTCGATATTACCGCAACACGTATTTTTACGCCGCCGGGACGAATGCCGCGAAAGAGGCGGAAGCCAAGTTAACGGCGCTTGGGCAGTCGCTTTTGCCGCAAACGGGTGAGGAACAGCTTACCCGTGCAGATAAACTTCTTGATGCAAAAAATTATGCTGAGGCGGCAATTGCATACAATGAGCTATCGACGAGTTTCCCGGCGTCCGTAACGCCTCAAGCACGCCTTCGACGAGTCACCGCACTCGCTAATTTCGGCAAATTGCCCGATGCCCAGATGGCATTCAATTCATTACCCGAATCTGCCAGAGAGCGTGAAGAAGCCTATCGCCAACTCGTCCTCGGCTACGCCAAGGCGAGAATGTGGCCGCAAGCGCGAAAAACGGCTGACGAAATGCGGCAGAAGTTTCCGAACGGAAGTCTTGTCGCCAAAACGCTTATTGACGCAGGGCTTGCGGCACGTGAAGCAAAGAATCGTACCGACGAAGGCTATTTTTTGAATACTGCCGTCGCAGCTTATCCGAATGCGATCGAGGTCGCGCAAGCTCAATTCGAGGCCGCGTGGTTTCAGCACGAGGGCCGGAATTACGCACTGTCGTCACAGATGTTCATCGAGCATCTAGCCCTTTATTCGGACAAAGACACGACGAGCCGAGGCAAAGCGGGCTACTGGGCCGCGCGCGATTCGGAGCGTGCGGGGAAACTCGCTGAGGCGTGTGCGCTTTACGACGGCACTATTTACCGTTATTCGGCTAATTGGTACGGTTATCTGGCGATGGGCCGGATGTCCACGCTCAAGAATCAAGGCAACTGCCGTTCGACCGCGGCTCCGAACGCCCAAATCGCAAAGGCCGTCGCGAATCTCAAGATCGTGACAGTTGCTGCTGAAACTTCTACCGGAAAAGAGCTTGAACGCGCCGAAAAGAGCGACGAACTGAGCACGATCGGCATCTTCGATTGGGCGATCGAAGAACTGCAGGAAGCAAAAAAGACGGCGGGCAACAGCCCCAAGATCAATCTTGCACTCGCCCGGCACTTTCGATTTAAGGGCGATAACACCAACGCTTTCAGTGCACTTCGAGCAAGTTATCCGGATTACGCTCAGATGTTTCCCGAGGAATTGGGCCGCGAGGAATGGGCGATATTTTACCCTCTCGTTCATTGGAACGAGATCAAATATTGGGCTGGCCAACGTCGGCTCGATCCGTACCAGGTTGCCGGGCTCATTAGACAGGAATCGGTGTTCACGCCGACTGCCCAATCTCCCGCAAACGCCTATGGACTGATGCAGCTCCTCGTCCCGACCGCGCGAAGTGTAGCCAAAAAGTACGTTGCTAAGACCTCGATGATCACGTCATCCACGCTTTTTCAGCCGCAGCTAAATATTGAACTTGGTACCGCCTATATGCGGGACCAACTCGACAAATTCGGCCGGATCGAATATGCCGCGGTCGCCTACAATGCAGGCCCGAACCGTGTTCCGCAATGGCGAGCGACCCTTCCGGGGGATATGGATGAATTCGTCGAGGCGATCCCGTTCAAGGAAACAAAAGGCTACGTTCAGGGCATTATACGTAACTCGGCGCAATACCGACGCCTTTATGAAGAATCGGGCAATTTCCGCTCGAATGTCGGCAGACGACCGCTTAGGGGCGAGATCGACGCCCGTCCAAGAGACGAGTTTACCGCCGAATTCCCGGATATTGCGGTTGACGACCAGGCTGGCGAATAATTTTCCTGACGTTCGTAGGGCTTCATTGTATTCAGCCTTTTGCGTGCTATAATTCCCGTAATTCAGTATTGATATTTTCGAGATTTGGTCAGCTTGTATCGAGAGGTGTGAGGTAACTCTTATGACGAAAATCAGCATAAATAAAAAGCAGTATGAGACCGACGCGGACCCGAGCACACTGATGCTCTGGCTTATCCGCGACGAGATCGGGCTAACCGGGACCAAGTTTGGCTGCGGGATCGCCCAGTGCGGCTCCTGTACGATCCATGTTAACGGCGAGGCCCGCCGTTCTTGCATCACGCCGCTGAGCTCGGTCGTTGGCAAAGAGATCACGACTATTGAGGGATTGTCGCCGGACTCGAGCCATCCGCTGCAAAAAGCGTGGATCGATAATGATACGCCCCAGTGCGGCTACTGCCAATCGGGTCAAATAATGACGGCAGCAGCGATGTTAAAGACAAAACCAAAACCGACCGATGCCGATATCGATCAGGCAATGGCAGGCATAATCTGCCGCTGCGGAACCTATAACCGCATAAAAGACGCGATCAAAAAGGCCGCGATAAATGGAGGTAAATAATATGACCACCAAAGCAGATATCGACCGACGCTCTTTTCTCAAAGCATCAATTGTCGCCGGCGGCGCACTTGTTGTAGGCATCGGCTTACCTATCCGCTCGAAGGCGGAAGAACGGCTTAATTTACCGACCGAGCCGGCAGCGGATTTTAAACCGAATGCATTTATTAAGATCGCAAAGGACGGTAAGGTCACCGTAACTGTCGGACAGTCCGAGATGGGACAAGGCGTGCTCACAAGCCTACCGATGATCGTTGCGGACGAACTCGAGGTTGACTGGGCGAATGTCTCGTACGAGGCCGGCCTGCCCGACAAGGCATTCATCAATCCGATGATGGGTATGCAAGCGACGGGTGGCAGCTCGAGCGTCAAAGGATTTTTCAATCCGCTCCGTCAAGCTTCGGCTCAGGTCCGCGAGATGCTGGTCGCGGCGGCTGCGGCGTCGTGGAACGTCTCACCCGACACCTGTAAGGCGGAAAGCGGAAAGGTTATGCACAGTGCATCGGGCAAGAGCATCGCTTACGGCGAGCTGCTTGAGGCTGCTGCCAAGATCACGCCTTCCGAAAAGCCTAAGCTTAAGGACCCAAAGGATTTCAAATATATCGGCAAGCCGGTCAAACGCCTTGATTCGCCTGAAAAGGTCAACGGTTCGGCTATTTTCGGGATAGACGTTAAGGTTCCGGGGATGCTGTACGCGACCATTATGCGTTCGCCGGTCATCGGCGGCAAGGTCAAGACAGTCGATGACACAGCCGCCAAGGCGGTCAAGGGTGTAACGCACGTAGTCCCGCTTGGCTACGGTGTCGGCGTCATTGCGGACAATTATGTCAACGCTCGAAAAGGCCGATCGGCCTTGAAGGTAACCTGGGACGATGGTCCAATGGCGACCGTCTCGAGTGAGACTATTATGAAGTCGTTCTCCGACGCCGCGGTCAATAAGAAAGGCCTCGAAGCCAAAAAGATCGGCGATGTCGTCGCCGGTAAAGCCAAAGCCGCAAAGACAATCGAGGCTGTATATTGGGCACCCTTTCTCGCCCACGCGACGATGGAGCCGATGAATTTTACGGCCGACGTCCGAGCTGACGGCGCCGAGGTGTGGGGCGGCATCCAGGCTCAGATGGCCGTGCAGGGAACGGTCGCCAAAGTCGCCGGCTTGCCGGTTGACAAGGTAAAGGTCAATACCACGCTGCTCGGCGGCGGGTTTGGACGGCGTTTCGAGTTGGACTATGTTGTCGACGGCACACTTCTATCAAAAGCCGCCGGAAAACCGGTCAAGGTCATTTGGACCCGCGAGGACGATATGCAGAACGATTTTTATCGTGCCGGAACGTACAACAAGATGTCTGCCGGCGTCGACGCGAGCGGCAAGCCCGTTTTCTGGCATCACCGCGTCGTCAATGACGCGATCATGTTACGGGTCGGGCCGTCGTTTGGATTTAATCTAAAGGACGACCAACTCGATGATTCGTCGTTCGAGGGTGCTCACAACGTGCCGTACACTTTTCCAAACTTCCAATGCGATTGGGTCCGGGTCGATACCGGCGTGCCGGTTGGATTTTGGCGTTCGGTCGGCAGCTCTCACACCGGGTTTTCCGTCGAGTGTTTTATGGACGAATTGGCCGGAGCTGCGGGCAAAGACCCGCTCGAATATCGGCTGTCGCTGCTCGAACCAGGTTCGCGTTATGCAACCGTTCTCAAACTAGCGGCCGAAAAAGCCGGCTGGGGCACCAAGCTGCCGGCGGGCTCGGGCCGCGGCATCGCAGTGGCCGAA
The DNA here is from genome assembly GCA_036802885.1 of Pyrinomonadaceae bacterium. Taxonomy (GTDB): domain Bacteria; phylum Acidobacteriota; class Blastocatellia; order Pyrinomonadales; family Pyrinomonadaceae; genus OLB17. The sequence goes on from DAIRVI010000030.1 coordinate 9,665, forward strand.
AGCTTTGGCAGTTATGTCGCACACGTCGCCGAGGTGAGTGTTGGTGCGGACGGCAAGGTAAAGGTCAATCGGGTTGTTTGTGCGGCCGATTGCGGTCAGATCGTCAACCCCGATACGGTTGCCGCCCAGATGGAAAGCTCTGTGGTATTTGGCCTGACGGCTGCTCTTTACGGTGAGATCACCATCAAGGACGGACGCGTCGTGCAGAAGAATTTTAATGATTACAAGATGCTGCGGATGAACGAGATGCCAAAGGTCGAGGTCTATATCGTCCCAAGCACCGAGAAACACGGTGGGGTCGGCGAACCAGGCACGCCGCCGATCGCTCCGGCCATGGTAAACGCAATTTTTGCCGCGACGGGCAAACGCGTGCGGAGTCTGCCGATCAAGCCTGCTGATCTGGCCGGAAAAACGTAATGGGTTTAACATTTAGAAATATATCGAGCCTCAAGCTGGGCGTCATCTTGGCCGTAGGGTTGTTGTTCGCCGTTTTTGTTTATTCCAGCCGGTCCGATCGCCTGGTCCGCGTCGAGGCATCGACCCTCACTACCGAAACGATCTCCTTGGAACCAGATGCGGCAAAGGCACGCACCGCTTTCAACGAAGCGGTCAAGGTATTTTTCTCGGCGAGATGTGCTAATTGTCATCCTGCCGGTGACGGCCCGACGCAGGGCGACGCGATGACGCCCCACACAATGGACGTCAAACGTGGGCCGGACGGCCGCGGGGTTGCAGAATTAAAATGCGCGACCTGTCACCAGGATATCAATCTGGATGGGGACGGCCTTCCGCCAGGCGCACCCGACTGGCACATGCCCGGTGCCGAACACAAGATGTCGTTTCAGGGCGTAACCGCCGGTCAACTTTGCCGCAATATGAAAGATCCGATGCAAAACGGCGGGAAAAAGACCGTGAAAGACGCCGTGGTTCATCTCGCGACCGACCCCATAGTGCTGTGGGCGTGGAATCCCGGCAACGGGCGAACACCGCCACCAATGTCTAAGGCCGATTTTATGAAAAAGATGAACGAGTGGGTTGCGAACGGCGCAGCCTGTCCGGAATAGCGGCTTGATCGAGGTTGAGTTTGATTTGCGCGGCTTGGATATACGAGCCGCGATTTTTCTATCGAATGAAAGAGATCATCGAAATTTTGAATGCGATTGCGTCATTTGGGGACGATGATCGGGCCATACTCGCGACCGTCGTTGACGTTCGCGGCTCCGGATACCGTTTACCGGGCGCCCGAATGCTGATGCTCGCGAATGGCGATACTGTCGGCACAGTCTCGGGCGGATGTCTCGAAGCCGATGTGCTCGAACGGGCCAAGAAAGTGCTCACGACCGGCGAACCCGAAGTTTTCACTTACGACACCACCGGCGACGAAAATTCAGTTTTCAGTATGAACATGGGCTGCCGCGGCGTTATCGAGATCTCGCTTGAGCCGGTAGGCAAGCACAGTCCGCTGATCGGCGAAATGCGAGCCGCCTACGAAAGTCGCGAAGCCTCACCAAATGTCGAGATTCCGATCGCCATCCTCCTCTATGGCGCCGGAGCCGACGCCGCGCCATTCGTACGGATCGCGGCGGAAATCGGTTGGCAGGTAACCGTTCACGATCATCGCCCGGCTTATTTGACTAACGCCCGGTTTCCGACCGCTAAAAATATTGTCCTTCTGAGTTCGGATGAGTCGCTTGTCCCGGTCAATGCCGACAATCGAACTGCTGCTGTGATAATGACGCATAATTACGCCCGCGACCGCATTATTTTGCCGCCGATGCTCAAGTCCGACGTTTTTTACGTGGGAGCTCTGGGCCCGAAACTCCGCACCGAGCAGTTGCTTGAGGAAATCGCGTCAAGTGGTGAACGATTTTCGGACGCTCAGCTCGCCCGCCTCTACGCACCCGTCGGTCTCGACATCGGTGCCGATACGCCCGAGAGTATCGCCCTCTCGATCATCGGCGAGATCCAGAGTGTGCTGAAAACGCGTAACGGCGGCCACCTCCGCGACCGTCAAGGCTCGATCTATGACCGCAAGCAATGAACCAAAGGTCGGCGCGATCCTCCTTGCGGCCGGCGGCTCGAGACGTTTGGGCCGCCCCAAACAGCTTTTGAAATTTCAGGGAAAGACGCTTTTGAGGATTTCGGCCGAGACTCTCGCCGAGACGTTATGCCGCCCGATCATCGCGGTGCTCGGAGCCGAGATTGAGCGTTCGACGTCCGAACTCAATTGCCTGCCGCTCAGCATCTGCGTAAACGAAAAATGGCAATCGGGGATGAGTTCATCGATCAAGTCGGGCGTCAGACAGATTCTGGACATCGACGCCGAAGTCGAAGCGGTCGTCATTACGCTATGCGACCAACCGCACGTTACATCCGGCGACTTAGCGCGACTAATTTCCGCGTTTATCGATTTGCGATCACCGATCGTGGCGGCACGATACGGCGACACCAGCGGCGTCCCGGCCCTTTTCTCACGAGCAAAATTCGACGACCTTCTCCGCCTCGAAGGCGACAAAGGTGCCCGCGACCTCATCCGTAACGATTCGGAAGGCGTTCTAACCGTCTTAATGGAGAATGCGGCCATCGACATCGATACGCCTGACGACATCGCCGACTGGCGCGCTACCTGAGACGGCAAGCCGAAAGCGTCCGATCGAACCACGGAAAGATTCCTCTGTTGGCTTCTTCGCAGTTTTGATATAATCCGTGTTTATGAATGAGATCATATTTCTGGTCGAGGACGCTATCGAGGGCGGTTATACGGCAAGAGCTCTCGGGGAGTCGATCTTTACAGAAGCTGACGACCTTGCCGCTTTGCGTTCCAACATTCGGGACGCCGTAGATTGTCATTTTGAATCGGGCGAAAAACCAAAAATGATCCGGCTTCATTTTGTAAGTGAAGAGGTGATCGCCGCATGAGATTGCCCAGAGATGTCTCTGGCGTCCGAATGGTCAAAGCCTTGCGCGCTTTCGGATATGAAATCAGTCGCCAAACGGGAAGTCATCCGCATGACAACCGCCGAAAACGGCACGCATCACGTCACGATTCCGAACCACGACCCGATCAAACTCGGAACGCTTTCGTCAATCCTCGACGACATTGCCTCGCATCTTCAAATTAACCGCGACGATCTACTGACAAAACTAAAGCTTTAGATTAAAGAGCTTACAGATTCTTAAGGATGAAATCCGTCATCATTGTGTACCAATGCTTGACCTGCGCGGGGTTTGTCAGCCCGTGGCGTGCGGTCGGGTAATACATAAGGTCGAATTGCTTGTCCGCTTTTTGGAGTTCGTAGACGAGTTGCGTCGTATTTTGCATATGGACGTTGTCATCGATTTGGCCGTGTATGAGCAGAAGACGCCCGGATAGGTTTTTAGCGGCCTTTACGATCGATGTGCGGTCGTAACCGTCTGGATTATTTTGGGGGGTCATCATATAGCGTTCAGTGTAGATCGAATCGTACAGGCGCCAATCCGTTCCCGTACCGCCGGCGATGCCGATCTTAAACGATTTGCTATGTGTTAGGGCATAAGAGGTCATCGAACCGCCGTAGCTCCAGCCATGAATCCCGATTCGCGAGCCGTCGATATACGGCAGCGATTTAAGATAATTCAACCCGTCCTCAAGGTCCCGAAGCTCAAGCTCGTACAATCGCTTATATATCGGCCAAACCGATTCTTCGCCTTTGCCGCTTGCACTGCGATTGTCGCAAACCCAAATAATGTAGCCCTTTTGCGCCAGCATTTGGAACCACATACCGCGATTTCCGCCCCAGCGGTTAGCGACCGACGGAGCGTGCGGGCCCGAGTATGTGAACTGGAATACGGGATATTTTTTCGACGGGTCAAAATCCGGCGGCTTGATCATCATCGCTTCCATCACAAAACCATCGCGGGTCGAGACATTTAGAAACTCGGGCCGGCTCAGTCTATAATCCTTCAAAATAGAAACGTTATTGTCATTGATTACACGCTCAAGCGAGCCGTCTGCCCGAAAGAGCCGCGTCTGCGTCGGTGTCGCCGCATCGCTCCAGTTCTCGACAAAGTGCGAAAATGCCTTATTAAACGATGCGGCGTGCCACCCGTCGCCACGAGTCAAGCGTTCGGGTTCGCCACCTGAAAGTCGGACGCGATAGATATTCTCGGCGATGTGCGAATCTTTTGTCGCCGAAAAATAGACCCAGCCGTTACTCTCGTCAACCCCGTAAACCGTTCGCACCTCCCATTTACCGCTCGTCAATTGCCGCACGAGCCGACCGCTGCTGGTATATAGGTACAGGTGCCTCCATCCGTTTCGAGCCGACTGCCATACGCCCGTGCCGTCTTGTAAAAAAAAGGGATTGTCATAGACCTCGACCCAAGTCGGAGTCGTCTCGGTCAGAATTTTGCGGGTTTTGCCATCCATCGAGGCGGCGTTCAGGTCGAGATACGTCTGTTCGCGGTTCAGAGCCTGGAAAGTCAGTGCCTTACTGTCCGGCGACCACGCAACGCGGGCGATCAACAGATCATCACTTTTGTACGCCGATGTATCTACAAACCTTACCGCGTCACCAAGACGCAACAAGGCAGGCGGCAGCCTATCGCCAATTCTCGGTATTCGTCCTGCATTGGGTACGAAGGTAGATTTGTTAACGTCTGCGATGCCTAGCTTTACGATTGGATTTGGGTCACCCGCTTGGGGATAGAAAGTCGTCTCAACCTCCTGATCGACGGGAATGTCATTGGTAATGATAAACTTCGGTACGGGCGACTCATCAAGCCGGAGAAACGCAATTCGCGTCGAATCCGGCGACCACCAATAACCACGTTTTTGCCCGCGACCGTAAAGTTCCTCTTCGTAAACCCAATCGAGATAGCCGTTATAGATGGCCTTGTCACCCTGGCGGCCGTCGCGGGTGAGCTGTTTTTCGTTAGCTTTTGCGATATCTACGACAAATAGGTTGTTGTCGCGGACAAAGCTTATCCATTTTCCGTCGGGGCTAAAATCGGCTTCTTTCTCCTCGTCACGGCCATTGGTCAAGCGTTTAAGCGTCCTCGCCGACGTATCGAAATACCATAGGTCGTTGGCGTTGTTGATGAGAATGCCGCTTTCGTCCGAGTTGAATTGTAGGAGCGGCGAATTGGCGAGCGCATTCGCGTCGTCCGACTTGATGCCTGCCTTTGTCAGTGCCGCGACAAGCGAACCGCTGTCAAAATAGGGCACGGCCTGTCCGGTAACCGCATCGACGCGCATCATTTTGCCGCCCACGATCTGCTTAAAAGATCTACCGTCGGGCGACCATTGCACCATCACAGGAGACCCGCTAAATCGCACGCGTTTAGCCGGATCAGGGCTAAAAATATCATCAAGCGTCAGGAGCTTGTCTTGCGAAAACGCGACCGCCGAAAACGAGAGTACGACAACTAGAAACCATTGGATCTTTTTCATAAAATTAGGACTCAAAAAAGCGAAGATTTGACTGGAAAATTATAAACGAAACCTGCTCGATATCGCTAGGCCTTCGGATGCGCCTTGTCATAAACTTCGATCATCTTTTCCATCGAGACCTGCGTGTAAATCTGCGTCGTTGAGAGGCGGGCGTGGCCGAGCAACTCTTGTATATCGCGAAGATCGGCACCTTGATCGAGCAGGTGCGTGGCGAATGTGTGCCGCAGGCTATGCGGCGAAATATCGTGGATATCGGCGCACTGTTTGATGTATTTATCTATGAGGCGGCCGACGGAGCGGGTCGTGATCCGCGTGCCTTGATAATTAAGGAACAGAGCCTGAACATCGCGGTCCGCCGGAGGGCAGTTATTCAAAAACACGCCTCGCGTTTTTTCCAAATAAAGCAAGGCGGCCTGTAAAGCGGGCTCGCCAAACGGCACGATCCGCTGTTTTTTGCGCTTGCCGGTGACGCGGACCATCTTTTCGCGAAAATCGACGTCAGCGAGATTTATCCCGACCAATTCGCCAACGCGGATGCCCGTCGCATAGAGAAATTCGATGATCGCACGGTCGCGGCGGCCAAGATCGGTCGTGACATCCGGTGTCTCTATAAACCGCACGGCGTCCTCGATCGTGAGGTGATTGGGCAGCTTGCGCTCGATCTTGGGCGTGGCGACGAGCTTTGCCGGGTTGGATTCGAGCTTGCCCTCGCGGACCAGGAATTGGAAGAAAGTGCGTAAACTCGCCAGCTTTCTCGCAACCGAAGTTTTCTTATGATCGCCGTGGAGATTAGCCATCCATTCGCGGATCGTCAGGCGGTCGATCTCCGCCACCGGCATATCGGCACGCTTTTCGACGGCGAACAAATGCTCCTTAAACTGCTCGAGGTCGCTCGCGTAATTCCGCAGCGTATGCGGGCTCAAATTACGCTCGTATTTGAGGTGCTGGAGGAATTGATTTACAGATTCGTCTAACACAATCAGTAGAGATCTCCTCCCATTTTTTCTATATCTCGGCCCGAAAGCACAAGTAAGTACAGGCAAGCCTGTCGGTATTGCCCTTCACGCGGCGTCCATCTGTCGACTACATGATAACGGTCGCCCCTAACGCCTTCAAGAATCCACTGTGAACCGTCATATCCACCTGAATCATCCTCAATTGAGGGCATTGACCAAAAGTTAGCTTCGTTCAAAAGTTTGACCAAATGACACCATTCTTCTTTTTCAAAAGTGTTCCGATCGGTGCGAAGCAACTTTCCAGGTTCATAACCGCCTCTGCCATCGCTTTCCACGGAATTTAGTTGGAAACTCCTGCCGTATCGAGAGACATGCACAATGATCGGATGATCAAAAGTGCGCAACCAGATGAAACGATATGTCTCAAAGTCTTCCTGGTCGTCGGTTCCAATTAATAAAGATTTTTGATTCAGGGCATGAAGAAACTTTCCGTACCATTTATTGTGAAGAGGATCAAAGTTTCTGTCTCGAAAGTCGGCTGGAGACTTAGGCAAAAAGCCAGTTCGACGCTGCGGTAGCGATGCGATGTCCACTGAACGACCCGGATAGCCATTAACTACGTTGCGCGACTCGTCTTTCGGAGATTCTATGGTATTGACAGCAATAGTATTAGACTCGGTCGTTTGAGTATTCGGCGGAGCAGTTGAACAGCCAGCCACCACCGCCCACGCGGCAAAAGAGATCAAAAGTAGAGACAACCACCTAAGAGAACTTTCTAATTGCTCGCCCCGATGTTTCATCGTTTCGGTACGTAATACCCTTTCCGTGTCCTCACGGAGAGATTCTGTTTGGCCTTGACCGTAACTGAAATCTCCCGAAATGCGCTGGGTTTATCAGTCTCGTTGTCGGGGTAATAGCTCAGGATATACTGTTGCGAAAGCTCGGCTGATATGCGGTCGAATGCAGCTTTTAGTTCGTTTTCGTCGATCGGCGAATAGACCGCTCCGCCCGTCTGTTGCGTTATCTCCATCATTCGTCGCTCAGCGGCAAGAGCACGGATGTTAGCGTTGCCGCCGCGGACACCCGTCCGCTTGTAATTCTCAAAGTCCTTTGTTTTCACCACATAAACCTGACAGTCGTTCACCTGCAATGTGCGAACGACACCTTCGAGCGACGTCTTCGGATCGCTGTATGTGTCCTCACCGTCCGATACAATAACGACTATGCGCCGACCAGGGGAAGATTTTAAATACTCCGCGACCTCAATAATGCCGTCGAGCAGTGCCGTTGCGCCGGTCGGTTCCGGAAACAGTTCGATCGCCTGCGTGAGCAAGGAAACGTTAGACGTAATCGGCTGTTCGAGCCGTGTGTAATCGGCTACCGAGAACAACGCCGCCTTGTCTTTCTCTGGGCGTATCACGCGGCGAAAAAATCGCACGGCCGCCTCTTTTTCAAAATCGCGGGCGACCAAAACACTCGACGAATTATCAAACAGCATCGCGAGCCGGACGGGCGTCTCGCTTCGGGCCAAGTCACCGACCTCGACAATCTTGCCGTCGATCTTTAGTTCAAAATCAGTAAGTTTCAGATTCGTTACCGAGCGTCCATTCGCATCCAACACGGACACGGGTATCGGCACCAGAACGGAATCGACCTTGATAATCTCGTCCGGGTCGCCCTTAGGTGTCGGTGTCGGTGTAGCTTTGACGAGCGGGTTGGGCCGTGGCACCGGCTCAGGAGGCCGCGTTGTTACAACAGAGGGCCCGCTGATCGAATTCGGTGTCGGCGTCGGGCTCGGCTTCGTGCGTCCCGACTGGGCC
>DAIRVI010000030.1:17971-21185 GCA_036802885.1 Pyrinomonadaceae bacterium
GCTGATCGAATTCGGTGTCGGCGTCGGGCTCGGCTTCGTGCGTCCCGACTGGGCCAAAGCACCGACGCAAAAACCAAGCGTAAGGAATATGGAGAAAACAACTTTCATTTAACCGACTATTGGATTACCGAATCGATTGAAAATATGCCTACACAAAAATTAAAAGCTCCCCTCCTTACGAAGGAGGGGTGGCCGCGTTTCGCGGACGGGGTGGTTCACTCTCTATACAAAAATTAACTTAACACCAGCTAACAACAGCACAACCGCCAAAACACGCCGCAGCGTGATCGAATCAAACTTTTTCGAGCCCAACGTAGAACCGATAATGCCCCCGACGACCGCGGCGGCAATCCAGGTCCATACATTCGATTGCAGGGTCGTGACCTGTGCATAATTTCCTGCAATGCCGGCGATCGAATTGACCAGGATAAACATTGCCGAAACGCCCGCCGCACCTTTGGTCTCTGACCAATTCATCAGCAGTAAAATTGGCGTCAAGAAAATGCCGCCGCCGACACCGACCAGCCCCGACAGAAGGCCGATGACCGCACCTATCACCAAGCACAGCCATATCGGCGGAGATTTGATCTCGGCCTCGTTTGCAAACTTCCAGGCCAGCCGTGCGGCCGCAAGGATCAGAACGCCGCCGAGCATTATCTTATAAACCGTCGTCGGCAATACGATCATGCCGCCCAAAAACGCTGCCGGCACCGACGTCACAGCAAACGGCAAAAACAGCCGCCACGAAAAATGCCCCGACCTATAAAACTGAAACGCCGCGATCGACGCCACAAAAACGTTGAGCAGCAATGCCGTCGGCCGCGTCACCTCCGGCGCCACCGCCAAAAACGCCATCACCGCCAAATACCCCGAAGCCCCGCCATGCCCGACTGAGGAATACAGCACGGCGACGATGAATATCGCAAGGATTATCAAAAGTGCAGTAAGGTCCATTTTAGATTCTCTGCGTTTTTGCGTCTCTGCGGTAAAATTCCGCCAGCCATGCATCCCAATCAACCAACGCTCGCTCAACCTGTATCGAATGCCGTTCTTGTTTGTTGCGATATTTCTTACGCAATTCGACGGGCAGCGGTTCGAGCAGGCCGAATGTTATATTCACTGGCTGGAAATTCTTGGTCTCGACGTTTGAAACGTATCGGCATAGAGCTCCGATTGCAGACGTTAAGGGTGCAGTCAACATTTCCATGCCTTGCGAAACTCGCACCGCGTTTATCCCGGCGAGCCAGCCCGTCGCGACAGATTCGACATATCCCTCAACGCCCGTGATCTGGCCGGCGAAGAACAAACGCGGGTTGGCACGCGTTTCTAAAGACTCATTTATTATCTTTGGCGAATTGATAAATGTATTGCGATGTATCTGACCAAACTGCAAAAACTCGGCGTTCTCAAGTCCCGGGATTAGCTTCAAGACACGCTCCTGCTCGCCGTAACGAAGGTGGTTTTGAAATCCGACGAGCCCGTAAGCGTCAGCCATCATATTTTCCTGCCGTAGCTGCACGCAAGCCCAAGGCTCGCGGCCGGTCTTTGGATCGGGCAAACCCCGCGGTTTCATCGGCCCGTATCGCAGAGTATCGACTCCACGGCGGGCGGCTTCCTCGATCGGGAGGCAGCTTTCGAACCAATGCGTGTCCTCAAATCGCTTGAGAGGCACCGATTTCGCACCGATCAGGGCGTCATAAAACACCGCATATTCGTCTGGCGACATCGGACAATTTATGTAATCGTCGCCACCCTTGCCATAGCGCGCAGCCTTGAACGCCACCGACATATCTATCGAATCCGCCGCCACGATCGGGGCGATGGCGTCGTAAAAATAAAGCTGATCGTCGCCCGTAAAGCGCATTATCTCGGCGGTCAACGCGTCGCTTGTGAGCGGCCCGGTCGCGATGATCGTGATCTCGTCCTCAGGAATTGTCTTCACCTCTTCGCGAATGATCTCGATATTTGGGTGAGCCTCGACCCGTTCCGTTATCATCTCGGCAAATTTGATTCTATCGACTGACAAAGCCGCACCCGCTGGAACCCGCGTCGCGTGAGCAACCTCAAGCACCATCGAACCGCCGCGACGCAATTCTTCCTTTAACAGGTACGGCGCGCTGCCCGGCTCATCAGTCTTTAGAGAATTCGAACACACGATCTCAGCCAGTTGATCTGTCCGATGAGCGGGCGTCTCGACGACGGGCCGCATCTCGTACAGGCGAACTTTCGCCCCCATCTTCGCCGCTTGCCACGCCGATTCGACACCAGCTAATCCGCCGCCGATCACATTTACTGCTTCGTTCATCCAGAGTAGTTTAGCGAATAACTCCCCAAAATTCTCTAGAGCGTTTGTTCTTAGGTCCAAACCCATGGATAGTGAAAAAACAGGGGCCGGGTCCAACCTTGCAAAAAGCAAGGCGAAGTAATGCCATCGGATTGACAGGCGCGCGGCGAATCGACAATTATTGGTGGAATGCAGACACCTGTCCTGAGAAAAGCGACGCAGGCCGATGAGCGATTCCTGATCGAGTTGTTTGTGGACGTGAGAGGCGACGAATTGAGGCTCACCGGGCTTCCTGAGCCGCAGATCCTGCAGTTGATGAAAATTCAATATAACGCTCAAAAACAAAGCTATTCTGGTAACTATCCGAACGCCGAAAATTTCATTATCGAATCTGACAGCGCGCCCGTTGGCCGGATGCTGACCGATCGATCGACGGACTGCACGAGGCTCGTGGAAATATCGGTTCTCAGCCCAATGCGCGGCAAAGGCATCGGAAGTTTTTGCTTAGAAGGTTTAAAAAAAGTGTCTGAGAAGATTTACCTGCAAGTGTTCTCGCAAAATGCGGGGGCGATCAGGCTATATCAAAAACACGGATTTGAATTTACGTCCGAGGATGGAATGTACTTGGAAATGGAGTGGAAACAATAATGGATACTTTGGGTTACGAAGATTTTAGGTCGCAGGTAACTTCAACCTTTCGGATCGAAGATACGCAGATGGAATTAAAGCTCGTGGAAGTTACCGAAAGGAAACTGACCTCAAATCAGGAGGTATTTTCATTAATATTTTCTGGCCCCGGCGATCATTTTCTGGAACAGCGGCTTTACAACCTAAGCCATGAAAAACTCGGCGAAGGATCGATCTTCCTCGTGCCCGTCGCTCAGGACGCAAACGGATACACTTACGAGGCCGTCTTTAACCGATTATTGG
>DAIRVI010000030.1:21285-27283 GCA_036802885.1 Pyrinomonadaceae bacterium
GTCGCTCAGGACGCAAACGGATACACTTACGAGGCCGTCTTTAACCGATTATTGGAAAGCTAGAGCCTGTTAATCGTCGCAACCAGCAGGCTCGTTTTGCGACTACTTTGATGGCCAACCATCAATAAGTCGAAATCTCCGAGCGCAAAATGCGAAAGCTGGTATCGCTGCTGTCCCGGGTTTCTTATATTAGCCTTAAAATCGAGCGAAAAACACTCCCCCGTTTTGGTTGCGTAGTCCTTGACGTCAAGCAGCGTTGCTGAGAAAGTCGTCCCCTCGCCGGAGATCTGAAACTCAGTGCCGATATAGGTTCGGAAACGGTCCGCCGACAGCAACGAAAGGGTATCCACCTCCGTTTTCTGACCCATAACCCCGACCGGTAGACCCAAGGTTGCGACCGCGGTCGCCCCACCCAATATTACAAACGATCTTCTCGATATTTTCATAGTGGTCTCTCTTGGCACTCCACGAAAAAGTTACCGAATAGTGAAAATAAATGCAAGGCATTTCTCGTATATCGGTTTGAAAGCAGAGGTGTCTCATAAAATTCATTTCGTTTCAGTGCTTGCTCGCGGAGGCGGTCGCTAACCGAAAAGGGTTGCAAAATCGAGCCAATTGTGTTCAAATCGTGGAGTTTCCTTATCTCTAGAGGTTCTTTCTTGTTAGCGGTTTTGATTTAGAGGAATCTAAATGAATTTGACCTTTTCCAAGGTTAACAGTTCAGACGATGCCTTTCTAAAGGCGTTATATTCAACAACGCGCGCTGATGAAATGGTGTTAGCTCCCTGGAACGAAACCCAGAGAAGTGCCTTCCTAACAATGCAGTTTGAGGCCCAACGGCAGCATTACGTCACCAAGTATCCGAACGGCAATTTTCAGATAATAATTTACAATACGGAAAAAGTAGGGCGTCTTTATACCAGCGAGCTCGATGACGAGATCAGGATAATCGATATTTCGATCTTGCCGGAGTATCGCAGCAGGGGAATCGGGACAAGGATTCTAACTGATATTTTGCAGGCTGCAGCAAAACCGGTAACGATATATCTAGAGAGCTTTAATCCCTCACAGACGCTTTTTGAGCGGCTGGGCTTTGAACCAATCAGCGATGAGGGAATGTATCAGCTTTGGCAGCGGCCGGTGAACAGCCAAACGAATGCTGCCACGGCGTGACGAGGTGCAAAAAATTTAGGAGGTTTTTATGGGTAATCCATTTGTTGGGGAAATAAGGATGTTTGGCGGAAACTTTGCTCCGGCGGGCTGGATGTTTTGTTCGGGTCAATTATTGCCGATCTCTGAGTATGAAACGCTTTTTAACTTGATCGGAACGACCTACGGCGGGGATGGGCAATCAACATTTGCACTACCAAATCTGCAAAGCCGGGTTCCGATCCACATGGGGCAACTCACGGGCGGCGGCGGAAGCGGAAACTACATCCTTGCGGAAACGGGCGGCGTGGAAACGGTAACGCTTACGACAAATACAATTCCTACGCATAACCATCCGGCCGGCTGCAATTCCGGTCCGGGCAATAGCGCGAGTCCGGCGAATGCGGTTCCGTCGCAAAATGCGACGGCGTTGGCATACGCACTCACACCGCCGCAGATAAATATGAATGCGGCGGCGATACAGAACACAGGCGGAAGCCAGCCGCACGAAAATGTACAGCCCTTTCTATGCGTGAGCTTTATCATATCGCTCTTTGGTATTTTCCCGAGTCCGACTTAAACCGAACTGGAATGCGATTAGATAGATAGAATGTAGATTTGGGTTAAAAAGACATAGGAGAAAATTGGAATGTCGGAACCGTTTTTATGTGAGATCAGGATGATGAGTTTTGGCTTTGCGCCGCGCGGGTGGGCTCAATGCAATGGGCAGCTATTGCCGATCAATCAGAACCAGGCGCTTTTTTCGCTGCTTGGTACGACATACGGCGGCAATGGGGTGACAACTTTCGCGTTACCCGATCTGCGGGGGCGAGTTCCTTTGCATTTTGGAAATAGTTTTTCTTTGGGACAGCGCGGCGGAGAGGAGGTGCATACGCTCACCACGGCCGAAATGCCGACCCACAACCACACGATGCAGGCGACCTTCCCGGATACGGCAAGTGCGCAAACCTCGGGGAACAGCGCGTTTTGGGGGCAGGTTGCGGATAATTCCACGCTTTATAACACAAACCCGGCCAATGCGGCGATGAATGCTGGGGCGATTACGAATAGCGGGGGCAGCCAGGCGCATGAGAACAGGCAGCCCTTTTTAACGATCAACTTTTGCATCGCGCTTCAGGGAATATTCCCTTCGCCGAATTAAATCAGGAGGATTAGAAGAATGTCAGATCCATTTGTTGCTGAAATAAGAATATTGGGGTGCAACTTCGCCCCGCGGGGCTGGGCGTTTTGCAACGGACAATTGTTGCCTCTCTCGCAGAATACGGCGCTTTTTTCATTGTTGGGGACGACCTATGGCGGCAATGGCCAATCCAATTTTGCCCTTCCGAATTTCCAGGGAATCGCCCCGATGTTTTGGGGCCAGGGGCCGGGATTGAGTTTGCGCGATATCGGCGAAACGGCCGGCTCGGCAAGTGTAACCCTCCAAACGACGGAGATGCCGGCCCATAATCATGGGGAAATCGCCCGTCCGACTGCTTTTATCCCGCCGACTGATACGCCGGTTGGCAATGTCGGGGGACGCTCAAACTCGAGGCCGTATAATGCGACGGGACCGAATGGGGCTATGGGTGCGACCGCGGTCGGGCTACAGGGCGGAAGCCAGCCGCATAATAATTTGATGCCATACCTGACGCTGAATTTTTGTATTGCGCTGCAAGGCGTTTTTCCGCCGAGAAGTTGAGAGCAAGGCGGCTTTAGGCGGTTTGTATTGAGATAGTTTTGAATAAAGGATATTGGATTTGATCAAGGAGAGAAAAAATGAAAAAGAGTGCCTGTGTTTCGATGAAAAGATATTTTTGCCTCATTATTGCCATCGTGTTTTGCGGTTCACTTCTGAATGCGCAGGAATTGAAGAGCAGCCCACAGGGTAATGAGTATCTTAAACTCAATGGTGCGTTTGAGATTCCCTCAGAGGGAAGTCTTCGAAATTCTCCCGCGGTTTCGATGATCGTTTCCGATCTCAACGGCGACGGGATAAATGATCTTATTACCGGACGGGAAAATGGCATTTCTATTCAAATGGGAGATATCAACGCCTTTGCACCGAAGACTCAGGAAGCGTTTGAGGCGATCAGAGACCTCCGTTTTATTTCTCCATTCCGGCAGGAAGAGCGATCGATCGAATTACCGATCAGTCCGGATTTCCTGCTTTCAGGAGATTTTGACCGCGACAGCCGCGTCGATATTATCGCCGCAGCGAAAGGCGGAGGCACGATCTACCTGATCGCAGGCGATGGAACCGGCGGATTTGTAAATACCAGAGAGATTGGTCTTAACGGCAAGATCAATACGATGATCGGCGGCGATGTGAACCGGCTTGACGGTTTGCCGGACGTAATTATCGGCGTTGGCAGCGAAGTGTTGATATACCGGGGTTTTGGCGATATTTTAAGCCGCGAGCCGAGTCGAATTTCGTTGGCTAACGACGTTGAAACGATCGCGATCGGACAATTGGACACGAATACGTTTACGGATATTGCGGTCGGAAACGGCAATCAAATTTCTATAATTTCAGGCAGCGACGACAAAAACGAAGTCGGCCATCTGCCGCAAGGCTTCGGGGTCAGGTCAATGGTTGTCGGCGATTTTGTGCCTGACCGTGAATTCCGTCCGGAAATTGCAGCATTGGACGACAGCGGAACGATTCACATCCTTTCGCGCGGTGATTTGGATACGCGACCCGTTACAAAAAAAGAACATCTTGCCAGTCAGGTTCGTGATTATCAAGCGAAAGGCTTTCCTATTCCGCAACGGATCTTGAAGCAACTGAGCAATGAAGATTTGCGTGAACCTGCTCCGCTGCCTGTATCAGATAATCAAACCTGGTCAGAATACGATCAATTTTTCGGCGCGGTTCCGAGTGCGTTGGCCTCATCAAACGCGATTTTAACCAGCGGACGTTTGAGCAATTCGGGCGAAGATCTGATCGTTTTAGATTCGGACAACAACGAAATTAACGTATTGCCGATGGCGATTGCCGAATCAGAAACGGGCGAAAGAGTTTCATACGTCGGAAGGCGTCAATCGGTTAAATTCCGCCTGGAAAGTTCGCCGATTTTGGCGATCGCCGGACGCTTTAACTTTGACGGCGACAAGGACCTGTTGGTTTTGCAAAGCGGGAAAGCTGAAGTCTCAACGTTTCTGACCGCACCGCAGGCAACCTTCAATGTTACCAGCAATGGCGACGCGCCCGACAACAATCCCGGTAACGGCGTTTGCGCCAGCACGTTAGCCGGTAATCCGTGTACTTTACGTGCGGCGATCATGGAAGCCAACCGTTTCACCGGAAATGATACAATCACGATCAACAGCGGAATTAACATCACGCTTTCGACCGGAAAAGCGGATAACGACGGGTTCGGTGACAACAGTGCGTCGTCGGGCGATTTAGATATTTTCTGTTCGATAAACGCCACCGAGGACCTGTGCTTAACGCCGAATTCATCGGACAATAACGATGTAACAATTATGGGTGCAGCAGGCGGAAACACAATTTCGGCGGGAACATTTGCGCCCTCATCTTCGACGGGTGTAACGACCGACCGTGTTTTCGATATTGGAATGGACGGCATTTTTGGCGGCGGATTCGGCGGAAGTACGGGTATCGACGTGACAATGTCGAATCTGACGATTCAAAGCGGCAATGTGCGTGAAGATTGGAATATGGGATTTGCGACGGCAAATTTTGCCCGTGGTGGCGCAATTCGAATGGACGGATTCGGCGGTGCAACTCGCGGCACCTTGACCTTGACGAGCGTAACTATCAATAACAACCAGGCTGATCACGATACAGGCGGGGTTTTTAATCAATTCGCGTCAATTGCTTTCACCTCGGTTACAGCAACAACCAATATCGGAAAAGCAGGTCCGGGCGGAGCACTCGCCTTTTTAGCTTCAACACCTGCAACCTTGAGCGTTGCAAATTCAACATTTACTTCGAACGAAGCTCGAACGGGACCTGTTTTCGCGGGCACCGCACTCGACGTTGATGGCGGCGCAATTGCCGCCAATCATGACTCAAATGTCGGAACGATCACAAATACGAATTTCAGTAACAACATTTCGCACGATGACGGCGGCGCGCTAAAGGCCTTTAGCGGAGCGATTACGGTTACAGGCGGAACGATGAGCGGAAACACCGCACGCGACGACGGCGGCGCGGTTTGGGGCGACAATGACACCGTCAGCGGAGCAAGATTTTTGACGCTGAGTGGCGTCACGATGCAAAACAATCGTGCCAACAGCGACAACAGCGGCGGCGGCGACGGCGGTGCGGTTTTCCGTGATCGCGGGACGCTCAACGTAACAAACTGCACGATCGGCGGAGTTGCCGCACTTCAGCCGAATAATGCGCTCAACGGCGGCGGAATCGCACATGCTTTCCGTGCGGCTGTCACGCCGTCAAACCAAACCACCATCAATATAGATAACGGTTCGATCACGGGCAATAACGCGACAACTGATGGCGGCGGCGTCTTTATCAATGCGACAAATCAGAATGCTGGAACTCCGAGCGTGCTGAATGTCGGTTCAACTACAAACGTCGCGGTTACGGAAAATAATTCCAATATTCACGGTGGTGGTATTGCCGTTTCTGGTGGTGTAACTGATACGCTCACCAGGGCAACATTTTCTGGTAATGATGCCGATGCTGATAATAACGCAAGCGGTGATGGAGGCGGACTCTATCACAATAATAACGGCGGAACAACGACCGTTGCATCTACGGTTTCTTTTACCAGCAACGGCAACGGATCGACGACGACTGAAAACGGCGGAGCGATTCATCATTCAAATGGCACGCTGACTTTGAATTCACCCGGTGTTT
>DAIRVI010000031.1:0-22180 GCA_036802885.1 Pyrinomonadaceae bacterium
TTTGTGTCGTAGCCCTCGACCGCTTTGTCGGTCAGCGTGAAATGATGCGGCGTGACCTCGCAGGTGACATTGATGCCCTCTGCCTTTGCACGGCGAATAGCTTCAATTGCACCTTTTGTCGAGACATGTGCGATGTGGATGTGTGCGCCTGTTTCCTTTGCTAAGATAATGTCGCGGACTACGTCGATGTCCTCGGCGAGCGCGGGCATTCCTTTGAGGCCGAGCAAAAGCGAGACACGTCCTTCGTGCATGACGCCGCCGGAGGATAGCGATTTGTCTTCGCAATGATCGATCACCGGCAGATCGAAATCCTTCGCGTACTGCATCGCCCGCCGCATAATTCCGGCATTCGGAACGGGACGGCCATCATCAGATACTGCAACTGCTCCCGCGGCCTTCATCTCACCCATTTCCGCAAGCTCGCTGCCGTCGGACGATTTTGTGATCGCTCCGATTGGAAAAACGTTCGCTAATCCAGCACGTTCAGCCTGCTCGATCATATATCTCGTGATCGCCGCATTGTCGTTGACGGGATTTGTATTAGGCATCGGGCAAACGCTTGTCCAACCGCCCGCAACCGCCGCCGCACAACCGCTCGCGATCGTCTCCTTATGCTCCTGCCCCGGCTCGCGCAAATGCACGTGCATATCAATAAAACCCGGAGCAACAATTAAACCGCTAGCGTCAAAAACCTCGGCATCGTCCCGCCCGCTGTCATTCGGACCAAACCACGCCGCGACCTTTCCGTCCTCGATCAGAAGATCTTTTCCGCTGTTTTGGTTCTCGGCGGGGTCGATAAGATGGCCATTTCTAATCAGTAACTTCATACACTATTAGCTCGTCGCAGTTCCTCCGGTCGCAAGATAGAGAACTGCCATTCGCACTGCAACGCCGTATTTAACCTGATCCAAGATCAGCGAGCGCGAGCTGTCGGCGACGTCGGATGATATTTCGATGCCGCGATTCATCGGGCCGGGATGCAGGACAATAGCATCTTTTTTGGCCAGGTCGAGGCGGTCGTTTGTGAGGCCGTAGTGGATCGAGTATTCGCGCAGGGTCGGGAAGTAGGCCGAGTCCTGCCGCTCGCGTTGGATGCGGAGGATCATAACAACATCGGCCCCAACGATGGCGTCCTCGATATGCGGACAAACTTGAAGGTCTTTTTCGACAAGATGCTGAAAGTCATCGGGGACGAGCGTTCCGGGACCTGCGACTCGAACCTTTGCACCTAACTTGGTCAAAAGATGAATGTTCGAACGTGCGACACGGCTGTGCAGAATGTCACCGACGATTGCTACCTCAAGGCCTGCGATCGTTTTTTTGTGTTCGCGGATAGTCATTGCATCGAGCAGGGCTTGTGTCGGATGCTCGTTGGCACCGTCACCGGCGTTGACGATAGCTGCTCGCGAAACCTTTGCAAGCTGATGCGGCACACCGGCGCTTGAATGTCGCACGACGATGCAGTCCGGTGCCATCGCGTCGAGATTCATCGCGGTATCGAGCAAGGTTTCGCCTTTGGTCAGGCTCGATGATGACACGCTGATATTGACCGTGTCGGCTGAAAGGCGTTTGGCGGCGAGCTCGAATGAAGTGCGCGTACGGGTCGAAGCCTCAAAAAATAAATTTATGATGGTCTTACCGCGAAGAGCGGGGACTTTTTTGACTTCGCGTGTTGAGATCTCGCTAAAGTTCTCGGCCGTATCAAGAAAACCGACGATCTCCGCGGCGGTCAGGTCGCGAATACCGAGTAAATCTCTTCGGCGAAAAGGTTTATCCACCTGATTGCGGATTGCGGATTGCGGATTGCGGATTACTGGGTTAAGAGTCATCGCTTTCCACCCCGTGCCGTATTAATCGACGAGACGAAGATCGCAACCAACTGGTTTGATTCATCGAGCAGTTCGGCGACGCGTTCCGATTTCGCCATTTGTGTATCTACCGCAAAGTCGATCCAAAAAGCCGATTCGTCAGCTTCTTCCTCGACAATACCCATTTTCGCAATGAAATCTGCGTTCGACTTTGCGCGGCAAACTGCGCGATAGTTTGCCGCAACCGAGGTGCCGGAACGAATAAGCTGTCCGCCGACGTGTCGGCCAAGAAATGTGTTCGGGAAGGTTTCGACTAAATTGATGATTCTCAAGGCGAATTCCTTTGTACGCTTTTTGAGTTCATCCTGCGTCATACTTCAAAATCCGCAATCCGCAATCCGCAATCACCAATCCGCCATTCCTAAGGCCGTTCGAAAATGCCGACGGCTTCGACATCGTCATACTCATTGAGCATGACCTTTATAATCTCGGTCTGCTTGGTCGGGACCAGTTTTCCAATAAAGTCGGCTTGGATCGGTAGTTCGCGATGCTCTCGGCCACGGTCTATCAGCACGGCGAGCTGTACTTTTCGCGGCCGGCCAAAATCCATCAGTTGATCGAGCGCGGCGCGGATCGTTCGTCCTGTATAAAGCACGTCGTCGACGAGGATGATATTTTTACCTTCGATATCGTGTTCGAGCTCGGTGCGGTTGACTATAGGATTGGCCCCAACAGTCGAGAGATCGTCGCGATATAGTGTAATGTCGAGGATCCCATACAAAGGCCGTTCGCCCTCAAGAGCTTCGATCTTATCGACAATCCGTTCGGCCAAAGGTACTCCGCGACGGCGAATGCCGACCAAATAGAGATCTTTCGCACCCTGATTTGATTCGACGATCTCGGACGAGAGCCGCGAGAGAGCACGCTTCATCGCAACGGCATCCATTATCCTCGACTTCTCAACAAGATTTATTTCGTCGCCCATTTGAAAGCAAATCGTAGCAAAGGGACGGTTAAAGTTCAAAGATGAGGTCGCGAAGTTTCTCTATCAACTGAGTTTCCGATAAAATCAGAACCTTTCGAGATGTCAAAACTCTGGCATAAGCTTATTCGACCGATAATGTTCCGCCTTGACGCGGAGCATGCGCATAACATTGGTATCGAGGCGTTAAAGCTCGAGATCGCACCGAAACTCGGACTTGGCGGCGCGGTTTCGCCGGAGGTAGCCACTGTATTCGGCGAGATCGAGAGGTTTGGATTGAAATTCGCGAATCCGATCGGGCTTGCGGCTGGTTTTGATAAAAACGGCGTCGTCGTCAACCAACTCGCTGATCTCGGGTTCGGTTTTGTGGAGGTTGGGACAGTTACGTTCAAACCACAGCCCGGAAATCCCAAGCCGAGGTTGTTTCGACTGCCGGACGACGAAGCGCTGATCAACAGGCTTGGCTTTAATAATGACGGTGCCGCGGTTATTGCTGAGCGACTTGGGCGGCTTGAGAGACGATGCATCGTCGGCGTAAATATTGGCAAGAACAAGGATATTCCGAACGACGAAGCGACGGAAAACTATCTGAAGTGCTTTGAAATCGTTCATCCGGTCGCAGACTATGTCGCGGTAAATATTTCGTCCCCGAATACGCCGGGGCTGCGGGAATTGCAAATCGCGGACAATTTCGAAGAATTGATGCGTGCTCTGCAAGTTCGAAATCACGAATTGGGCACAAGGCCAATGCTTGTCAAGATTGCACCTGACCTAACCGAGGCTGAGATCGAGGCGATTGTTGATATAGCCTTGCCATTGGAGATCGCGGGCATTATTGCGACAAATACAACGATCTCCCGCGGCGGGCTGATATCGGCCGACAAGGAGAAGATCCGAGAAGGCGGATTGAGCGGAAAGCCGCTGGAGGCGCGATCGAACTACGTCATCGCTGCGATCTACCGGTATTCGAAAGGAAAATTGCCTATCATCGGCGTCGGTGGTGTTTTTAACGCGGACGATGCATTCGCGAAAATTGCTGCCGGGGCGTCGCTAGTGCAGGCCTATACGGGTTTTGTATATCGTGGGCCGTCGTTTGCCCGAAAGGTAAATAGCGGTTTGGCGGCGATTTTGAAACAAAGAGGATTCACAACGTTGGACGAGGCGGTCGGTTCGGCCAACAGAAGCTGATCGATTTGCGTGACCAATTATTTGACAGTTCTGGCTCAGAGACTATAATTAACCCTTTGCCTTCCGCGATGTTTTTGGCGGATGTCTGCACTACTTGATAATGATCATCGATCTCGCCAATTTTGGAACGGTTGCGAAAAAGATCGATGCGGTGTTTGACCCGGCGGAGATCGACCTCGATGGTGAGATTGTGTCGCTGAATGGTAAAGCAGAGTTTAGCGGCGAAACGCGGCGTTTAGACGGTAAGGCTCACGTCCGCGGGACAATACAGGTTGATGGATTAATTGCCTGTACTCGGTGTCTTGAGCCGATCTCGAGACAATTCGAAATTGGTTTTGACGACGTTTTTGAGGAATCGAGTGACGAAAATGCCGAGCACGATAAAGAACTCGAACTCGAAGAGCTGGATGTCTCGCTTGCAAACGACGGCAAGATCGACCTTGCCGAGGTCGTTCGCGAACAGATTCTGCTGGCGATTCCCGAGCAAATTTTTTGTAGGGATGATTGCAAGGGTTTGTGCCCGAAATGCGGTGCGAACCTAAATTTGATAGATTGTATGTGTGCCGACGACGATATCGATCCTCGTTGGGCGGCACTTAAGAGTTTGAAGTAGCCGTGAAAAGGCAACATAGGTGGCTTTTTTGCGGCGATATAATTTGAGGTAATAATGCCAAATCCAAAACGAAGACATTCACATTCACGCACGCGAACGCGCCGGGCTCACGACGCTCTAACGACACCGCAGTTTTATCTTGATAAGGATTCGGGGGATGCAAAGGTCCCGCACCGTATCGACGCAAAGACCGGAATGTACAAGGGCCGCAAGATAATTGACGTCAAAGAATCCGAATAGATTTTTGAAAAGATTCAAATTTTGAGTTCTAATTCTAATCAATGACAGCACAGAACGCGGGAATCATGGGGATGGGACACGCTTATCCGGAAGGCATTTTGACGAATGCCGACCTGGAAAAGATGGTGGACACAAACGATGAGTGGATAACCTCGCGCACCGGAATAAAGCAGCGCCATAAGGCCGCCAAAGACGAATACACGTCTCAGTTCGGGACGAAAGCCGCTCTGCAGGCGTTGGAACGTGCGGGTCTTGAGCCGACTGACATTGACCTCATCATTTGTGCCACTACGACTCCGGATCAGATCATGCCCTCGACGGGAGCATTAATTCAGGCGCAGATCGGTGCCACAAATGCCGCGGGAATGGATATTTTCGCAGCCTGTTCTGGATTTCTGTATGGTCTGACGATGGTCGAATCGATGATACGCACGGGGCAGATCCGTTACGCATTGGTGATCGGTGCCGAGGTTTTGACAAAATACGTCGATTACACCGACCGCGGGACTTGCGTAATATTTGGCGATGGGGCCGGAGCGGCAGTTGTTGGTCCAGTTCGGGAAGGCAAAGGAATATTAGCGACCAAGATACGATCGGATGGCCGTTACGAAGATCAGCTCTTTGCACCGGGCGGCGGTACGAAACTCGGCACTACTCATCAGACCATCGACGAGGGCCAACACTTTTTCAAGATGAAGGGCAATGAGCTTTTTAAGGTCGCCGTGCGTTCGATGGCTGATATTTCTGCAGAAGTGCTTGAAAAGGCAGGGCTTACTGTTGATGATGTAGATCTGGTAATACCACATCAGGCAAACCAGCGTATAACCGATGCTGTTGCCTCGCGGTTGGGAGTGCCCGAAGAAAAGGTCTATTCCAACATTGCGGAAATGGGCAATACATCGTCAGCCTCGATTCCGATCGCAATAGATGAATGTATTCAGTCCGGTAAGATCAAAGAGGGAAGCCTCGTGCTGTTGACCGCGTTCGGCGGCGGCGTCACTTGGGGCGGAACGGTAATTCGATTTTAGATCTCGGATTTTGGATTTTGGATTGAATGTCTAAGATTGCGTTTATTTTTCCTGGTCAAGGTTCTCAATATGTGGGAATGGGCAAGGATTTGTTTGACAACTTTGCCGCGGCCCGCGAGGTTTTTGAGGCGGCGGACGAGGCTCTTGGCTTTTCACTGTCGGAAATGTGCTTTGCAGGTGATGAAGCCGATCTGCAGCTTACGGCAAATACGCAGCCGGCGATTTTGACAGCGTCCGTGGCAGCTTACTACGCAGCAATGGCCGAGGGATTGGCGGAACCGGAATTTGTTGCCGGTCATAGTCTGGGGGAGTTTTCGGCTCTTGTAGCGGCCGGTGTTTTGGATTTTGCCGACGCGGTGCAAACCGTTCGAAAGCGCGGAACATATATGCAGGAAGCTGTTCCTGTAGGCGTCGGGGCGATGGCCGCGATACTGGGCCTTGATGCCGAAACAGTCGAGGCAGGTTGTGCGGAAGCGGCCCATGGACAGGTTTGTAGCCCGGCAAATATCAATTCGCCATCGCAAGTGGTGATTGCCGGGAATTCGGAAGCGGTCGACCGGGCTTGCGACATATTGAAGGATAAAGGAGCAAAGCGGGCCATTAGGCTCAACGTATCGGCACCATTTCATTGTGCGTTGATGATGCCGGCCCAGGTTAGGCTTGCAAACGATCTCGCGGATTTGGAATACGGCGACATTGAATTTCCGATCGTGCACAATGTCGATGCAGCGACCAATTGCGATGCCGCCGCAGTCTGCAATAGGCTTGTCGCACAAGTTTCGTCGCCGGTTCGATGGCTGCAGACGATCGAGAATATGAGTGCGGGCGGCGTCGAGAGGTTTATCGAGATCGGTCCGGGCAAGGTTTTAACGGGGTTAGTGAGGCAGATTAAAAGAGACGCTGAGTGCTCCAACATTGAAAATACCGAGGGTTTAAGAAATACTTTAGAAACGCTATAAGAACAGGAGAATATATGTCAGAAGTACAGGATAAGATTAAACAGATCATCGTTGATGAGTTGGGTGTGGATGAGGCAGAAGTTACCGAAAATGCTCGCTTTATCGAAGATCTGGGTGCGGATTCATTGGATCTGGTCGAACTCGTAATGCGGTTCGAGGAGGAATTCGATATCGAGATTCCCGACGAAGATGCCGAAAAGATCCAGGGCGTGCGCGATGCATATGCTTACGTCGAGCAGCACAAGTCAGCCAAGTAGTTGTTGATGAACTGTCGGGGTGAATGGTGAGGCGCCTTGCCATTCGCGTCCTTTCATTCACCGTTTATCGTTAGAACTATGAAACGTCGTGTTGTAGTTACGGGACTTGGTCTGGTGACGCCGTGCGGAAATGACGTGCCGTCGACTTGGCGCGCGTTAATGAATGGCGAGAGCGGCGCCGATTATATTAAGAAATTCGACGCCTCGAAATATTCCGCAAATTTCGCGTGTGAGGTTAAGGACTTCGATGCTCTCAATTTCCTCGACAAGAAAGAGGCTCGTCGAATGGGAGCCTTTTCGCATTTCGCTATCGCAGCCTCGGACGAGGCGATAAAACACAGCGGCCTTGTAATCGACGATTCTAACTCCGAAATGATCGGAACTTATATCAGTTCCGGCATCGGTGATTTCTGGGCGATCGAACGTGAGCACGAGAAGCTTCTTAATTCCGGCCCGGATCGCGTATCTCCGTTCTTTATCGTTTCGGCGATCGTCAATCTTGCCTCCGGTAATGTTTCGATACGCCACGGGGCGAAGGGGCCAAATTCGGCGACCGCGACAGCTTGTTCCGCCGGGGCGCACGCCATCGGCGACAGCTTTCGCATTATCGAACGTGGCGATGCTGACGCGATGATTTGCGGCGGCGCCGAGAGTGCGATCACGCCTATGTCGGTGGCGGGTTTTGCCTCGATGCGGGCTCTGTCGACCCGAAATGCTGATCCGAAACACGCATCAAGGCCGTTTGACCTTGAGCGCGATGGATTTGTCATCGGCGAAGGCGCCGGCCTTATGATCCTCGAGGAGCTTGAATTTGCTAAGAAGCGTGGAGCTAACATTCTGGCCGAGATCGTCGGTTACGGAATGAGCGGCGATGCCTTTCACGTCACAATGCCGGACGAGACGGGTTCCGGTGCGATACGCGTTATGCAGCGTGCTCTCAAGGATGCGGGATTAGAACCATATCAGATCGGCTATATCAATGCCCACGGAACTTCGACGCCGTATAACGATAAATTTGAAACACTGGCGATCAAGAAGGTATTCGGAGACAGTGCCTACAGCATTCCGGTCAGTTCGACCAAATCAATGACCGGTCACGCTCTCGGCGCCGCCGGCGGGATCGAAGCTGTATTTTCGGTAAAGGCGATGCTGGAAAATAAATTGCCGCCGACGATCAACTACGAGTTTCCCGACCCGGATTGTGATCTTGATTACATACCGAATGTTCCACGGGATGTTACCGTCGACTATGTGTTGTCGAATAATTTTGGCTTTGGCGGAACCAACGCGTGTTTGATATTTAAGCGATTTAGCGGATAATCGGCTTTATGCGGACATTGGAATACACATATTGGCAAGACGGAGAGTATTATATCGGCCATCTTAATAAATACCCGGACTACGAAACGCAAGGGTTGTCGAAAGAGGAGCTAATCGAAAATCTCAAAGGTCTGCTCGCCGACATCGAAGCAAATGAGATTCCCTATATTCGAAGGGTTGAGGAACTCGTTCTTGTTTCTTGATGAAACGGCGTGAATTAATCAAGCGACTCGAAGAGATGGGCTGCTTTCTGGTGCGTCACGGCGGTAAACACGACTGGTACACGAACCATGAGACCAAGCGATCTCAGCCTGTTCCGCGACACAAAGAAATTAATGAAAGCCTTGCCAAGTCAATAATTAAGAAACTTTCGGATAAGTAATTGAAAAATGAAAATCATTGTATTAATGAAACAGGTTGCCAATAAAGATGCGGTTCTGCGGATCGCGGGCGACGAAAAATGGATAAACGAGGCTGATGTCGCTCAGCAGACAAACGAGTCTGATGGTTACGCACTTGAAGAAGCGCTTCGAACCGTCGAAGCAAAGGACGAGGGCGAGGTTGTCGTATGCACGCTCGGGCCCGCGAGTGCTAAGACCGTGATCAAAGATGCGTTGGCGCGCGGGGCGAATCGAGCGATCCACGTAGTCGTCGAGGACAGCAAGACGCTCTCGGCATACCAGATCGCAAAATTGATCGCCGATGCGATCCGCGATGAGAACGCTGACCTTATATTTACTGGCTTGCAGTCTGACGACGCGAGCTACGGGCAGACGGGCGTGATCCTTGCCGAACTTCTCGGCATACCGCATGCGACGATCGTGATCGAGGTTGACCGTGCCAGCCTTGGCGACACGCTCCGTGTCAAACGCGAGCTCGAAAGCGGCTGGTATCAGTGGTTTACATACAAACTGCCATCATTACTAACAATTCAGTCGGGCATCTCGCAAATTAGATACGCTTCGCTAAAGGGCATTATGGCCGCAAAGAGCAAAGAAGTTCGCGACGTGACACCATCGATCGAGACATTCGCCTCGGCGGCTACGATCGAAAAGGTTTATATGCCTCTTAAATCAAAGCAAACGCAGATGCTTGGAAATGGTGACGCAAAGGCCGGTGCCGTCGAATTGGTGGAGAAGTTGCGGACGGAGGTTCGCGTTATATGATTTTAGTTTTCATCGAACACAAAGATTGCGTGCTAAACAAAACCTCGCTCGAGGCGGTTGCGGCCGCGCAGGCAATGGGGAAAGATCTTGGCCTAACGGTTTCTGCCGTCTTGCCTTGCAACAAAGATTGTTCGCTTGCGCAGGAGATCGCGGGGTACAACCTCGAAAAGGTCTTCGTAGCAAAGAGCGATAAGCTCGGGACGTACACGCCGGACGGGTACGCAGACGCGTGGGAGCAGGTAATCAAGGCAACCAATCCGCAATACGTTGTAATGTCGCATACCTACCAGGTGCGTGATTTTGCACCGAAAGTTGCGGCGCGGCTCGGTCGCGAACTCGTCGGAGATTGTATTCGATACAAGGCTGAGGGCGGGAAGCTCGTTTTAACACGCCGCATCTTCCTCGGCAAACTCGATGCGGATGTGACGATCGGCGGTGACGCACCTTACTTTGTTACGTTTCAATCGGGAGCTTTTCGGGGTGAGAATGCCGAAAAGGGAAGCGCAGCCGTCGAGACGATGGATGTCACGGTCGGTGACGTACGAATGACGCCCGAGGCTCCTTTCCAGGAAGCAAAAGCCTCGGTCGATCTTACGAAAAGTGAGATCATCGTCGCCGTGGGACGCGGTATCAAGGCACAAGAGAACATTGCCCTTGCTCAGCAGCTTGCGGACGCTCTCGGGGCCGATCTTGCGGCTTCGCGGCCTATCTGTGACAGCGAGTGGCTAGCGATCGACCGGCAAATAGGGTCATCCGGCCAGACGGTTGCTCCAAAACTCTATATCGCTCTCGGTATCTCGGGAGCGATACAGCACATCGTCGGTATGAAAAATGCCGGCACGATCGTTGCTATCAATAAAGATTCAGAAGCGCCGATCTTCGACATTGCCGATTACGGCATCGTTGGCGATCTTTTCGACGCGGTTCCGGTGATGTTAGAAGAGATAAAGAAATCCAAGGGCTAACCCTGGAAATATTGTTCTGACCTGAAAGCTCGCCAAGTGCGGGCTTTTTTTGTTGAAAGTTGAATCCGTTTGATCCATTTCATCGAAATCCTTTTTGCTACGATATTTCGTGCATTAAATTTTAAGAATCAAAGGAGATTACAAAAATGAGCAAAATAATCGTTTTGTTAATTACACTCATATTTTCAGTTGGTTTGACCTTTGCGCAAACAAAGGCTCATGATTTTGGCCAGCAGTCTGCCTCCCAGATCGAACTTTTGACCGGGACAACTTCGGTTGAGCTAAGCTCTGGTTTCATTGGTGCGTTGACATCGCTGAACATAGCTCCAGGACGCGTTTTCCCGGCAGGCTTGCGGGGCGGCAGGGCGACTTTCCCGATAACGGATGGCACGCTTGATCGTCAAACACTCAGAGGCGAAATAGTTCACAATGGAGGACTAACGCTGACAAGAGGAGCCACTCAGGTTAAGCTAAAGAGCTTTATTATCGATACAACGGGTTCGGGTATTGTGCTGACAGGGCTGGTTTCGGCGAACGGTACCGTCGTTGGCCGCGTGCCGCTTTTCGATCTGCAGCTGCCCTCGGGGGCTTTAACCAACTTGCGTTTCGAGATCGTTTCTTTGAGCGGAGTTGTTGTCAATCTAAGGCCAGAGGCTGCGAACGCGCTCAATGCAGTGTTTGAGACAACTGCGTTCGTTCCCGGTTTCAACATCGGTACGGCGCGTGTTCGCGGTTACGGTTTTTCGGAATAAGCCTCTTTCCCGATTTTACGCGACTGCGGTTAGAGGAATAGTCTAATCACGACACCTCAGTGTCGCTCGCGAAAGAATGGCGGTCCCTGATTTGGGACCGCCCTTTTGATTATTATCTTTCCCAAGATCGCCGTCTGCAATCGAGGAGTTTGTTGATAATTGACGACAGCGGATAATTATTAAAGTGCCGCCGCAATAGCCTCGTCAAAAATCTCCAGAGCGACGTCGACATTTTCCTTCGCCAGAATCAGCGGCGGCGAAAAGCGGATCGAGTTGGCTCCGCAGCCGAGGATAATAAGGCCACGCTTAAAGCAAGCCATTTCGATCTTGTCCCGGAGTTCAGGAGCAGCAGTGTTACTGGCTTTGTCCGTAACAAATTCAACGCCGAGCATCATTCCCAATCCGCGTACATCGCCGATACAATCGTACTTATCCATCAGCTTACGCAATCCGGCCTCGAGATAAGCCCCGACCTCGCGGCTATTGTCCACGAGGCCGCCTTCGAGCAGCTCGATGGTCTTAAGAGCTGCGGTCAACGCGACCGGATTACCGCCGAATGTGGAAGCATGAGCGCCCTTATGCCAGTCCATAATGTCGGCGCGGGCGATGCAGGCACCGATCGGCATACCTGAGCCGAGGCCTTTTGCGAGGCACATGATATCGGCCTTCACGCCGGGATGATGATCGAGGGCGAACATCTTGCCCGTGCGTCCCATTCCGCTTTGTACCTCATCAACGATCAGCATAATGCCGTTTTCATCACAAATACGGCGAAGCTCGCGAACAACCTCGGGCGGTGCAGGCACGTAACCGCCCTCGCCCTGTACGACTTCGAGAACGATACCGGCGACCTCTTCCGCAGGAGTTGTCGTATTGAACAAAAGCTTTTCGATCCAGTCGACGGTTCCGAGACAGCACGTGCCGTCTTCGCACTTGCCCTTATTAAACGGACACCGGAAACAATTCGGATACGGAATGTGAGTTACGTCAAGAGCTTGGCGCATAAAGCCCAAGCGCTGCGCCTTTTTTGAGCTGGTAAGCGAAAGTGCTCCCATCGTGCGGCCGTGGAACGAGCCGAAAAATGAGATAAATTTCTGCCTACGTGTGTGATACATTGCGACTTTCAGGGCGGTTTCGATCGCTTCGGCACCGCTGTTGGCAAAATGCGTCTTAGTTGGGCCCTCGATCGGACATATCTCCTCGAGTTTTTTGCCCAGTTGCGGCATGTGGCGGTAGTAGAAATCAGTACCGCATAGGTGAATCAACTCGGTCACCTGCTGCTGGATCGCCGCAACTATCTCGGGATGGCAGTGTCCGGTCGAGCAGACCGCAACGCCCGCGTTGCAATCAAGGAAGACGTTGCCGTCAGGGTCAGTGATCCAAACGCCTTTGGCATGATCGGCTACGAGTTTGTAATCCGGCCGCGGATAGCTTGGGGTGACGTACTGGGCGTCGGCGTTGATAATTTCGAGGGATTTCGGGCCCGGAAGTTCCGTCTTAATGGACGGACGCTGTAACTCTGATGATGGTGTCATGATATTTCTCCTTTATTAATAACGTTGAGGGTAAAGCCGGTGCGTTTAGCACGGGCGCCTGTGTTGCGGAGAAACGGGATTAGTCGCCGGCGAAGAGGTTCGCTCGCTGCTTCATAGGACTGAGTTTTGAAATGCAACGTGACGTCATAAGAAATGATGACGCTAATATATCAGAATGTTGTTCGCGTTTCAAAAACGCCATAGAGCGTGAAACAATGGATCAATGAATCGCTCAAGCAAATTTACAAACCGCCTTATCAATGAGACCAGTCCTTACCTGCTCCAGCACGCTCACAATCCTGTAGATTGGTACGCGTGGGGCGACGAGGCATTTGAAAAGGCAAGATCTGAGGACATGCCGGTGCTTGTGAGTATTGGCTATTCGGCGTGCCATTGGTGCCATGTGATGGAGCACGAGTCGTTTAAGGACGAAGCGACGGCGGCCATCATGAATGAGCATTTCGTCAATATAAAGGTTGATATGGAGGAGCGTCCTGACGTCGATCAGATATATATGAATTTCGTTCAACTCACCACCGGACGCGGCGGGTGGCCGATGAATGTCTTTCTAACGCCCGACAAGCGGCCCTTTTATGGCGGTACATATTTTCCGCCGGTTTCCCGCTATAACATGCCCTCATGGCCGCAGATACTGACAAGTATTGCTGAGGCTTATCGTGACAGACGGGCGGAACTGGAAACGTCGGCCAATGAAATAGTCGGCGAACTGCAGAAGATGAGCGTCGTCGAAACGGCGGGTGCACTCTCGATCGAAATGCTCGAGGCGGCTTTCAACAGCTTTTCCCGGACCCTTGACACGGTCAACGGAGGTTTTGGTGGAGCGCCGAAATTCCCGCCTGCGATGTCTCTTGAATTCTTGCTCCGATATCACCATCGTACTGGCGATGATCGCGCCCTTGCGATCGTCCGGCAGACGTGCGAAAAAATGGCGGACGGCGGGATTTACGATCAGCTGGGCGGCGGCTTTCACCGTTACGCCGTGGACGCGATATGGCTTGTGCCTCATTTTGAAAAGATGTTGTACGACAATGCGCAGCTCATTCGCGTCTATCTGCATGCGTTTCAGGTGACGGGCGACGAATTCTGCAAACGTATCGCAATTGAGACGCTGGAATATGTCAAACGTGAGATGCTGGACGCCGCGGGCGGGTTCTACTCCTCCCAGGATGCGGACAGTGAGGGCGAAGAGGGTAAGTTCTTCGTATGGACCTCGGCCGAAATCGCCGAATTACTTGGTGAGGAGGATGCTCGAATTTTTAATGCCTTTTACGACGTATCGGAAGCGGGCAATTTTGAGGAGAAAAATATCCTTAATGTCCGGAGCCCGGCTGCGATGGTTGCAAAGACACTAGAAATAACGGAAGAGCAGTTGAATCGGGTTCTCGAACGCAGCCGAAAAAAGCTGATGGACGTTCGTGAAAAGCGGATCAAGCCGAACCGCGACGAGAAAGTTTTGACAGCCTGGAACGGCCTTATGCTCGCCGCGTTTGCTGATGCGGCGGCTGTACTGCGCAGCGATGAGTACCTGGAGATCGCCGTAAAAAACGCTGAGTTTATAATGTCGCAGTTACAACGCGATGGGCGCCTTTTGCGGACGTGGAAGGACGGGACCGCAAAACTTAACGGGTATATTGAGGATTACGCCAATGTCGCGGATAGCTTGATCGAGCTTTTTCAGGTATCAGGCGAGGTGACGTATTTGATCGAAGCAAAGCGGCTCGCCGATGTGATGATCATCGAATTTTGGGATCAGAAGAACGGCGGATTTTTTTTCACATCGAACGACCACGAAGATCTCATCGTCCGCAACAAAGATTTCTACGATAACGCGACCCCGTCCGGGAATTCCGTTGGGGCGGATGTTTTACTCCGACTGGCAAAGCTGACCGGCGAGGATAAATATGAGCGATTTGCGGTCACGGTGCTCAAGTTAGCAGCATCGCAGATCAGGCGGCATCCCCAGGGTTTTGGGCGGGCTTTGTCGGCGTTAGAATTTTATTTGGGTGATACGAAAGAGATTGTGATTATCGGAGAGAAAGGAAACGATTTGGCGCAGTCGGTCCTCTCAAAATACCGTCCCAATTCTGTCGTCGTACTATCTGACTCGCCCGAGACTGACGCGACGACAATTCCGCTTCTGAAGGACCGAGGGACCATCGAGGAGCGTGCAACGGCCTATGTTTGTGAGAATTTTGTCTGCCAAAGGCCGGTCACAACAATCGAAGATCTCAAACCGCTTATTTGATCTATTGGAGAATCAAAGACAAAAAAAGAGCGGGCGTCTAGAACGTCCGCTCTTTTCCATTTCAGCTAAAAGCTGATTTATTTGTTGCTAGCGTTAGCAGCGGTGTTAGCCATTGCGTTAGCCGCAGGTTTCATTGCGTTCGCAGCTGAATTAGCCGCATTCGCCATTGTGTTCGCTGCATTCGCCATTGTGTTTGCAGTATTGGCCATCGTGTTCGCCATTGTGTTGGCGGCATTAGCCATCGTGTTAGCTGCATTCGCAGGCTTCGCATTAACGTTTACATTCGTTGCGGTTTCACCACAAGCCATGCCTAACGCACCCATAACAAGAACTGCGGATAGTGCAATTACTTTTTTCATAAATATTATATTTCTCCTGTCTTCCTCAAAGATTAGATCTAATTTATTTTACCGAAGACCGTGCAAGCACAGTCCTTGTTCCAAGTCTTTCTTTTCTTTAGAACATTCGACAATATAGTCATCGTAGAGCAATAAGTCAACCTGCGAAATGCAAAAAACCACCTTTGCACGAAACTTTCTTTGAGTCGTTCACAAGGCAATGGCGCTACAAAAAAGAAAGTGCCTTGCCATTTGGCAAAGCACTTTCAGCATATTAGCTGCTTTGCAGCGTCTACTACTTTTTGTTAACGTTCGCAGCTGAGTTAGCCGCATTCGCCATTGCGTTAGCCGCAGGTTTCATTGCGTTCGCAGCTGAATTAGCCGCATTCGCCATTGTGTTCGCTGCATTCGCCATTGTGTTTGCAGTGTTGGCCATCGTGTTCGCCATTGTGTTGGCAGCCGTGTTAGCAGCTGTGTTGGCAGCTGTTTTAGTCGCATTTGTTGCAGTGTTTGCAGCTTCGCCGCAAGCCATTCCTAACGCACCCATAACAAGAACTGCTGAAAGTGCAATTATTTTTTTCATTTTATTTAAGACTCCTATCTTACTCAAAGAATAAATTACCTGTTTCCAGGTTTCGGCTGATCGAACACAGCCGGTTTGCTCCGAACTCTTTCTTATTCGAAGCAAACGATAATATAGAAATAGCAGACCGTTAAGTCAACCTAAAAATCAATAAAAAATCACTTTTTTGAAAATAATTTTTGGGTATCTTTTGCGTTTGGCGCCGAGATTTTCTGATGTGCCGATATTTGCAGGGCGCAAAATTAATGTTGACTAAATTTAGTCCAAAAAGTTATCTTAAAAAGTGGGGCTTCTTCCAGCTGTCTCAGCCGCTTTCTCCACCAATATTTTCTTAAATGACTATTCACAACCCCAGCGAGTCTACGCGTAAAAACCGCCGGGCCTTATCATTTTATCCGATCGGGATCACGATCGTTTCGCTTGTTGCTCTCATCGCTACCTATTTACTGGCCAACTCCACGCTGGATGTCAGTGAAAAGACGGGCGGATTTTCGGCAATTGTTGCGGCGTTTTTGATAGTCAGCGCCTGCTCGTACTACGTTCAGATCCGAGGTAGACAAAAGAGCAGGGCGTCGGATCCGGTTTATGATGCCGATATCGAACGAGGGCTCGCAGCGCTGGATGAAGCCGGCGGATTCTTTTCAGGTTCACTAAAACCTGCGGATACTTTCAGGTTAGTCGCAAGCCGTGTTCGTGATCTGATGCCGTTTAGATCAATGGTGCTGTTCAGGCTCGACACCAGCCGGACGCAGCTCCAGGCGGCCGAGGCGGAGGGCGAGGGCGCCGATGAACAGAGAGGTCAAATGATCTCGTTTGATGATAGCCTCGCGGGACAGTGTTTCTTGAGCAAGGGTGTTGAGATCGACCGTTACCTAGAGATGGATACGTCGAAGTCGTTCGTATCCGCCGTCGCAATACCTCTATTTCACGGCGAAG
Organism: Pyrinomonadaceae bacterium; assembly: GCA_036802885.1. Classification (GTDB taxonomy): domain Bacteria; phylum Acidobacteriota; class Blastocatellia; order Pyrinomonadales; family Pyrinomonadaceae; genus OLB17. Next base: position 16,937 of record DAIRVI010000031.1, read on the forward strand.
GCGTTTTCGCGGTGCTTCAGCTGTTTTTCGGCGACGATTTTGACATTGACAATGCTGATTGGTCGCTCTTTGAGGCAGTTGGGACTCGAGCAGCGCCGCTTATTTTAGGTTCTATTGCGTTCGAGCGCAGCCAGGCAAATGCGCTTACAGACATCACGACTGACCTTCCAAACGAGCGTGCCTTTTACCTATTATTAGAAAATCAGATCGCCGAATCCCAACGAAAGGGAAGTGAAAGACCGTTGACGGTGCTCGCGATCGACATTAAGAACTTCGATGAGATCAACGGCCGATTTGGCCACGCAACTGGTGATCGCGTATTAAATTTTGTCGCGCAGGTGGCGAGGGACAATCTGCGGGATATGGATTTTTTGGCCCGCTCGATAAACGACGAGTTCCTGGCCGTTTTGCCCACCGCGACAGCGGAGATCGCAAAAGATATCATTGCGAGACTGAATGCAGGATTTGTAGGCAGAAAATTACAGATTAATGATGACCAGTCGATCGAGGTTGAGCTTAATATCGGATGGGCGGCGTTTGGTAGCGATGGCGAAACGCCGGGTCAGTTGCTCAGCCTTGCTCAGCTCAGAAAGGAACAAACGAAATCGAACGACCCGATCAAGGTCCTCTGGTTCCCGCAGGAATTAACCCACTAATCGTTTGGTATAAACTCTAATCCGTCTTAAACTCTTTTTCAGACCTAGCTCTTGGACTGAAAAGGAATTGAGACGGCTTTTTTTTGTTAAGCCGTTTGAGAAATATGGCGAAGATCACATTTTACGGCGGCGTTGGGACGGTCACCGGTTCCAAATATCTGCTCGAACATAACGGCAAACGTGTGCTTGTTGACTGCGGGCTTTTTCAGGGCCTAAAGGAGCTAAAGGAGCGCAACTGGCAGGATCCACCATTTTCGCCGGACGAGATCGACGCCGTAATAATAACGCACGCTCACATCGACCATACGGGTTGGCTGCCGCGGCTCGTTAAACTTGGTTTCAAAGGCGACGTCACAACGTCGCGTGCAACAGGTGACCTGTTAAAGATACTTCTGCCGGATTCCGCACGCCTGCAAGAGGAAGAGGCCGATTACCGGAATCGCCACCAGCTAACGGTCCACACACCCGCGTTGCCGCTATACGACGAAGACGATGCAAGAGCAGCACTCCAACGACTTAGGCCGGTGCCGAATGATGGCCAGCCCTATGACATTTGCGAGGGCATAAAGGCGAGTTTTATGGTCGCCGGGCATATTATGGGTGCGAGTCTCGTTTTGGTCGAACTGGAGAATGCTCGCGAAAACGGCGATTCGATCAAGTTTTTGTTCTCCGGCGATCTCGGCCATTATGATCAGCCAATAGTAAAAGACCCTGCGCCGCCGCCGGACTGCGACTATCTAATGTGCGAATCGACATACGGCAACCGCCTCCACGGTGATGTGGCCGCCGACGATCAAATGGTAAGGATCATCAAGGAGGCTGCCCGCCGCGAGGGCCCGATCCTGATACCGGCTTTTGCGGTCGGTCGCACGCAAGAGGTGCTGTATATGATCCGTGAGCTCGAGGAGCAAAAACGCATACCCGAGCTGCCGGTCATTGTCGATTCGCCGATGGCGTCGCAGGCGACGCAGGTTTACAATCGCTGGCACGAGGAGCACGATCGCGAATATGCATCTATTCTGGCGCACAAGCAGCATCCGCTGCGAACCGCGTCGATGATGACAACGTCAACGCGTGACGAATCTAAGCGGCTAAACGATATGAAAGGCGCCCGGATAATCATCTCGGCGTCGGGTATGCTCACAGGCGGCCGCGTGCTGCACCACGCGATGCGCATCCTGCCGAACCAGAATGCAACTGTGGTATTCGTCGGGTATCAGGCGGCCGGAACGACGGGTCGTCGCATCCAGGACGGCGAGCACGAAGTCCGTATTATGAAGCGTTGGATACCGGTCAAATGCCACGTCGAAAAGGTCGAGGGCTTTTCGGCCCACGCCGACTGGAAAGCCGTTATTAAATGGCTTAGCGGGCTGCGGTCGACGCCGAAGATGGTTTTCACGACTCACGGCGAGCCCGAAGCCGCCGAAGCGATGGCCGGCCACATCCGCGACGAATTCGGCTGGAACGTCGTCGTGCCGTCCTATGAACAGGTAATTAAGTTGTCCTGATGTATTATTCGGAAACAAAGCCGCACGGATTTTCAGAGCATTTCGTAAAGCTATACTGGGAACTCTCATACAGCCTCAACGAAATGTCTGGGCCGGAACCCGTTTTGCCGAACGGTTGCGTAGAGATAATTTTTGATTTCCGCGACCGATTCGTGACATACCATTCCGTTGATGTGGCTGAGATCCAGCCGAGATCGATCGTCGCGGGCCAGCTGACTTCGCAATTGGTGATCGGGCCGAGCGGGGAAACGGATATGTTTGGAGTGCGGTTGCGTTCTGAGTCGGCGTTTTCACTGCTCGGTATTTCGATGGTCGAGATACGTGATCAAATCGTAGATCTGCATGATGTTATTGGTGCGGTCGAGAATGAGCTTTTTGAAATGCTCGCTGCGGCGAACGGGTTCAATGAGCGGATCGCAGTATTCGAGAAATATCTACTTTCGGTGAATGCCCGGCAAGTGAGTGCAGAACTGAGTAATTGCGTTTCTATTCTGCGTTCGACAAACGGAGCGAAGCAGATCGCTCGTTGTGCCGCCGATCTGCGTTGGTCCGAGCGTCGACTGGAGCGGGCATTTAACGAGCAGATAGGGCTCTCCCCAAAACTATTTGCTCGAATAATCAGATTTCAATCATTACTCGCGAGTGCCGACAAAGATAATTCAGTATTGCTCGACCACGTATTTGCTGCCGGATACTATGACCAGTCACACATGATCCGGGATTTTCGCACCTTCGCAGGGGTAACGCCGATGGAGTATTTTGGCAGTGACCTGATGCTGTCGGGACTCTTTGTTGATGCATGACCTCTGTCGGATTTTTACAATACAACTACAGTGCCGATACGGTAAATTTTCGGCATACCCAATATTGGGTTAAGGAGAAAATTTATGAAGTTTAACATCTTATTGATATTGGTTGTGTTCATCGCCGCATCGTCGGTTTACGGACAGGGTAAAGCGGATATCACGACCGTGAAATGGCTGACGGGCTGCTGGCAAAAGGAAAATGACAAAAGCGGGACTGTAACGCTGGAGCAGTGGACGACGTCGGATGGCGGCACTTTGTTTGGTATCGGGCGAACCTTTAAAAGCGGAAAGCTCGTGTCGTGGGAAATGATGCGCATTGCTCAGGATAATGATTCCGCAAAGTTTTTCGCCCAATTGCCAAACGCAGCAACTGCGACACCCTTTGCCCTTAAGACAGCTACTAAGGACGAGCTGGTTTTTGAGAATCTGCAAAATGATTTTCCACATCGGGTGATCTATCGAAATGCGGGGCCGGACAAACTCGCCGCTCGTATCGAAGGCAAGAACGGCGAAAAGGAAATGGCGATCGATTTTCCGTTCAAACGGCTCAAGTGTGAGTAGCTATTCGTAACGCAGGCACTCGATCGGGTCGAGGCGGGCGGCTTTGCGTGCCGGGAGGACGCCGAAGACGAGGGCGAAGATTTTCGCTAGACAAGGATTAGGTGTGAATAGCCCGCATGTCAGTTAGCCGGCTGCGCGGGACAAAAAAGGAGGCTGCCACGCGGGCAGCCTCCGATATAAGCCTCTCGGCCTAGCCGATTTACGGGAAGTCAGCCTGAGCAAAGCCATTTGCCTTAAGCGTTATCTGCTTTGTGGCGATGACCTGCCCGCGTCTTGTCCATTTAACGGTGTAAAGCTGTTGCCGGCCGGTGTGTCTATAACCGATCAGGTACCAGCCGTCATCATCCGAGAAGCCCGTGCCCACTCTGACGTTTTCCCAGGACCACAACTCCATCTGGGCATCCGGGACCGGATCACTGTTTAGCCGAACCAGACCGCCCGTGCCAGTATTCTTCTTGAACGAGTTGGTGCTATAAACCGTGTGTCCAAGAAGAGGAACGCTGTTCATGGCGTCGAACGCGTACGGCTGACCTTCCGGTATGGTTACCGGAATGCTGATTGCTTCGTTATTCATACCTTTTGTGTATCCCGTCGTACCCTTCAGGCCGTAGTCAAGATGGATGTTAATGTAAACAAACGTCTCGCCTGCCGGCCAGGTGAAGGTTACCGGCACCGTCGCTACATCGCCAAAGCCGTCGTAATTCGGTGTGCTGAACACGATCTGGTCTTGGGCGCTGCCAAATCCCGTTCCGGGCGTGATGCACTGCTGTCCATTTACGTTCTGTATGACAGTGTCATCGCCGTAAATGTGTATTGGCGTCGCACCTTGAGTAACGTACGGCCACGGTATCTTTAGATAGATCGTTTCCGTACTTCCCGGTGTTGTCGGAGCGTAAAACACGTTGTAAAACGTCTGTCCCGGGTTAGTCGCGTTCAGTTTGTTTGTGCCGCTCACTGTTATGTCTGGAGTGAACAGCAGCCTGAACTGATTGCCCGGCGTGCTCGAATCGACGTCAAACGTGCAAAGCGATGACGATGTGACCAGCGTTTGAGCAAGGTCATCATTCGTCACTGTACACGTCTTGGTCTGTCCGACGCCTATAGTCACATTGCCCGAGCTGTCGCAGTCGCCCGAATAGCTCTTAGCGTAGGCCTGCGGACCCATTGGCATCATTTCGTCAACATGGACCGAACCGGCGTTGAGAGCAACGTTGGTACCCGGCGATTCCGCGCCCGGGAACGAGTTTGGAGTCGGCCCCGGATTTGGCATGCTCGTGCCGGTGACCGTCATGGTGAAGTCATCTGCCTCTGCCATTCCACCGTTGTCGTTGATGACGTGTTTGATCACGATCAAACGAGGCTGGATGTCGCTGTTCGTAATGGTACAAACAGCCGTGTCGGCGAGTGCCAGACTTAACGAATTGCTCACTACCGGAGCACCGCCGTTCTTGACGCAGCTGTATGTCGTGCCATTGGAATAGCCTGCATACGTGCCGGTCTCGCTCAGCGTGTAAGCACCTGCACTGACATTCGTCGGTCCGACACCGCCCGCACCCGAGATCGGGGTCGGTCCGGCTGCACTGGTTGTCCAGTCAGTCGCCGGGCGTGTTCCGCCGTAGTTGTAGTTGAGAGCCTTTATCAGTCTCAGGCTCGCCGGAATGTCGCTGTTCGTAATGGTACAAACAGCCGTGTCGGCGAGTGCCAGACTTAACG
>DAIRVI010000031.1:22280-26974 GCA_036802885.1 Pyrinomonadaceae bacterium
TTCCGCCGTAGTTGTAGTTGAGAGCCTTTATCAGTCTCAGGCTCGCCGGAATGTCATCGTTCGTTATAGTGCATGTGATCGTCTGACCAAGTCCGATCGTCACCGTGTCACCGTCGACTCCGCCGCTCGTGCATACCCAGTTCGAGGCTGTGTAGCCCGCCGGGCCTGCCGACTCGCTGAGATCGTACGTTCCGGCATCGAGGCCCGCCGGACTGGTAACGTCCGTATTACCCGCCGCTCCCGGTCCGCTGAAGCTCGCCGGGGTCGTCGCTGGATTGCCAGTCGCCGTCAGTGTCCATGCCGACTCGGCAGCGGTGCCGCCGTTGTCGTTGACAACGACCTTGTTGAGTATCAACGTCGGTGCGTTGTCGGTGTTGGTGATCGAACAAACCGCCACGTCGCCCGGAGCGAGCGTGATCGAGTTACCCAAGACGGGTGTCGCACCGTTCTTCACACAACTGTACTGAGTACCGTTTGTGTAGCCGGCTGGCGCCGCACTTTCGCTGAGTGCGAATGTGTCCGGCAAAACACTTCCGGTAACGTCGTTTGAACCCGAAGTGCCAGGACCGGAAAGATCATTTGATCCCGTTCCATTCGCCGTCAATGTCCAGTCGGCCTCGGTCGCCGTGCCTCCGTTGTCGAAGTCGATTATTTTGTTCAGGGTCAGAGTTGCGTTAGCGGTGTTCGTGAATGTACAGGTCTGTGTTTCACTGTCATCAAGGTCGATTGCTACCGATTGACCGGTAATGATGTTTCCACCATCGGTGTCGCCGGTACATTGTAGGGTCGTGAAGTTCCATCCGTTGGGCAGTGTGCCTTCGGTTATAGTAGTTATCCCAGCCGCGACGTCCGCCCAACTTATCGACTGTGTTCCTCCAGAAGTCGTCAGATTGAAAGACGAGGGCATCGTTGGTGATCCGGTTCCCACCCCGGTACCTGACGCAGTGTAGCCAAACGTTCCGTTTCCACCAACCGTGTTCTTGACAATCGTGATCGTACCGGTCGGTTGGACAACTGCGCTCGCCTGCATCTGGTTGTCGCGGTTACCGATTGCAGCACCGTCGACCCTAAACAACGAAACGTGATAAGGGGAGCCTGCGATGCTTCCTGCACCGGTGGTTCCGTTAAGTGCCATCCACTGATCAGATCGTGCGACATGAGCGCCAAACCAAATTGCAACAGCACATGAGGTTTGGCCTTGAGTCTCACACATCGGACCCGAAGCCGGCAGTTTGAATTTCACGGTAACCACGGTTTCACTAGTTCCCGTATAATCACCCGAAAAAAACTGAGGGGCGGTTACCGGAGTCACCGCGTCGAACGTTGCACCTCTCATTACAAATTGACGAAATCCCGGTCCGGCATTTTCTATGCTGTTATCAAGATTGGGATCATCCTGCATGTTAGAGGCAACTTCCGATGCACTCATGCAGCCACCGATGCCCGCGCAGCGATCAGCGTCAGAGATCCAGTTTTCAGACCAATCCCAACGTGTCAAGTAATCGTACGCGTGCTTCCCATTCTTCGTTGTTCCGTATTGAAACGTAACGGTGTGTTCCGAGAGTGGCTCGAAGCCAGTCAGCCAAACTCGTTGGACTGTCGCGTCACCTTCAGGGTAGGTAGCATTGTTTGCGTTGAGGTTTCCGTTTATCCAGTCGCAAGCGCCGGGATTCCCTCCGTATCCATCTCCATCGTCATTTGCACACTGGTCGTAGGTACCAATCGATGCGTCGGTGAAAGTCGTCTCGGCGTGTAAACCGGAAGACTGGCCATCAGCCGTTAAACGCAGAATCTGATATGCGGAATCCTCGTCAACGAGCCATTCGGCTGTAAAGTTGCCGTCAGAATCGGTTGTGACGAACCAAGGATCATGACCCTGGTGTGGAACCAATTGCTCGACGAGAGTCCCCGTCGGACCGACGTGCGTAACTCGAAGCTGAACGTTCTCGCCGGCCATGAAACCGGAACCGGTAATCTGAACGATCTCACCCGGGGCGTAGTCCGGCCTGTCGGTTGTAACCGTTGCATCCATGAGCAGAAAATTGCTAAACGGACGCAACATCTTAAAATCAGTTGGGAGCGGCCCCAATAGATTCATGCTTTGTTTTGAGCTATCAGCCAAAACACGGGCGGTTAAAAACGCACCCCCAGCGCAGAGCAACAATAGGGCTATTATTCCTCGCAAGTAATTTTTCGTAATCCAAAGTTTCATTGTGGGCCTCCTAAGTAAAACTAAAATTCAATTTTCAAATAATGTCGAAACGGAGCAAGGACGCGCATCGCATTCGATTGCTTTTCAATTAGCAACTCTCCTGTGTTACCACTGGCAACATAAGCGCAATATTATCAAAGGTTTAACCCCGTTTAACAGCACTGTCTTAATTCATAATTCAATGGGTACACCCATTTTATATTTTTGTCAAGCGCCTTGTTTCTAATTATTTGTGCGTATTTTGTTTTGCTTTAAAATGCAAACAAAAAAGGCCTGTTCGTTTTGGACGAACAGGCGTCTCAAAATAAGGTGAAACCTTAGATTTTTAGTTAGGGATTTACGGCACAGAGCGAGTAGCTGCCGCCGCCGGTTACTGAGGCGATTCGCCAGCGATATGTCCCGCTCCTTCCTCTATAGCTTATAGTCTGCTCTGTCGGACTTCCCGTTGAGGTTGCCACGGTTGCCCATTGAGATTTCGACTTTTTCTCTAAAGCAAGGATAGCAGTCAGACCGTCAGGGACCCGCAGATCGCCGGAGTACCGTCCGCTGGCTCCTGAAAATCCGAGGCTGCTCGATTGGAAAACCATACTACCTGATCCGGGCAGTATGCCGCCAAAATTGGTTCCCGAGCATGCCACGCCGCCACCCGCGTCCATAAGCGAATAAAGAAGCAAATTCGGCGAGCCCTCACCAGCGTCATAAATAACGCTGGGAGTAGCATTTCCCGTAATAGCATTTTGCACTTCCGCGGGGGATGCAAGAGGATGCGTTTCGAGATAGAGGGCGGCAACACCCGCGACGTAAGGGCAGGCAAACGATGTTCCTGATCCGTAAGTGACCGTGGTGTTGGTTGTATTCCAGATCGTTCTTACGCCTTCGCCCGGCGCAAACAAGTCGACGCACCTTCCAAAATTTGAATAGTAGACCCTCGCGTCAAGGGAGTTTGACGACCCAACGGATATAGCGCCCGAAAGCGACGACGGCGAATATCTACATGCATCATCTGTGTCGTTTCCAGCGGCCACGACGTAAGTTACTCCACTTGCCATCGAGGAATCGACTGCATCGTTCATCGCGCGTGAATAGCTGGTTTCGAGACTCATGTTTGCAACGGCCGGATGGATAGCGTGCCGCGTTACCCAATCAACGCCTGAAATTACGTCTGAGACTGTGCCATAACCCGTGCAGGGCAGAACTCGAACCGAGTGGAGGCTAACATTTTTGGCGCTACCGTAGGTCACGCTACCGACGACGCCCGATACACCGGTTCCATGGCCGTTGCACTGGCTTATTGGCGTCGGATCATGGACGGCGTCATATGCTTCGAACGCCCGCCCCTGGAGTTCAACGTGGGTGGTAAGAATTCCTGAATCGAGTACATAAACGTTTACACCAGTTCCCCTAGCGTAATAGTTATATGCGTTATCGTACGGCATTGCACGCTGATCGATCCTGTCAAGCGCCCACGCAGGGTTGTATTCGGTGTCCGCTGCCGAAACGAACGAGTCCTCTTCTACATATTTCACTAGGCTATCGCCACTCAAACTTTCGGCATCCATAGGTGTCATTTCGACCGAATAGCCTTTGATAGCGTTCCGGAAAACTCTATCGACCGTTCCGGCAAATTCAGCCGTAAGCTCGTTAGCCACGTCGCCTACATCTCGGGCGCTAAGCTCGGGATTGGCATCTTCGAGGACGACAATATACCGGTTCGGGATTGCGCGTTCAGACCTTTTGAATTTGTCGCTTTTTTGTGCACGTGTCGAAGGTTGAAAGACAAAAATGCCTGCCGCCGCAAAAAGAGCTGCGATACATAAAACGTAAAATCTTTTCATTTCTGTTGCTCCTTTGGATTGACTTTTGTTGACGATTACGGACACCGAGTGTCCGTTTTTTGTAAATGGAATTTTCAAAAGGTGCGAACCTGGATCGGCTCTATATAAACCACGCCTAATATTGTTTATAAATGTTAAAACAATGTTGTATTCCAGATTTCCGATCAGTTCGGGATAATGGCTTTGGTGTCGGTGGGCGGCGGTGGTGAACCGCCAAGTGAAAAAGAGCCTTATTCGAAAGGCCCTTAGCAGGAGCGCTCTACTAAGGTTTTATTCGTAGCGCAGGCACTCGATCGGGTCGAGCTTTGACGCTTTGCGTGCGGGGAGAACGCCAAAGATAAGGCCGACGCCGATAGATACGCCGAGACCCGCGATAACGGCCCATAGTGGAACTTGCGCCGGGATGCTCGGGATGAGGAGCATTATCAAATTGCTAATTCCGATGGCGACGACCGTGCCGATAATGCCTCCGAAGAACGTGAGCGTCATTGCTTCGAGCAGGAATTGCAGGACGATCGCGCCTTTGGTCGCTCCGACTGCCTTGCGGATGCCGATCTCTTTTGTGCGTTCGGTGACCGAGACGAGCATAATGTTCATCACGCCGATGCCGCCGACGAGCAGGCCGAGACACGAGATCGCGATCGCCG
>DAIRVI010000032.1:0-26438 GCA_036802885.1 Pyrinomonadaceae bacterium
GGTAATGTTCTTGCGCCACAGCATCGTGCCCGTATTGGCGTCGACGATGACGTAATAAGCATTGATCGGCTGCCAGATCAAAACTCTCCAGGCCGGAACGGCCACGCCAGGCTCGGTCGGGAAGTACATCTTCTCTGCCGTAGTCGCCCAATCGCCGGTTCCGAAAACGGATTTCAAATCAGTCGATGCAGCGTCGTTCCGAGTGGTCTCGGTGGACTTTAGCTCGTCGTTGATATATTTTGCGGCTGCCTTAACCGCGTCCAGCGGATCGCGGAAATCGGTTGAGAGCGAATTGTAATCCAATCCCGGTGCGAGATTGTTGATGACGCGGATAATGCGTCCGTCTTTTGTAAAGCCCGCTTTTACTTCGCCGCGGAAGACCGGAACATCATGTATTCTCTGTTCAAGGTGAGCATACGACAGATTGCCATCCGGGTTTGCGTAATCGGCCGTAACCCTTAACTCATCAGCCTGTTGGTCGTTGACGCCTATCAGCTCGTTGTTCTGTTTGACAAAGTTGCGAAGTATCTCGGAGCGTTTTGCCGACGACGCCGGAGTCAGCCACTCGATTGTGGTTTTCCACACGTCTGGCGTGATGACTTCCGGAATGCGGATGTCCTCATTGTATTCGAACTTTACGTCCGGAAGACGCGATTTCAACGCCTCTTCGCCGCGGACAAAGCCGTCGCGAATGTCGGCAACAGCAACGGCATTCTTGCCGATCGAATTGCGTGCCGATTCGAAATAGTCGGCCAGATCGTTGCCCTTGGCCGTGCGGATGTCATAATTCGGTAAGTTGGGCTCGTGGCTTTCCGTTTTCTGAATAAGGCCTTTAGAAGCGCTCGAACGCATCTGAAATGGCAAAACAAATATCGCGGTGATAATGCCCAAAACAAGAAGGCAGAAAACAACTTGACGAATATGCGTAAAGGTAACTCGTGAATTCATATTTAAAACTCCATTAAAATCAGCGGCGAATCAGAAAATCCGTTTCGGTTTCGAAAATGACTAATAGAAACATTAAGATAGTAACTTCAGGAACGGGAAACAAGGTGCCCAATATTTGTTACAGCCGTGATCCCCGAATAAAAAGTGACGGCGGGCTATTACTAAAAACAAACCAGAACAGACCATTCTGCGAACATTAATTTTTATCAAAGGATCAGCTCAAAGTCAATGATTATGGTAGCGAAAGCTCCACAGAAAAAAGAGGAAAATTTGATCGAAAGAGTCTTTGGGGCGGACGGCCTCGTGGCGCAGTTTCACGAAAATTACGAGTATCGCGACGGCCAGATCAAAATGGCCGAGGCAATTGCACGTTCGTTTGATGAAAAGAAGCATCTGGTTGTCGAGGCTCCCACGGGCACCGGCAAGACACTTGCGTATCTCGTGCCCGCGATCGCTCAATCGATTAGGACCAATAAGCGTATCGTGATCTCGACCGGCACCAAAAATTTGCAGGAGCAGTTGATGGAAAAGGATATTCCGTTCCTGCAAAAGATCATGCCGAAAAAGTTTTCGGCCGCGTATATGAAAGGGCGATCAAATTACGCCTGCCTTTACCGAATTCACAAGGGTGAGGACCAACCGATCCTAGACGGAATGGACGAGATCGACCATTTCCGTGAGGTGCGCGAGTGGGTTCGCGAGACGAATACCGGTGATCGAGCAGAGCTCACAAATCTCCCCGAAAACCTCTCATTTTGGAATCGCATCAACGCAAAATCCGAAACCTGTATCGGACAGAAGTGTCCCGATTTTGAGCCATGTTTCATTACGCGGATGCGGGCCGGAGCCGAGAACGCCGATATCGTGATCGTTAATCACCATCTCTTTTTCGCCGATCTCAATGTGCGAGGAAACCAGTTTGGCAAGGTTATTCCGGATTACGGCGCGGTCATTTTTGATGAGGCTCACCTGATCGAAGACATAGCCGCCGATTATTTTGGCTTTCAGGTGTCGAATTTTCGCATCGACGAACTTGTCCGGGACGCCGGTGAATTGCCGATAAGTGATGCGATCGCGACCACTGCGATCATGAAAACCTCGGCCCGCATCGTCGGTATTTCTGAGCAGTTTTGGATCAGATTTACGCAGGCTCGCGGCCAGGAGGGCCGTTATCCTCTATCGCCCGACGCTTTTGCCCATCGCGGCAGCGACGGTGAGGACCAGCCAACAGCGCTCGGCGAAGCCTGCCATGCACTTGACAATGCGATGGAGCGGCTCGAAACCGAAGTTGATGTTTATTCGGAAAAAATACCGGAGGCTGAAAGTGTCGTCCGCCGGATTCGCCAAACGCGCTTCGACCTCGACTTCATTGTTAAGCAAGCTGACCGCAATTTTGTTTACTGGCTTGAGCGCCGTGGCCGCGGCGTTTTTCTCCAGGCGTCTCCCGTCGATGTTTCGACGCTTCTTAATGAAAAGCTTTTTGACAAGGTCGAGACCTGTATCCTCACCTCGGCGACACTCTCTGCAAACGGCAGCTTTAATTTTATTCGCGACCGCCTTGGTTTAACCGCCGGTAAAACAAATACGCTCGCTGCACAGTCGTCGTTCGACTACGAAAAACAGGCGATAATTTACCTGCCGAAGGTCATGCCCGACCCTCGCGCCCCCGAATTCCCGCAAATGGCTGCCGCCGAGATCGTGAGCCTTTTGCAGGTGACGAAGGGCCACGCGTTCGTCCTATGCACGAGCAACCAATCGATGACGGCGCTGTATGAACTTGTCTCTTCGCGCGTTGATTACCCGTGCTTTCTGCAGGGAACAATGTCTAAGACCGGCCTTCTGGAACAGTTTCGCGGCACGCCGAATGCCGTTCTATTTGCGACATCGAGTTTTTGGCAGGGCGTCGATGTTCGCGGGGATCAGCTCTCATGCGTGATCATCGACAAACTCCCTTTCGCAGTCCCGACCGACCCGATCGTCGCTGCGCGCAGCCGTTTTATTGATGAAAATGGCGGCAAATCATTTTTTGATTACAGCGTTCCGCAGGCCGTGATCTCTCTAAAACAAGGCGTCGGCCGCCTGATCCGCAGCACGACCGACCGCGGTGTTATTGCGATACTCGACCCGCGTTTGAGAACCAAATCGTATGGGCGCGACTTTCTCAACAGCCTGCCCAGAATGCGGATAACGACTGAACTAGATGACGTCAGATCGATATTTCCGGTCGACGGCGACGTTGCGGTATAATTTTGAAATTCAATATGCCTGGCTTTTTTGAAGTAATGATCGAACGCAATTTCAGCAGTGCGCATCAATTGCGGGGCTATAAAGGGAAGTGCGAGAACCTTCATGGGCATAATTACAAGATCGAGATCTACGCTCGCGGCGAAGAGCTTAACAATATTGGGCTGCTAATCGATTTTGGCGATCTTAAATTGGCCGCCGACGAGATCGTTAAATACCTCGACCATCGCAATCTCAACGAACTGCCGCCCTTTGACGAAGAGCTAAACCCATCGGCCGAAAACCTCGCACGTTACTTTCTGGAATATCTCAACACACGCGTCGGCGACCAGCGTGTCAGCGTCTACAAAGTCCGGTGTTTTGAAACGCCTACTAGCGTTGCGACGTACCAGATCGATTGAACATAATTAACGAAACCATGAAACGTGTCTTTTTCGCTGCTTTTTCCGTCGTAATTATTGTGTTAACCGTTTGTGCTCAGGCAAAAGCACAGAGCTTTTCCGGCACCGTAATAGACCAAAACGGCGATTTAGTTTCCGGGGCACGCGTGACTATGCGAGACACACAGTCCCGTGTAGTCCTGACAACGACGACAGGCCGCGACGGCACTTTTACCCTGAAAACATTGCCTTTGGGTGAATACAAACTGCGGGTTGTCGCAGATGGTTTTGCGGTCGCCGAGAAGACGGTGCGGGTCAAAAGTTTGAACGCCAGTGACTTTGCTGTCACGCTTTTTGTCAGCGAAAGTCGCATCACCGTAACAGCGGAGATCGGACAGGCCGAAGAAGCCCGAAACGTGGCGCAAGCAGTAAGCGTCATCGGTACCGAGGCGATTTCGGAACGAGCGAGTTCTGTGCTGGCGCAGGTGGGCGAGGAAGAGGCCGGACTTAATCCCCAGCGAACCAGCCCGACAATTGGGGCCGTGGTTGTGCGGGGACTAACTGGCAAGAACGTCGCGAATTTTGTCGACGGCGTGAGGTTCTCAAATGGCGCGCAGCGGGGCGGCATTAATACGTTTTTTAACCTTAATGAGCCGACCAATCTTCAATCCGTCGAGGTATTGCGTGGCCCCAACGGAGCTCAATACGGTTCCGATTCGCTTGCGGGAACCGTCAATCTAATCACAAAGACGCCCGTGTACGGTGCCGCGAAGCCCGAGTTTCATGGCGAATTTACGCCCGGATTCGCCTCCGCCGATCGAGGTTTCGGATCGTCGGCATTGCTGAGTTACGGGACTCAGAGATTCGGCGGTTATGTCAGCCTCGCGGGACGTCGCATCGGTGATCTGAGAACGGCAGATGGGCTGGATTCGCACTCGGCCATCACCCGATTTCTCGGTCTGCCCTCAACCGTCCTCTATGATCGAAATCCCCAAACTGGTTTTCGGCAATATGGTGTGGCTGTCCGTCTTAATTATTCACCACGAGACGATCAGCAACTTATCTTCTTTTATCAACGCGGGCATCAGGACAAGGGCCGTCGTTTTGACCAAATGCTTGGCGGCGACGGAAATCTGATCGCGGATCTGAGAAATCTGATGCTGGACTTTGGCTATCTGCGATACGTAAAGCAGGATTTCGGGCCGTTTGACAGTGGCTCTTTCACGGTTTCGTACAACAGCCAACGCGAGGAGCGCGTTAATCAGGGCGGACAGGGAAATCCGTTTGGCGACATCACCCATCAGTATGAACGCACATCCGTTTTTGGCGCCAGTTTTTTCTTTGATAAGCAGTTTGCTAAGAACAACGCGTTTTTATTTGGTGGCGATTACTACCGAGAGGGACTAAATTCGCCGGCTTACTTTTCCAATCCGGTAACTAACCTCGTGACGCTGTCGCGCCCCCGCATACCCGATGAAGCCCGGTTCATTTCGGGGGGCCTTTTTGTGCAGGATCAGTGGGATGCGATTCCCGACCGTCTGCGGATCACCGGTGCGTTGCGATACAGTGGAATGGCATACAAGGTCCGTGCTGCTGACTCGCCGATCGTCAACGGGGCTCGTTTGTGGAGCGACGATCAGCTAAAAGCGGCTGACCTTTCTGGACGAATTGGGGCCGTCTTTCGAGCGTCAAAGGCCTTTCGGATCGCCTTTAATTACGGACGTGGTTTCCGTTATCCGAGCATGACCGATTTGGGAACGCTTGGTCTTACCGGTGATGGATTTGAGGTCGATCACATCACCGCAGGCGCTCTTGGCGGCTTTATTGGCACTACGGCTGGTTCTGATGCGGTTTCAACCGGGCTGAAAGTTGCGAAACAGCTGTCGGAGCATAGCAATAATGTCGATGTTAGCTTACGTTATCAGCAAAAATGGCTCGACGCGGAATTGACCGTTTTCCGGCTCGATATTGTCGATGCGATCACAAAGCAGGCGTTGATTCTGCCTGCCGGTGCGGTCGGGCAGTCGCTTGGTGGCCAGCCGATTACAAGCCAACTGTCGAGCGGCGTTGTATTCGTCGCGGCATCGACCTCTCCGGTGCTAGTCCGGTCAAACTTCACGTCCGCGAGACTTTGGGGTGTGGAATATGAGCACGAGGCGAGAATCCTAAACAACCTTATATTCAAGGCGAATTTCACCTACATCAAAGCAGCCGACAAGGTTACAGGTCTGCCGCCAAATATCGAGGGTGGAACGCCGCCGCCTACCGGATTCCTAAGTCTCCGCTACAACCATTCGCGATTCTGGTTCGAAGGCTACTCGACGCTTGCCGCCCGGCAGGACCGGCTGTCGAGCCTCGATCTATCAGACCGCCGCACCGGAGCGGCTCGTTCGCGCACACAGATCGCAAACTTTATTCGACGCGGAGCATGCGTGCGTGGGTTGACTGCAAATATGAGTGGAACCGGATGCGGTCTTACTACTGGAAATCCCACTTACATTTTACTTGCAACTGGCGAAACGCTTGCGCAAGTGCAAGACCGTCTTTTGCCGGGAATTGGCACTAACATTGCGGTTCCACTGTTTACGGCTTTGCCGGGATATGGTCTCGCAAATATCCGCGGCGGAATCACCGTTAATGAAAAAGCGAGTTTCTTTTGGGCCCTCGAGAATATTTTCGACCAGGCTTATCGAAACCCGAGCTGGGGGATCGATGGTCCAGGCCGCAGCTTTAAGGTCCAATTTAGATATAAATTTTGACAAAGAAAAGGCAGCCTGGAATCAACCAAACTGCCTTTTCTAAAAATGGTCGGGGCGAGAGGATTTGAACCTCCGACCTCACGGTCCCGAACCGTGCGCTCTACCAGGCTGAGCCACGCCCCGCTAAGTCAAGGATTGAGTTTAGGTTACAACTCAGTGTTAGTCAAACGAGTGGGGCGTTGCTGTTGTACCTATCGTTTAGGATTCAGCATTTTCAACGGTCTCGGATTTTCCGCCAAACCGGTGCCGCAAGAATTCAATGATCGGCGGCAATAGAGATAGAAAAACGACGACTATCACGACCTTTTCGATATGATCTTCGAGTTTGATGTTCAAGGCCCGCTCGATCACGCCGCCGAGGAAATACCCGGCAAGTACCATACTCGATATCCAGAGCATTCCGCCTAGAATGCTAAAGAGCAGAAACCGGGAATATGGCATCTCGGCCGCGCCAACCACGAGCGGAGCAAATGTTCGCACGATAGGAACGAAACGGGCTAGAATCACCGTTTTTACACCGTACTTTTCGAAAAAAGCGTGAGCCTTTTCGACCCGGCTCGGTTTAAATATCCAAGAAGATTCGCGATTAAAAAGCGTCTTACCCATTACGCGACCGGTCCAATAGCCCGTGCTGTCGCCGATCACCGAACCAAGAAAAAAGGCAAGCATTACGAGCAGGACGTTTAACTTGCCAGCCGCTGCGAACAGCCCCGAAACAACCAGCAAAGAATCGCCGGGCAGAAAAAAACCGATTGCCAGACCCGTTTCGGCAAAGATCACGAACCAAAGCCCGAAATATACGTAAATTCCGAGCAAATTCAGCAAATAGTCGATCAAGAATTTCGGGTTAAGAAAGTCCTTGACCTGATATAAAAAATCGATGATAGATTCCATACAATCAACACACTAACAACAATTTAGCCCCACCCATGCTCGCCAATGAGCGGAACAAATGCGCAAGGCCCAAAATTTTCTTGTGTAAAATCGTTCGCCTTTCGCGTCACTCGAACAAGATTTTGGCTTCGTTTATCCTTCCCAATTGGAATAACGAGTTTTCCACCGACTTTCAGTTGTGCGACAAGCGGTTCGGGAATTTGAGGCCCGCCTGCAGCAACGAGTATGCCGTCAAAGGGCATATAAGCGTCCCAGCCTGCGGTTCCATCGGCCGCCTTGAGCGTAACATTTCTGATTCCAAGCGAGTCCAGTCGTTGTTTTGCCTCGTCCGCCAGATTTCCGAGCCGCTCGATCGCAAATACCTTACGGGCAAGCCTGGCTAAAACCCCTGTTTGATAGCCCGAACCCGCACCGATTTCGAGCACTTTTTCCTCACCCTTAAGTTCGAGCAATTCCGTCATCTTAGCAACAATATAAGGCTGTGAGATCGTCTGTCCACTCGATATCGGCAAGGCATTGTCTCTATAAGCTTGTGATTTGATCGCTTCCGGAACAAACAAGTGCCGCGGGAGCGTTGACATTGCATCAAGTACTCGTTGGTCGGTGATCTTGTAATGATTACGAAGCCGCTCGACCATTCTAAGTCGCTGCAGCGTCATTTCATCAGTAATTGCGGCTGAGTTCACTAATTTGTATTCCAACCCTTCAATTTCTCA
Source organism: Pyrinomonadaceae bacterium (assembly GCA_036802885.1). Classification (GTDB taxonomy): domain Bacteria; phylum Acidobacteriota; class Blastocatellia; order Pyrinomonadales; family Pyrinomonadaceae; genus OLB17. Next base: position 7,942 of record DAIRVI010000032.1, read on the forward strand.
AGTCCGCTGTGGCTCGTGAGATCACTCCGCATAGGTGTCACGGAAACAAAGCCCTCTTCGATAGCCTCAAAGTCGGTACCGCCCTCGGGTCTAAATCCTTCACGCACCTCACCGATCCAATAATACAGCTTTCCGCGCGGGTCAATGTGCTCACTAATGACCGGACGAGCGGTTTTGAAGCCCTGCTTTGTAACGCGAATCCCGGCCGGTACGCCCTTAGGTACGTTGATGTTCAAGAGTGTCCAGACCGGCAAGCCCTCATCAAGCGCTTTCTGCGTTATTTCGACCGCGACTTTGGCAGATTCGGAAAAATCCTGATCGCGATAGGCGGTCAGGCTGAACGCAAGCCCCGGAACGCCCAGAATTGTAGATTCTAATGCTCCTGCGACCGTTCCAGAATAGGTAGCGTCATCGCCAAGATTCGCGCCGTGATTGATGCCCGAACAACAAATGTGCGGCCGTTCATCCGGCCCCAAGATCTGATTCAGAGCCAGCGTAACGCAATCGGTCGGCGTGCCATCAACCGCCCAATGCCGCTCGTCTATCTGGCGAATGCGCAGAGGCCGAGCTAGGGTGAGGCTGTGCGAGGCGCCGCTCATCTCAGCCTCGGGCGCCACGACATAAACATCGCCGATCTCTCTTAGACCGGCCTCAAGTGCAATAATGCCGTCGGCATTATATCCGTCGTCATTAGTGATAAGAATGCGTGGTTTGTCAGAACTCATTTACACCCAAAAGAGAAAAAGTGAAAAGGGACAAAGGCTTTCGCTCTTTTTCACCTTTTCACTCCTTCGGTTTTCCTCAAATACTACTACCTGTTTTGTCCCATTGGCGGCCGCGAAGAACCAGCATTCATCGGGCGTTGCTGGCGAAAACGCCGACGGTTACGCTTGCGGGCGTTAACCGATTTTAGCTTTGCCTTTTGGCCGGGCGGAATAAAGTGAGCGTGTTTCTTGAGATCTTTGATAATCTCTTCACTGATTACCTTTCGTTTGAACCTTCGTAACGCGGACTCGATCGATTCGTTATTGTTAATTGAAATATATGCCATTTTATTTGCTCACCTCCTTTCGGCTAAAATCTTGCTCTTCAAAGCAAACAACTATTAGACACATTTTTGGCCGCAAAATCAAGCATGGTGCGGTAACATTAGTCTAGTTAAATGAACAGATTCCCGAAGTTTCCAATTTACCTCGACCGGGCATTGCAAGCGGCTTTGTTTTTACTTGCTCTGTCGGCGCCGATCTCGATCGCTGCGACCCAGACCGCGTGGGCTTTGGCGCTTTTGTTTTGGATACTACGAGCTTTCCTCGTCAGACCGGTATGGCGAAAGGCCGCCATCGACCTCGCAATAATTACGTTTGTCGGGCTTACTATCGTCTCGTCCTTTTTTTCGTATTCGCCCGAGGTCTCGTTACGAAAGCTAGTCGCGGTTTCGCTGGTTACGATTGTATATCTCGTGTCGGAAAACATTGGCACCGCAAAAACTCTTAGGCGAATTGCGGCGATTTTGTTGATCGCAGGTGTATTTACATCCTTATTTGTCCTCGGCACGTTTATCGTCGGCAAGAATCTAAAGGTGGTCCGGCTCGCCGCCGATAGCCCACTTCGGGCAGCGGGAGTTCGGGAAAATGACACGATCCTAAAGGCAAACGGAATAAGTGTGAACTCGCCCGACGAATTAGTTGCCGCGTTGAAACCCACTGATAACAGCGTCGCCGTAATTAAGGTTTACCGTTACGAAATCCTCTTCGATTTCGAAATGCCTGTCTCAACAGTCTCTGTCCCAGCAGATGGAATCGCGAAGCTCGGCATCGAATCGTGGTCTCGCGGCCGTGACGTACGGGCAGCTGGATTCTTCGGCCACTACACGACGTACGCAGAGGCCATTCAGCTGGTACTTTCGCTTGCTTTCGGCCTTTTGATCGTTGCCCCCGGCAGGTTGTTTTCAAGATACCGCATCTTGTTCGGACTTAGCGCGGCATCGATGTGCTTCGCCCTTTTTCTAACTGTGACGCGCGCTTCATGGGTCGGTTTTCTTATTTCGGCGGCGGTAATGATCCTGATTGGAACAACCCGAAAGACCGCACTCATCTTTCTCGCACTTGCAATTCCCGTCGCAATTTCGGGTATTTTCTACCTACAGCAAAAGCGAAATGTCGCTTTTATCGACACTAAAGACGGCTCAACGACGTGGCGTATGACCGTTTGGCGTGAGGGCTTTGATCTTCTCACGTCCGATCCACGGCATCTGGCGGTTGGCATCGGAATGGACTCGATCAAGTCGCACTGGAAGGAATGGCATCTTTTCGATGACGGACGCCTGCCCATTGGCCACATGCACTCGACACCCCTGCAACTGGCTCTCGAACGTGGACTGCCTGCGTTTATCGCATGGATCATTTGGATGTCCCTCTACCTGAGAATGTTATGGCGCGGCTTCCGTCGAGGTGAAATGGAGTGGTTCGAACGAGGCGTCCTGCTCGGTACGTTTGGCGGCACGATCGGATTTCTCGCGAGCGGATTGGTCCATTATAATTGGGGTGATTCGGAAGTCGTGATGATCTTTTACCTATTGATGGGGATGAGTTTTGCGGTGATAAACGAGATTAGTAAGCCGCTTGCGGAACCCAAACTCTCTAGGTCCGGAATCGTCAATAATTGATTGTAGGTCCTCAACTATGCGGGTTTTGGTTGGAATGCCATCGAAAGATTCGCTGGGCGGCCCCATTTTTTGCGAGCCGCCGTTTGTCAAGGCGCTCCGCGCGGCCGGCGTTGAGGTTGATGAGGTAGTCTACGTCTATGGCGACGGTTTGGCTCCGGTCACACCGATCCAGAGAATTGTCCGAGTACTATTTGCAGCTCTCGCGCTGCGGCAACGCGCTCGTAACGGCACATATGATGTAGTTCACCTCAACACTTCGTTTGACGAAAAGTCTACGCTACGCGATCTCGCCACTCTTATTTTTTTGCGTTCATGCAAAGTTCCCGTGTTTTTGAAAATGCACGGCTCGATGGCGACTTTTCTGAAAACCAAGAGTAAATTTTGGAGGCTTCTGCAGCGACAAATATTCTCACTAGCCGACGGCATTGGCGTTTTATCAATGGAGGAGTGGAGGAATTTTGTCGAATCCGGCTGCCCATCTGAAAAACTGTTCGACGTAACGAATGTCTTCGAATCGGACAGATTTCACCACGACTCCACATTTCACGAACGACACGACGTTGCCGAAGAGCTGCCAATTCTATTATTCAGCTCGCGCTTTTTGCGTTCGAAGGGTTTGATGGACGTAATAGCTGCCTGTCGGGTGTTAAAAAATGAGGGCCGCGAGTTCGTACTGTTTTGCCTGGGCGATGGCCCAACCCGAGCGGAAGCCGAAAAACTCGTAGTTGATCTAGAACTCGACAAACATATACGCTTTACGGGATATATCCCTGAGGCGGAGGCATCTGACTTTCATGCAAACAGCGACATATTCGTTTTTCCGACATATCACGACGAAGGACTTCCGGTCGTTTTGCTTAAGTCATTAGCGGCTGGGCTGCCGATAATTACGACCCATATTCGTGCGGCAGCCGACTATTTGACCGAACCGGCTAACTGTCTTTGGGTTGAGCCTCAAGATCCTGAGGGCCTCGCCGCAAGGATCGTTCGGTTGCTGGACGACAAAGAACTTCGGCAGGAGATGGCAGAAAACAACCGCCACCTCACTCAGGAATTCAGCGCCGAGCGCGTTGTTCAGGATTACATGAAAGTTTATCGCGCTTTGGTGAACGGCAGTCGCTAAAATCAAGTTCAGGCAGGAGCTCTTGACCGTCTTACATAAGGAGACAGCCGCCGCAATGACGGTGAATACAGGTCAAGAAAAGCAGTGGGCCGATCAAGTACGCTTTGAGCAGTATTTTCGCAAATCGCTGGTGGGCTTCAGGGTGTCAACCTCTAAAATGACGGATTTTAGCCCTTTAATCGAATGGGTTCTTTTAGCAAGCTAGAGACTATTGTCCGCGGTGACGTTTCGATCTTCACTATTCTCCGAGAGGCATTGTTGCGCGGTATGCGAGCAAACAATCGGCGGATCGAGAGACGTGAGGTCGATACGACCGGGAGAATGCCGGCACGGCTTGCGACGCACTTTGCAGACAAGACGCCGGCGGAATTGCTCTCCTATTTTCGAACGCGGTCCGAGCCCGCTTTTTGGCCGGGTGACATTTGGACCCGAGCCTCGGTTCCGGTGGAAGAGGTTGACGACCTGATATCCCGGGCAAAGCGGATCACCGTTGACTCATCTTGGGAGTTAGCCGGATTTGGTCCTCTGAAGTTCGTGAAGGACAATTACTGGCGCTGTGATCCGCTCGGTGATAAGGACTGGGGCACTGAATATCACGCCGATTTTGTTGTCTATCAAGATGACGGCTCTGATATCCGCGTTTTGTGGGAGCTGAATCGTTTTGGCCACGCAATCACGCTAGCACGCGCGTTTGCCGTAACAAATGATGAAGTTTACGCCGACACCTTCTTCTCACACGTCGAAAGCTGGATGCGGCAAAATCCATACGGCCGGGGAGCCAATTGGAATTGCACGATGGAAGTTGCTCTTCGGGGGATCAACCTGCTCGCCGCGTTCGACATTTTTCGACAGTCAAGGGCTTGCACCGCAGACAGGTTGATGCAAATGCTTCGACTTTTTGACCAGCACGGTCGATTTATTCTGAGCAATAACGAATTTTCACATCTCGCGACAAGCAACCATTATCTCTCGAATGTCGTTGGCTTGTTCTGGATCGGCACGCTGTTGCCCGAATTGGAACATTCCATGAAATGGCGGGAATTTGGCCTCAGCGAAATGCTTCGCGAGATGGATAAGCAGATACTACCGGACGGAGCTGATTTCGAAGCCTCGACCGGTTATCACAAATTTGTTTCGGAGTTATTTCTTTACTCGTTTATTCTCGCTGAAAGATCGGGGATTGCTATTGAAAGAATAAACTTAGAAGATCTTCGCCGGATGCTTCAGTATATCCGACGGATAATTCGGCCTGATAATCGCATTCCGCTCATAGGCGACGCCGACGGTTCTCAAATCATTCCGATCGTCAAACGTGACGCGGACGATGCCGTTTATCTATTATCGGCTGGTGCGATCTTCTTGAACGACGAAGAACTAAAAACCAAGGACATCTTGTCGGAGGTCTTTTGGCTCTTTGGTGACGTGGGAGTATCAAATCTGCGAGAGATGGTTAACGAGGAAATTATGCCGTCAATCGCGTTTCCAGATGCGGGGGCCTATGTCATGCGTGACGGCGACCTCTATTTACACTTTAACGCCAACGATTGCGGTGTGAACGGCCGCGGATCGCATGGCCACAACGACGCGCTGAGCATAGAGATATCGGCATTCGGCCGGCCGTTTATCATTGATCCCGGCAGTTATGTTTACAATCTGGATCGAGAGGCCCGACATCAATTTCGTTCGACGGCCTATCATTCGACCGTAATGGTTGACGGTGAGGAGCAAAATTTGACTATTTCCGACTCTCCTTTTGTGTTAGGGAACGAGGCTCGACCAACGGTAACCGAATGGCATAACTTAGCGGAAAGCGACCGCGTTTCGGCCGAGCATTATGGATATCGTCGAATGCCCGATCCTGTTACGCACCGCCGCACTATCGAATTCAATAAGATTGATAAATACTGGATCATCGAAGACGAAATCGCTGGCGAAGGGGCACATGAAATATGTTTCTTTTTTCACATTTCACCAGGCCAAGCGGTCGTTGGGGTCGACCCGGCAACCGTGAGGATCGGCGACAAAAACGGCTGTGGCTTGTATATCCGTGCGAACGGAATTGATGCGATTCCGACGACTATTCCGGCATTTGTTTCTCGTAATTACGGCGATCGTGAAGATTGCCTGATCCTGCAATGGGCTCTAACTTCATCGGTTCCCTTAACCGGGCGTTTTATTATTGTTCCGTCCAGAGCTCCTGAGCATGACTCATCGAGCTTGGAATTGATAACCCGCGTAACCGACAATATCAGTAACTAGTATGTGCGGCATTGTGGGGATTTGGGAATATGGAGCCAGCGAAGGCCGCATTGAGCTGCCGCTCGTCGAAACGATGCGAGATACGATGGCGCATCGCGGGCCGGACGACACGGGCGCGCATATTTTCGACAACAGGAGAGGTGGATTTGGTTTCCGAAGGCTGTCGATCATCGATCTTTCGGCCGCCGGCCACCAGCCAATGCGCGGCTGTGACGAGCGTAATATTTGGCTCGTTTTCAACGGTGAGATATACAATCACCTTGATTTGCGGCCCGATCTCGAACAACGCGGCCACGTTTATGCGTCAAAAACCGATTCAGAGACGATCATTCATCTTTACGAGGAACGCGGCGTCGGTTTTGTAAACGAGATAGAAGGCGACTTTGGAATCGCGTTGTGGGACGAGCAAAAAGAAGAGCTGTCTCTCTATCGTGACAGGCTGGGCGTAAAACCGCTATATTATTTAATTAAGGACGGAAGGATCATTTTTGCATCCGAGATCAAGGCAATACTTGCCCATCCTGAGGTCGTGCGGGATGTCGATGAGACCGCTTTGACCGATTATCTGACCTTTATTACAACTCCGGCACCACAAACGCTATTCAAAGATGTTCAAAAACTTCCGGCTGGCCACCGTCTTATCATAAATCGAAATGGCGATGTCAGGATCGATCAATATTGGGACGCGCTGCCGCCAAAGGACATACTGGTCCGCACCGAGGCCGAGCATCAGGCCGAGATCCTGCGCTTGCTGCGCTCATCGATAAAAAAACGGATGATGTCGGACGTGCCATTTGGCGTTTTTCTGTCGGGCGGCGTTGATTCGAGCGCTAATGTCGCATTGATGTCGGAATTGATGGATCGCCCTGTCGATACGTTCACGGTCGGATTTCGCGACCACGAATACCTCAACGAACTCGAATCGGCAAGCCGCATTGCGGGAATTTACAAAACAAACCACCACGAGGTGATCATTGGCGATCAGGAATTCAACGATTTCCTCCCCGAGCTTGTATTTCATCAGGACGAACCCATCGCCGATCCTGTTTGCGTGCCGCTGTATTATGTCTCAAAGCTCGCCCACGATTCAGGCACGACCGTCGTTCAGGTAGGTGAAGGAGCCGACGAGATCTTCAGCGGTTACGAGTTCTATGCCCGTAACTTGCACCTGTATGAGAATTTTTGGCAATATGCCGCAAGGGCTCCGGCATTTATGCGAAAGGCAGGAAGCCGTTTGGTGCAGAAAATCCTCGAAGCAGAGGGAAAATGGCAAGCCGTTATTGAATTGGCACGCCGTCTCGAAACCGGCGAACCTATGTTCTGGGGCGGCGCGGTCGTTTACGACGAGTTTATGAAGCCGAGGGTTTTTTCGGCGAGAATGCGGGCACAGACGAACGGGTATTTGTCTCTATCGAAGGTAGAGCAGTACCTCGACCATATTGCCCGTGAACGTCCCGCGTCCGATTACCTTGCGCGGATGACCTATCTCGAATTAAAGCTGAGGTTGCCAGAATTGCTGCTAATGCGAGTTGATAAGATAACTATGGCGACATCGGTCGAGGCCCGCGTACCATTTCTCGATCATCATTTGGTCGAGTATGCGATGAGTTTGCCGAGTGGCCTAAAAGTAAAAGGCAAAACTGGTAAGCATATCCTGAAACGGGCACTTGAATCGATCTTGCCCCGCGACCTGCTTTACTCCAAAAAGCGGGGGTTCGGCGCGCCAATTCGGGAATGGTTTCGCACCGATCTGGGTAAATTGCACAGCGAGGATTTCCTAAATTCATCAATTTGGAAACGAGATTATTTTAGTCGCGATTTTGTTGAGCGTATGCTCACGGAGCATCGTATCGGAAAACATGACTGGAGCTTTCAACTTTGGGCTTTGCTCAATCTTAGCTTATGGTATGAGCACTGGATCGATCCGAAATAGCGCTTTCTGATAACAAATGTACTTAGTGAAAGGAGTCAGCTTAGCGGTTTTGAGGGTAATCGGGCGTCCGGTGCTTACATTATGACCGCGCATAGATCTATTTTATTCGGCCCGTTACCGCCCCCATACGGTGGCGTTGCAGTTTTTATGAGTGCGATTAGCTCGCATGCGATCGAGCGGGGCGTAAAGGTCTGGACCTACACGGGTAAAGAAGTATTTCAGGACCGCGAAAATCCCGTATTTGTGAACCATCGTCGCCTTGGGCATATTTGGGCTTTATTGGCCAACGGGTTTCGCTCCCGCATCACCGATTCGACGCATTTCCACCTCGAGTACCCAAACGTGATCGCACTTTCGCTGTGGCTCGCGGCGAAGTTCGTTTTGCGATTTCGCTGGATCAAAGTTCTTCATGACGGTTCCTTGCCCGAGCGTTACCGGTCTTTCTCCCGATTCGAACGTTTGCTGTTTCGGCTTGCCGCCCGAGATGTCGATGAATTTATCATTTACAACAAGGACCTCGAAAGCTGGATATGCGACACGACCAGTTTTGAGGGGCCAATCCATGCGATTCCCTTGTTTCTGCCTCTACCCGAGAATTGGGATAAAAGTGACTTGCCTGCTCGGTGTGCCGGTTCTATTTCCGAATTCCGCTCTCATAAAAAACGCGTTCTGACGGTCGGATTCTTTATCCCGTCCTATGGATTTTTGCACGTGGCAGAAGCCGTCAAGGCGCTGAGGCAAGAAACCGGCGAAGATATTGGGTTGCTAATTGCAGCGGGAGCGGGCATTGTCGATGAACGCTTTAAAGCCGAGGTTTTGAATGGACGGGATTGGATCAATGTCGTGTTTGAAGTTCCAAACACAGTGATCGGTGCTATCTACCGCCAAAGTGATCTTTTCGTTCGCGGATTTGCGCACGAGAGCTTTGGGCTCTCGCGCATCGAGGCCATGGCGTGCGGCATTCCTGTCGTAGCGACCAATGTCGGCGAGACAAGGGGCATGTTCCTGTATGAGTTCGGTGATATCGGGGGTCTTACAGGACTGATCCGCGCCGTTCTTGAGGGTGAGCACCCGGCGGATGCACAAATTTGGACTGTTCGGTTTCAACAGGAAGCCGAAAGTAATTTGGCGAGGTATCTAAAGGTTATAGTAGGGGAACCTCTGGGTAGCGATGTTTAAAAATAAGTCAATTATCTGCTTTGGCGGTGAAGACTGGTGGTATCACCACCCGCATTCAAAAAATCACCTGATGCGCCGATTTGCGCGTGCTGACAACAAAGTGATCTTTGTCAATTCGATATCGATGGGTCTGCCGCCGATCACGAGCAAAGACCTGCTACACAAGATAGGCCGCAAGCTAAAAAGTTACGCAAAACACACCGGTATCACTGATGAGGGTATCGCCGTTGTTTCGCCCGCGACGGTTCCATTTTACGGAAATGCTGTCGCGCGAAAGATCAATCAAAAGCTCCTTATAACGCAGATCGGTCGGCTCGCGAAAAGGAAGGGAATGACCGCCCCGATCCTCTGGATCGCGATCCCGACGGCTGCGCAGCTCATAGGCAAGATGAATGAATCGCTGGTTATCTACCAAGTTTCTGACAAATACGACGCAAACTCCGAAGACCACACGATTAATCCTGAAACGATCCGCCACCTTCACGAATTCGCCATCAAACACGCCGATATAGTGCTCTACTCGGGCCGCAAACTATTTGCCGAGGCCACGACTGGCCTCGAAAAATCGTATTTCCTCGAACAGGCCGTCGATTTCGAACACTGGTCGCGAGTCACGGATCTCACTCCCGCGGACGAGATTACGGACATACCGCGGCCACGCCTCGGCTATTTCGGGGCGATCGAGCCGTGGCTAATGGATTGCGAGTTAATAAAGCGTGCATCGGTTGAGCGGCCGGAATGGAACTGGATATTTATAGGAAACCTCGCACGCGGCACCGATCTTGCGGAGTTGCCAAATATTCATTTCTTTCCGCCTGTGCCGTACGATGACCTACCGCGTTATGCCGCCGGTTTTGATGTTTGCGTGCTGCCGTGGGAAACGGAACATGCTTTTACAAGTTACGGCTCGGCCATAAAGGTGAGGGAATATCTGGCCACCGGCAAACCGGTTGTGATCTCTCCGCTGCCGGAATATGAATCGATGGGTGACGTTCTTCGCATCGCCCATAGCCGCGATGAATTTATCCGCCTCGTGGAAGACGCTCTCAGCGTAACCGATCCCGAAAAGGCTCGCTTACGCCAAGTTGCGGTAAAAGATGGGACCTGGGACGCCCGCGCCGAGTGGGTAAGCAAACTTATAGAAGACTCTCTAGCTTCTAAGCAGCAATGGTCCGTTCGGCCTTTGGTTAACGATGCGGCGCCCTTGATGACGACGATTAGCGAACCGTTGGTCGAAACAAAAGCCCGACGCGTTTCCGCCTTTGTGCCCTGTCATAATCATGCGGCGTTCGTCGGGCAAACGTTGAGGTCGATCTTCGGGCAAAAACAATTTCCTGATGAATTATTAGTAATCGATGATGGTTCGGACGATGATTCTCAGAAGGTCATCGAAAATGCGTTAAAAGACTGCCCCTTCCCCTGCGAGCTTATCTCAAGGCCGAACAAAGGACTTTCAGCTACCCTCAACGAAGCTTTTGCAAAAACGAGCGGTGATTATTTCGCTTACCTTGGATCCGACGATCTGTGGCTGCCTGAGTTTTTGGCTGCCCGAGTCGAACTTCTCGAATCCCGGCCTGACGCTGTTCTTGCGCACGGCAATGCATATGTGATCGACGCCGATGGCCGCATATTTGAAAGTTCGGCAGACTGGCAAACTTATATCGATGACAACGCAAGACCTCTTCTTGACCGTGCTGTTGCACCTATAAGCTCAACGGTTTGTCATCGACGTTCCATTCTTGAAAAATTCAACTGGAACGAGGCATCGCGGCTTGAGGACTTCGAGATGTACCTTTATTTAAGCTATGAGGGCAAGTTTGCGTTCGATCCGCGCACACTCTCGTCGGCCAGAATGCACGGAACTAATGCAAGCCGCGATTCGGAATGGATGTTGGAGGAATGTCTGGCGGCACATCGTCGCGTCGCAAGCCGTTTAGGGTTGTCTGACCGCTATTTAGAGAACGTTCTGTCGAGAACAAGTTTGGAATACGCCCTTCTCTTCGCACGCAAAGGAAATAGCTCCAAAGCAATTTCTCTGATGGTTCGAAACTGGATTAAGGCGCCTGACATTGGCAAGCCGATAAAGGTATTAGGGCATTGTCTGCTGCCTGCGAGTTTAAAGAGGGCCAGGTACGAAAAGAACAAACAAAAGGCGGGCGAGCGATTCAAGGAAATGGCGTAGTCGCGCTCATAAGATAAATCGAACTTAGTCCGAAACTAGGATTAACGATTCGATGCTGCAACCAGATCGCTGATCGACCCATTGATAATTTCCTCAATTGCGTGCGGCGCGAATTTCGCCTCGATAAGCCGTTGTCCATTGTCCGCAAGGTGTTGCCACAGTTCCCGATCACGGTAGAGGCGGACGATCGCCTCAGCCAGATCGTGCGGCGTGTCGGCGATCATTGCTTCCTCCTCATGGCGAATTCCGAAATTTTTCGCTCCCAAGGACGTGGTGACTACGGGCAGACCGTTTGCCAGAGACTCACCAACCTTGCCATTGATGCCGGCGCCGAAACGAAGAGGTGCAACCATCAGCCGGCAACCTTTGAACAAAGGCTCTATATCCGGGACGTAACCTAAGACACGAATATTCCCGGACGAAAAAGCCTCAATATCCTGCGTCATACCGCTACCGACGATATTCAGCTTGACATCCGGCATTGTCAGCCATACCAACGGCATAATCTCCTCGGCGAGAAATTTGACCGAGTCGAAATTCGGTCTGTGGTGCATATTGCCCAGAAATAACAAACCTTCACGTTCGTCAAACGGCATGTCATGGTGGCGAACAGGATGGATCGTCGGGATAACAATCGACGGCGTTTCAGGAACAAGCTCGCTCATAATGCTCTGATCATCGGCCGAGGCGCACCATACACGGTCAGCCAGACGTGCCAAGCGTGTTTCAATGCGTTTATATCGCTTGGCCTCCTTCGCCAAGTGCTCATCGTTTGTCAATAAATGCTCGCGTTGAAGGCGGATAAAGTGAGCGTCAACCTGGTCAAAAATTATCTTCATTCGAGGATAACGGCGGAGTAGTAATGGAATAACGGCCTCCGCCACATCCGGTCGGCTCACAATCGCGACGGCGAAGTCTCTTTTCTGTAGAAATCGAAGGTATTCGGTGCCGGTCGTAGTTTCAACGCCGATCTTCCACAATTCTCTCTCATATTCCAGCCAATTCCCTTTACTAAGCGAAACGAAAACGGGACGGTATGTTTTAGCCAGTGATTTGAGAATCAACGCCATCCGTGCGCTACCGGCATCACGGTCCGGCGTCGGGACACGGTCGTCAATGATTAATAACGAAATTTGCCGCCTGTCAGCCGCCTTCTCGGCGTTGACAGGGTTGTCAGCCATATGATCTGTATCCAGAACGCTACGCCACTTCTCTTGAAATTTGGCATGGTTAGTGACTTGGCTTTGCTTGAGGCCGGAGCGTACGTCGGTTCCGGCCGTTACTCCCTCGTAATGAAATAGTCTGGAGGCCGGTTGGTAGACAACCTTGTACCCCAACGCGCGAACGCCCATACAAAGGTCCGCGTCCTCATAATATGCGGGGAAATAACGGGCGTCGTAGCCGCCGATTTGATCGAATAACTCTTTACGAATAAGCAGGGATGCAGCCGAGCAATAGTCAACCTCCCGCGCGAAATTCAGCCTATGGTCATCCGGCGACTTGCCCCAGCCATAATGAAACGCCTCGCCCGAGCGCCATACGATTGCTCCCGCCTCTTGCACGCGTCCATCAGGGTATAGAAACATCGAACCGACCGCCCCGATCTGAGCATTGTCCTCGATAGTCTTTTCCAGTTCGTCCAGCCAGCCAGGAAGCACGCACGTATCATTGTTAAGGAATACGAGATAACGTCCTCTTGCGACGGCCGCTCCTCTATTACAGGTTTCCCCAAAACCCCTGTTCTCTTCATTGTTAACAACGCGAAAATAATTCCCGAGGACGGAGAGCAACTCGTCCGTCTCATCGGTGGAGGCGTCGTTGACGATAATTACCTCGGTTGTCCGAAAGTCCACTTCTCGCAGAAGTGATCGCAGGCACTGGAAAGTAAACTCAGCATTGTTGAAAGCCGGAATGACTATCGACGTCCTTATTTCCAGGTTCTCCGAAGGCGTTCCGCCGCTGCCATTATCTAGCAAGTCCTTCAGCAAAAATAAATCATGCACGCCGAAAGGCGGCACCGAACTCGGCGATGGCTTTGCTTTTAGATCCCAAGCCCTATGCCAGTCGAGTCCCTGCTCGATCGCCCGTTCGCGTAGGCTTTCCGCAAGACGGTAACCATAGGCGGCCGTTCGTACAACGCTTCTTACCGAGCCGACGAACAGACGTTTTGCAAAAAGCTTCTGCGTGGGTAACAGGGCTTGTTTGATCTTCCGTTTTAGAACAGAAAACATAATTCGCTCTCAATTTCTCTGGCGACTGTTCGTGGTCGGTTCTGATCTACACAGATATAACGGCAAACCGGCAACCAAGTGGATTTTACAGAACGTCTGACATATTCGCCATTGAGTCCATTAACCTTTTAAGAACCATAGAGTTGTTCTCTATATTGATAGCGGACGCTACAGCGGATAGAATTTACACCGGAGCGTGTTGCCCTACACATTAAAAGACCGCATGAATAAACGAGCCCTAATAACAGGAATCTCGGGACAAGACGGAAGCTACCTCGCAGAGCTGTTACTTGAAAAAGGTTACGAGGTTCACGGAATTGTCCGGCGCGTGGCGATTGAAGACCCCGAAGCGAGGCTTGCTCGGATCGTACATCTGTTGAATAAGATTGTGCTGCATCCCGCCAGTATTGAGAGCTATGCGAGTATTTTTAACATAATCAGCCGGATCGAATTCGACGAGTGCTATCATTTGGCGGCGCAGAGTTTTGTTTCCGAAAGCTTTTCGGACGGCTTTTCCACGATGAACATTAATATAAACGGCACTCACTATGTGCTGGACGCCCTGCGCGAGTTGCGTCCGATGTGCCGCTTTTACTTTGCCGGTACAAGCGAGATGTTTGGTAAGGCCGAGGAAACCCCACAGACGGAAATGACGAGGTTTCACCCCCGGTCGCCTTACGGCATTAGTAAGGCGGCTGGTTTTGATCTGACGCGAAATTACCGTGAGGCTTATGGGATGTTCTGTGCGACCGGAATTCTTTTTAACCACGAAAGCCCGCGACGCGGGTATGAATTTGTTTCACGAAAGATCTCGGTCGGGGCTGCGCGCATTAAGCTCGGCTTGTCGAATGAACTCCGCCTTGGGAACCTCGATGCACGGAGGGATTGGGGACATGCGGCGGATTATGTGCGGGCGATGTATCTCATTCTGCAGCAGCCTGAGCCTGATGATTTTGTTATCGCCACGGGCCAATCCCACTCGGTGCGAGAATTCTGTGAATTGGCGTTTAATGAGATTGGGCTTGATTATCGTGATTATGTTGTCGAGGACGAGAGCTTTTATCGGCCCGCTGAAGTCGATCGTCTGGTCGGCGATTCCACCAAGGCCACGGACAAGCTCGGCTGGACGGTTGAAAGATCGCTGGGTGATTTGGTCGTAGAGATGGTCCGGTCCGATCTAGCGGTTCTTTCGACAAATGCCGGCTTATAAGAAATAGATGACTTCACTACACGCGGAAACTGAAAGAGACCGTACGGTTAGATACATCCGGCCGGGACGGTCCCGTCTCAACCTCGATCTAAAGGAGTTCTGGCAGGCTCGCGAGTTGCTTTATTTTCTAACGTGGCGCGACATCAAGGTGCGCTATAAACAAACGACGGTGGGGGTGTTGTGGGTGTTTCTACAGCCCATCGTGTCGACGCTGATTCTCACGGCGATATTCAGCAACTTTGCCCGATTTGACACAACGCCGATACCGTATTCACAGTTCGTGCTCAGCGGTATCGTCATTTGGCTGTTTGTTTACACAGCGATCACAATGACCAACAACAGCTTTGTCAGTAACGCGAACCTCGTCACAAAGGTCTATTTTCCGCGTTTGATCGTACCGCTTTCATCGACCCTCGCGTGTTTTTTCGATCTGTTGTTCAGCCTTTTGATCCTGGCTGCATTAATGGTTTATTTCGGTACCGCGGTTTCGTGGCGTCTCGTCCTTACACCGCTTTTTATCGTTATGGCGTTTATTCAAACGGCGGCATTCGGCATTTTGTTCTCGGCCGTGACGATACGCTTTCGCGATGTAAAATTCACTTTGCCGTTCTTTCTGCAGGTCTGGATGCTTGCATCGCCTGTCTTTTATCCGAGCACGCTATTACCTGAAAAATGGCGTCTGCTGTTCGCCATTAATCCGCTGACCGGGGTGATCGAGGGATTTCGCGCGTCTCTTTTCGGCACACCTTTCGATTGGCCGGCGATCGGCATTTCCTGCATTTCAATGCTAGTGATCCTGGCCGGTGCACTTTTCGTATTCCGGCAGATGGAGGATGATTTCGCGGATATGATCTAATCGTGATGACAACGATCGAAGTAAAAAATCTATCCAAGCATTATTTCATTGGCGACGCCATGGCAACCTCACTGCGCGATTGGGTCACCCGATTTATCGAGCGCCGAGGACGATCTTCTAAGACGAACGAACTCTGGGCGCTCAAGGACATAAACTTCGAAATTTCCGAGGGAGAATCTCTCGGCATTATTGGAGATAACGGCGCAGGCAAATCGACGTTGCTTAAGATACTATCGCGGATCACGAAACCGACAGGCGGCTCGGCGACTATTCGTGGACGGGTCGGTAGTCTTCTGGAAATCGGCACCGGATTTCACGATGAACTGTCGGGACGCGAGAATATATATTTGAACGGGGCGATACTCGGAATGCGGCGGTTCGAGATCGATAGAAAGTTTGACGAGATCGTGGCATTTTCGGAGATCGAGAGGTTCCTCGATACCCCGGTAAAGCACTATTCGAGCGGTATGTACATGCGTCTTGCATTTTCGGTCGCCGCGCATCTTCAACCTGAGATCTTGATCGTTGACGAAGTGCTGGCAGTCGGGGACGTCGGATTTCAACGCAAATGCTTGAAAAAGATGCGCGATATAGGCGAGTCGGGCCGCACCGTTCTATTTGTTTCGCATGATATGCAGGCGATAACACGGCTCTGCTCGCGCGTGGTCTGGCTCAGGAACGGCATTATCGAGCGTGACGGCGACGCGAAGCAGATCATCGGCGAATACCTGCATTCCCAATTAAAAGTAGTGGCGGAGAAACGATGGGGTGATGACGAAGATCCGCCGGGCAATGAGATCGCCAGGCTCCTTAGCCTAAGAGTCTGCGACGAAACTGGAACCACGGGGTCAATGATCGATATCAGAACACCGGTTGTCGTCGAGATGACCTACGAGGTTTTGACAGGCGGCAAGGTTTTGGTCCCGAGTATGCAGTTTTTTAATGGACGCGGAACCTGTATTTTTGTCTCTCACGATTGGAACAGTGGATGGCGGACACGTGAGCGACCCGCGGGTATTTACACGTCTGCGATTCGGATACCGGGCAATTTCTTTGCTGAGGGCCCGATCTATGCCGGTGCGGCTCTTACAACATACAATCCCGACGAACAGCATTTTTTCGAGCGCGACGCCGTTACTTTTAACGTGTTTGACAGTCTTGACGGCGATTCTGCAAGAGGTGACCAAGCCGGTGAGATCCCCGGCATCGTCCGCCCGGTCTTTGACTGGACGACATCAAAGCCTTAATCACACAGCCACATTTTGTTTTCCAATGACCATTGGACCACTTGCTCCAACCGCTCACGCAGCGAAACCTGCGGCTCCCAGCCTAACTCACGAAGGTAATCGCCGGAGAGGGCATATCGCAGATCATGACCCGGCCGGGCTGAGTGAAAATCCACGAGTTCATAATTCAATGGCTTTCCCTGAGCGTCGGCAATTATCTGGGCAACCTCGAGATTGTTGACCTCTTCCTTTCCGACCAGATTAAACTTTGGGCAATGGGCTCCGCCAAAATCGTCCGGCAGTTTAAAGTCCTTTAGATTTGCAACAAATAGCAGCCCTTCGGCGACGTCTTTGGCGTGAATATAATGACGGCTGCCGGGAATTGTCCTCGAGCTGTCAGCGTGAATACTGATCTTTTCGCCGTCACGAACACGCTTGATACACATCGGGATATATTTTTCCGGATGCTGGCGCTCACCAAAAACGTTCATTGTATGCGTGATATAGATTGGCATTTTGTAGGTATTCTGCCATGCGACGCAGAGCTCCTCTGCACCCGCCTTTGTTGCACTATACGGGTTCGACGAATTATACCGGTCGCGCTCACGGTAAAACACGCCGGGAGGTGCCGGCCCGAAAACCTCGTCCGTGCTGAAATTTATAAACAGTTCGAGATTATCGAGCGTCCTGGCGTATTCCAAAATATTGGCCGTCCCGAGCACATTATCGAGCACGAATTCGATCGGATATGTGATCGACCGGTCAACATGGCTGCCCGCCGCCAGATGGTAAATTTGATCTACACGTCCTATCAGATCGCAAGTGAGCGGGCTGATCTCGGCCTTAAGATCATGAAAGACGATCGAAACCCGCTTTTTTACCTTTGGATCAACATCCTCAAGAATCTGGGCGAGACGGTTAAGATTGCCCGAAAAATCAAGCCGGTCGAGAGACACTATTTCCCAATCTGTGTGCGCCAACAGATGGGCAATGAGATGGTGCGCGATAAATCCGCCACCGCCGGTTATCAATACTCGTTTTGACATAAATCTGAGGTTACTATATTTCACTCACTTAGAGAAAATTTGCCATTTGAGCTGAACGCTCCTTAAACTTTACGCACTTGGCAAAAGAAACTAGGACGTGAGCTAAAACGCGGTGATATAATTTTTGTTATCCAAAAAAGGAGGACGAGTTTATGTCAGCAACATCAACGGCCCCAACCGGGCGAAAGTATATTGACTGCAGCGAATTTCCAAGCGAAAGTAATTGTACTCTGAAGATCTCAGGCACGGAAGACGAGGTCCTGCCCGTCGCCGCACAGCACGCGGCCGCGGTTCACGGGCACGAGGACACGCCCGAGATGCGGGACGAGATCAGGCGATTGCTCAAGGACGAGTAAGTCTAAAGTGAAAGTAAATGGAAAGCGGAATATTAAAAGAAAGGCCCCGGCGAACCGGAGCCTTTTCTGCTTACTGTTGATCGTTCAGCCTCCGATCGTATTTTGAAACACACTGCCGATCAAAAGGCTGACCAGATCAACATTACGATTGTCTTGATACGGATCGGATCCGCGCTGGTTGTAAAGGGCGTCGTTGTATCCAAGCTCGTAGCCGTCGCTCAGACATCGGCG
>DAIRVI010000033.1:0-1102 GCA_036802885.1 Pyrinomonadaceae bacterium
CGGCGGTGAAAGACCTCAATAACGTTGGCACCCGCTTCGGCAACCGCTGAGAGCGCTCCCGCGAGCATTCCGGGGCGGTCGGGTACGAGCATTTTGAGCATTATGTAACGGCCCTGTCGAACAAGCACCTGTTCGAGGACGCGGGCGAGGAGATTGGCGTCGATATTCCCGCCGCAGAGCACCGCGCAGACTGTGTCGTCCGGCGAGACGTCGATCTTTTTGGCAAGCAGAGCGGCGAGTCCGGCCGCTCCCGCGCCTTCGACAACAAGCCGGTTATTCTGGACGCAGAAGTATATCGCCCGTGCGATCTCCTCTTCGCTGACCTCGACCACCTCATCGACAAGTTGTTGAATGATCGGGAAGGTCACCTCACCCGGCGTTTTGACCGCTATACCGTCCGCGATCGTCTGGCCGATCTCGACCTTGACAGCGTGCCCGGCTTTTAGCGACGGATTGACCCAAGCTGCGTTCTCGGCCTGAACGCCGATGATGCGGCTTTTCGGCTTTAACGACTTGATAGCGGTTGCAATGCCGGAAATTAATCCGCCGCCGCCGATAGGCACGACGACGGTCGAAACATCCGGCAGAGTCTCGGCAATTTCGAGGCCGATAGTTCCCTGCCCGGCGATCACCAGTTCGTCGTCAAATGCGTGTACGTATGTGTAGCCGTGCTGCTCCTGCAGCTTGCGGGAGTGTGCGATCGCCTCGTCAAATGTAGCACCGTAGAGCACGACCTCGCCGCCAAAGCTTTTGGTGGCCATTATCTTTGTGAGCGGTGCAAATTCCGGGACGACGATCGTCGCCTTTGTATCATTGAGCTTGGCGGCTAAGGCGACGCCTTGAGCGTGGTTTCCGGCCGAGGCAGCGATCACACCTCGTTTTTTCTCGTCATCGGTGAGGCGCGAGATCTTGTTAAAGGCTCCGCGTATCTTGAACGAGCCGCCGATCTGCAGCGATTCGGCCTTAAGATGCGATTTAGCGCCGACCACGCGAGACAGCCTGCCGTCCGCAATAATCGGAGTCGTCAGGATCACATCCTTTAGGACACGCCGGGCGTCCTCGATATCAGCAAGAGTAACGGTCATAGCTTGGCGGAATTATA
>DAIRVI010000033.1:1202-25766 GCA_036802885.1 Pyrinomonadaceae bacterium
GATATATTTGCAGTGAATACAGATACGGAGGCAATCATGGAAATTTTTGGTGTCGGGGCAATTTTTCTAATTTTTTTGGGTATCGCGCTTTTGACCGTCGCATGGAAAACGATCAAGATCGTTCCGCAATCTAGTGTTTTGTTGATCGAGCGGCTCGGACGATTTCATCGGCTTGCGGCAAGCGGACTGAATATTATCGTCCCGTTTTTTGAATCGCCGAGAGCGGTATATTGGACAAACGCCCGACCCGGCGTGACTTTTATCGATCTTCGCGAGCAGTTTATCGATCTGCCGCCACAGTCGGTTATCTCTCGCGATAACGTGATGATGGGCGTTGATTCGGTTGTCTATTGGCAAGTGACCGACCCGATCAAGGCAACATATGAGGTTAACGATCTCGTCGGTTCGATCGTGCAGTTGACCTTTACCGGAATGCGATCGGTTATCGGCAAACTCGATCTCGACCACACTCTCTCGTCGCGTGACCAGATCAACAACGAACTAAGAATGATCTTGGACGAGGCAACCGACAAATGGGGCGTTAAAGTCACCCGCGTCGATATCAAGAACATCACACCGCCCGAGGATGTCCGCATCACGATGGAAAAACAGATGACAGCCGAGCGTAACCGGCGTGCATTGATCCTGACCGCCGAGGGCGACAAGCAGGCCGCGATAACCCGTGCCGAGGGCGAAAAGCAGGCTGCGATCACGCGTTCGGAGGGCAACAAGCAATCCGCTATCCTCGATGCTGAAGGCGCAGCACAAGCCCGCCTGACTAACGCGACCGCCGAGGCCTCAGCAATAGCACAGATCACCGGTGCGATCGGTGACCGCGGCAAGACCGCACAGTATCTGCTGACGACCCGATACGTCGATTCGATGCGGGACATGGCGAAAACACAGAATTCTAAAGTTATATTTATGCCGATGGAAACATCAGCCGCACTCGGCGCAGTCGGTGCATTTAAGGAAATTCTCGCCGCAACCGGCGAAGGCGCTGCTGAATTGCCAAAGCCGCCACGTTCGCCCAGGGAATTGGAGAAATAAAATATGTTGAAAGTAATCGGAATTATCTTGATCTTGGCCGTTGCGGCTGTTGTCGGAGCGGCCTACAAATACGGTTTTATAATGAACCCGTCGCCGTCCGAACCGACAAAGGAAAAGTCTATGTACGAATTCACAATGAAAAACATAGACGGTCAGGACGTCAAACTCGACACCTATAAGGGCAAAGTCGTGATGATCGTCAATGTTGCCAGCAAATGCGGTTACACGCCTCAATACGAAGGTTTGCAGGCATTGTACGAAAAATACGGAGATCAGGGTTTTGTCATTCTCGGCTTTCCGGCGAATAACTTTATGGGCCAGGAGCCGGGTACCGAAGCCGAGATCAAAGAATTTTGTTCGACTAAATATCGCGTCACGTTCCCGATGTTTGCCAAGCTATCGGTTGCCGGCAAGGATCAGCATCCGTTTTACGCTTTCCTGACGAACAAAGAGTCAAATCCAAGCTTCGGCGGCGAGATATCTTGGAATTTTAATAAGTTCCTCACCGATCGAAACGGCAAGGTCGTTGCCCGGTTTGGCTCGAAAGATGCGCCTGAAAGCGACGCTGTGAAAGCCGCGATCGAAAAGAATTTAGCGACTCAATAGCCTACTTATTAGACTCGGCCTCGCCGTTCATCGGCCCGAAAGCTGATTGAGTCAAATGTCGACGGCATGTGCCGACCGTCTGAAATCACGACGTAATTTTTCAACTAACGCGACAGCCTGTCTTCGAGGCGCGTCTGGACTTTCGATAGCTGCAAATATTCGCCTGCCATTCATTTTGCTTACGATTTTACTCATTGCTAAACTCTTGAACAAAAGATGAAGATTGTCTACGCAATTAGTGTTTTACTTTTGATCATCGTTGTGTCGGTCGGCGGGATCGCGTTTTGGCTATTCCGCGAGCTAAATGCGGCCCACGAGCACACGAAGGCCGCCGAGTACATCAAGATAGAAAAAGGTTCGACGCCAAAAGAGATCGTTTCTCAACTTAGCGACGCGGGCATCATATCGAGCTATGCCGCGACGATGGTCTATTTGCGGACTCTTGGTGACAGCAGCAAACTCCAGGCCGGCGAGTATCAGTTCCCTTCGCCAATCTCGCCGCTTCAGGTTCTTAAAACCCTTGAAAAAGGTGAGGAACGGACCATAAAGCTGACAATTCCGGAGGGCTTTACGCGATTCGACATCGCAAAACGCATTGCCGACAAGTTTCCTCAGGATCCGCCGGTCGATGACAAGGCAATATTCGCTATGATGGACGATGTGTCGCTTATCCGCGACATTTCGCCGTCGGCCAAGAATCTCGAGGGCTACATGTACCCAACGACGTACAATTTGCCAAGGGAATCCAAACCGGCCGATGTCATAAAACGAATGGTCGACGAGTTTCGCAAATTCTGGAAGCCCGAATGGAACACCCAGGCACAGTCGCTCGGCCGCACACCGCACGAGATCGTTACGATCGCATCGATGATCGAAACAGAGACGGCGGTTGAATCCGAACGCCCGACCGTCGCTGGTGTCATCAACAATCGACTGGCTAGGAACATCCCGCTCGGAATTGATCAAACGAACGTATATATAGCCAAAATGATGGGTCGCTGGGAGGGTACCATTAACAAGAGCGACCTTGAGGTCGATTCGCCCTACAACACCCGAATCAAGACAGGCATACCGCCGGGACCAATCTCTTCTGTATCGGAAAGTTCGATCAAAGCAGCACTTAACCCTACGCCGAGCAACTTCCTGTTTTACGTTAGGAATGTTGATGTAAATGATGGATCACATTGGTTTTATGCATCCGCAGCAGATTTTGAAAAAGGGAAAGCGAAATATCAACAATGGCTGGAGAAGGAACGTCAGGAAGAGCGCTCTAAAGCGGCGAATACGTCTCAATGATAAAGCTACTCGCCCTAGATCTTGACGGCACAACCCTAGATTCGCGAGGGCAGATATCGGATGTCAATCGTGCGGCGATTCGCGCGGCTGAGGAACGCGGTGTTTTGGTCACGATCGCCACAGGCAGACGTTTTCGCGACGCGCAACCGGTCGGGCTCGATCTGACGTTAAATGCACCCCTGATCACCCATAACGGAGCTTTATTGAAGTATTCGGACTCGGAAGAAGTGGTTTCGTGTTCCCTGCTTTCGACCGAAACAAGCCTCGAGATCGTCCGTGTCGGCAAGGATTACGGCGGCGACGCTTTGGTGAGTACCGACCCAAGAGGACGCGGCACACTGCTATACGATCGTGTTTCCGCTGATAATATTCCGCTTAAGAAATATCTCCGGTGGTCGGAGACGCTTCACGGGGTTGAAATTGGTCGTGACGGCGTCGAACATGTTCAGAGACTTGAAGATATTCTCTACGAACACGAGATAGTTCACATCTCTTTTTCCGGCGGCTGTGACGCGATGAGTGCGATGTTATCGGTGCTCGGTCGCGAATTGGGTAATACAGTAACGATTCTGCCGACTATTTACCCACACCTCGATTTTACGCTGATCGACATTCTTCCGGCCGACGCTTCGAAGGGACACGGCGTGGCCGAACTTGCCCAATTAAGCAACTTATTGCCGGAGAATGTGATGACCATCGGCGACAATTTTAACGATCTCGAAATGCTCGAATACGCCGGAACGGCTGTTGTAATGGGAAACGCCGATCCGAGTTTGCTCGAACGGGAAGAATTTTATACAACTTTAAGTAATGACGAAGGCGGCGTGGCCGCGGCGATCGAACGTTTTATCTTGAATCAGGAGAATAATTAGTGGCAAACAGAATTGCAGTTTTAGAAACGAATAAGGGAACGATCAAATTCGAGCTTTTAGAGGCCGATGCCCCTAAAACGACCGAGAACTTCCGGCTTCTTGCCGGAAAGAATTACTACGACGGCGTTATTTTTCACCGCGTGATACCTAATTTTATGATCCAGGGCGGCGATCCGCTTGGCGAAGGTTACGGCGGCGAATCGGCGTGGGGTGGCAAGTTTGACGATGAGATCGATCGCAGCTCTCCGCTGTATGCCGGTATTTACGACAAGGGCACCGTCGCGATGGCTAATTCGGGCCCAAACACCAATGGCTCGCAGTTCTTCATAATGCACATCGATTATCCGCTGCCGCCGAGCTATACGAAATTCGGCAAGCTGATCGAGGGGCAAGACGTGGTTGACGCCATCGCATTGGTGAGCCGAAACGGAAACGATAAGCCGAACGAACCAGTCGTGATGGAAAAGGTCTATATCGAGGATGCCGCAGCCTGATGCGAGCCGTCGTTCAGCGTGTTTCGCATTCGAAGGTCTCGGTTGGCGATAGACTAGTCGGTGAGATTGGTCGCGGCTTGCTGGTCCTTATCGGTGTGACGCATGACGACGACCAACAGGCTGCCGACTATTTAGTCGATAAGATCGTTAATCTGAGGATTTTTGACGATGCGGACGGTAAGATGAATTTAT
Source organism: Pyrinomonadaceae bacterium (assembly GCA_036802885.1). Taxonomy (GTDB): domain Bacteria; phylum Acidobacteriota; class Blastocatellia; order Pyrinomonadales; family Pyrinomonadaceae; genus OLB17. The sequence goes on from DAIRVI010000033.1 coordinate 5,713, forward strand.
CGCTTCTCGATTCGGGCGGAGATATGATGGTGGTATCACAGTTTACGCTTTACGGCGACACGCGTGGCGGGCGGCGTCCGTCTTTTATTGCTGCTGCACCGGGCAGTGAGGCGATGAGCCTTTACGAACACTTTGTTGCAAAGGCTAGAGAGAGTATAAGCAACGTCAGCACCGGTGAATTTGGTTCAATGATGGACGTCGAGCTGGTCAACGACGGCCCCGTTACTATTATCCTGGACAGTGAAAAGACGATTTAATATGAGATATTTTGTAGTTCTTTTGGTTATGTTAGCTTCGATCACCGCTCTTTCTTGCGGCGATAACAAAACTGGCAATGCAAAAACGGGCGCCAATGCTGAGGTTAGAAAGGGCGTGACGCCGGTTGCCGATCCTGAGATCGCTGTGATCGAAATGGAGAATGCATCGGCGTACGGGACAATAAAGATGGAGCTTTATTCCAATATCGCTCCGAAAATGGTTGCGCGATTCAAGGAACTCGCTAAAGAAGGCGTCTATGACGGCGTGACTTTTCATCGCATTAACGCGTCTGTGATCCAGAGCGGAGACCCGCTCTCTAAAAATAGCAACCCTACCGACGATGGCACGGGAAAATCGGACAAACCAAACGTCGAGGCTGAATTCTCGGATATACCGTATGACACCGGCATTGTTGGCGCGGCTCGCGGTCAGGAGAACAATTCGGCGAATTCGCAGTTTTTTATTACGCTCAAGCGCGAATCGGGATTTGATAATCGCTATACGATATTTGGGAAGGTAATAGAGGGAATGAATAATGTGCGAACGATCTCCGGTGTCCAACCAAAAGAGGGCGAGCGCCCGGTCGAGGCCGTCAGGATCAAGCACATTTCGATCGTTCCGCGTTAAGAAATGAGGTGATATAATTCTGGTATATGCTCGCGTAGCTCAGTGGATAGAGTGCTTCCCTCCGAAGGAAGAAGTCGCAGGTTCAAATCCCGCCGCGAGTATTCATTTGATCGAAAAAGGGCGTCCGATTGGGCGCCCTTTTACCGTTAAATCAACTCACAAATACCCTATCTGATCTTCAGCATCGGATCACCCAACAAAACCCACGAAAATCGCACATCCGTGCCCGATGGCAGGACTGATTTCGCGTCTCGTATAAGGTCGCCCATGCGGGTGATATTGCCGGCTGCAACTTGACTGTAGAAACGGCTTGCCATTGCAAGCTGGACATCAGGGGTTGTCGACCCCGACGAGGCCCAAGACACGACCGATCCACCGTTCTGAGCAAAGAGCAACCTCTCGGCAATGCATGAATCTGATTCTCTGGGCCTCATGAAGTAGCCATTAAGACAGGTCAACATCGTGAAGATCGACTGATTGTTTACGTTCGTCAATTGCGGAACATTATTAATGCTAAAAAAGCCAGTCGAGGCCCACAAACCAGCTGAACCGTGGCCCGCATAATTGACAATGTACTTTCCGGTATTCAACCCGTTCATCAGATTCGTCTGAGCATTCGGGTCCAGAACGAATTCATTCGGTGGAGGCATCCCCCGGCCTACCATCGTCGCCGGTGGCATGGGAAGCGGCAATAGCAAGTCCCGCAAATATTCGCTCACAAGACGAAAATCGAAACCATTCGGCACATCATATGCAAAGAGGGCTCCCCGACTGAGAGCAGTCGTTGCGTTAGCCTCAAATGCCATCGTTTTATTTAGCGACAGGGTAATAGCTGTGCCGGTTCGCGCAGAAATTCTTCCGATTGACATTTCCGCCAAACCGTCATTGTCAAAATCCGCAAGTGCCTCATCGCTACCCGTTTCTTCGTAAGCGGTATCGACAAATTTCATCGGAACCATGTCGAAACTTCCGTTGCCTTCGTAATTTCTGGGGTCATACGAACCGTCGCCCATCAGCAGTACGTATTGGGGTTGGGTTTGCCAGTTATTAAACGCATAATCCAAGAAACTATTGATCGATGCTGAGCCGAGCACGCCGTAACCAAATTCATCGAAAACATCAGCCACGTCAACAACCTTAACTGTAAATCCCTGACCGCGTCTATAATTTGCCCACGATTCCGCGGCCGCTAAGAAATCAGGCGCGGAGTGTGAAATGATGATCAGGTTTGCATTGTTGCCGACGGTCGCGAGCGTAGACGGATTGTTTGCCGTTACCGACGGCGCTTGCAGCAGGCCAGAATCTTCGACGCCATAAGTTACCATGGCCCGGCTGGACGGCAACTTTGCGGTGAATGTCCCCCCATTTTGATCGATCGGGAAATTGGTCAGCAGTTGCGGGCTGCTATCGTACGTCGTATCAAATATACGGAAGTTCGGCGACGTAAAGCCCGTAACCTCTACACGACGGTAACCGGGCGTAAAGAACGAGACTTTGTTCTGATCGGCTTGGTACTTCCGGGCATATTGAACCGTGATCGAATCGAAAAGGCTTAGATCGCCAGCATTCAGCGATGTCAATTCGAGAGCATTGGTTCCTTCGACAAGAAAATTCGACGGAATTGTGTATGTCCCAGAAAAACTGTCTTCGCCCGATCCTGAAATCGATGTCAGTTGATGGCCATTGACCTTCAGCCCGACTAGATGCGAATTATTGGAAAAGCCTTTCATCGTGACCGTTATTCTCGCATCCGGCGATCCGAGGTCAACTCCAGTCAGGTCAAACGGGACATTAGTGGGGGACGAGAAAACGACACGGCCCCAAAAATTATCTTCGCTGCCATTTAGGAACGAACTAACATAACTAACTCGTTCCTTTTTCTCAGCGACAACCGGATAATTAACCGACGTTACGCTGCCGCCAATAGGTCTGACAACTCGGGTTTGTATCCGTTTGCCCGGCACGGTGTCCGAAATTAAATAGTACACCCGAGTATCGCTCTCGCGGGTGTCGATACCTCTGCCATAAAATTCAATGTACTGATTGCCTGCCCCGACTATTATTGCCTGCTCGACGCCCTCCATATAGAGGCGCCAGTTCGCTGAATCACTGCCAATCGGAAACCCAGCGGTCTGGAGTTCGGTTGTAGTGACGCGATAAAACCCCTCTTTCTTTACGCCAATTTTTGCACCGGGCTGTGAAACAACCCATCGATGTGTCGCCAGATCCGGTGTCTGCAGAGACACCCTAACCGCCTCCTGCAGATCCTTGGTTAACGCCAAGTCCCTCTTTTCAATATTGCCGTTACTGGCCGACCGAATGTTGATCGTTTCATTTGTGAATTTTGTCCCAACGGCAGGCGTCTGCAGTCGACGTCCATCGATCCCCAAACTCTCGACAACATAAGTTGCCCCAAACCCACCCTGGGGGTCATAGACCTCGTATGCTTCACCATACGCAATTTGCTTTCGGGATTTTCCAAATGAACCCAAAGTCATCACGGGATCGACGAGTTCCAGGCCGGTCTTTCCGATTCGGTAAACGAAAAAGCCCGCGTTTCGGTTCTCAGCCTTCATTTGCCACCTGATCGTTGCTCCGTCACCATTAGTAAATGCCTCAAACTTTTCAAATTGAGTGCGTTCCCCAACGATGCGGCTGATCTTGCTCGTTCTTCCCTTTTGGGCAAAGGTCGGAATAAAAGCTGAGAGTACAAGAGTAAACAACAAGGCAATCGATACAGTTCTTTTCATTCTATTTCTCCGGAGAAAGCGATACCGTTAGTCGCGTAACACGGTAATTTATCATCTATCGACTAATTTTACAAGACAATTTAGCTTACAAGTTGACGCAGGACATATGGCAAAATACCGCCATTCTTATAATATTCGATCTCAATGGGCGTATCGATCCGCAATGTGAGTGCCACCTGTTCAGTTTCACCGTTCGCACGGGTAACGCTGAGCGTCGCGTCCTGCATAGGCCTCACATCCGAGCCTTCGAGGCCCGTCAGATCAAATGTTTCCGTCCCATCGAGACCGAGAGTTTGAGCCGACTGGCCGTCCTTAAATTGAAGCGGTAAAACGCCCATTCCGACCAAATTCGAACGATGAATGCGTTCGAAGGATTCAGTAACCACAGCTTTTACGCCCATCAATGCCGTACCCTTAGCCGCCCAGTCGCGGGAACTGCCGGTTCCATATTCCTTACCTGCAAATATCATTAGCGGTGTGCTTTCAGCTCGATATTGGACAGCGGCATCATATATGCTCATTTCTTCACCATCGGGTTGATGCTTTGTAAATCCGCCCTCAACGGGCGCGACCATCGTGTTCTTGATTCGCACATTTGCAAAAGTTCCCCGAAGCATAACCCGATCGTTTCCACGACGCGACCCGTACGAATTAAAATTCTCCGGAGCAACGCATTGATCCTGCAGATACAATCCCGCCGGCGAATTGGGCTTGATTGCACCCGCCGGTGAAATATGGTCGGTCGTGACTGAGTCGCCGAATACCGCCAACGCCCTTGCTCCATAAAAGTCGGAAAAGCTGCCTACTTCCATCGAAAAGTTCTCAAAAAATGGCGGCTCCTGAATATAAGTCGACTCCGAATCCCACTCATAGATCTGGCCAACACTCGATTCGATACTGTTCCATAAGGGATTTTGCTCCGCAAATTCGGAATACAGTCGACGATAGGTTTCAGGATCAAAAGCGGTCTGAAGATACTCTTTGACCTCGTCTAACGATGCCCAAATATCTTTGAGAAAAACATCGTTACCGCCGCTGTCTTGCCCGATCGGATGCAAATAAACATCGCGCACCACAGTTCCCGCGAGTGCATATGCGACAACAAGCGGAGGTGACATAAGGAAATTCGCTTTCACGTTTTGATGAACGCGAGCCTCGAAGTTTCGATTGCCGGACAGCACGGATGCGACAATAATATCGTTCTCGACGATTTCCTCCTCGATAGCCGGATCGAGCGGGCCGGAGTTTCCAATGCAGGTTGTACACCCATATCCGACAAGGTCGAACCCGATCTTATTCAAATATGGCTGCAGGCCGGTCTTCTCGAGATACTCGGTAACAACGCGGGAACCGGGAGCGAGCGAGGTCTTGACGTAAGGCGGGACCTTCATTCCTTTCTCAACCGCCTTTTTAGCAACAATTCCAGCCGCGATCATTACCGCCGGATTCGATGTGTTAGTACACGATGTGATCGCGGCGATCAATACATCGCCGCTGCCAATGTTTGTGTTAACCGTGGGTGTTTCGGACTCGTCATAATCTACGCGACTGGGAGTTGGCCGATTATTGACCATTTCGATCTCGGTGTGGACGTTTGTATTATCGGGTGAGACTGTATCGTGAATCGACTCGGGTATTGACTTGGCGCTTTGCTCGCCGCCGCCCTCGACAATGCCCGACGGGTGCGAACCGACTACGACATTAAAACGCTTTTCCAGATCTTCCGGCAGTTTTCCGTAACCGCCATCTGCGACCGGCATCGTGAAAAGCTCTATAAACCTATCATCGAGATTCGAAAGTTCTATCCGGTCCTGCGGCCTTTTCGGCCCCGCGACAGATGGATTAATGGTTTCGAGGTTAAGTTCGAAAACCGTTGTGTAATCGACATCACCCTCCATTGGAATTCCAAACATCTGCTGCGCCGCATAGTAATTTCTGATCGTTTCAATATGTTTCGCAGTGCGTCCGGTGTTCGCAAAATATTCGAGTGTTTTTTCGTCGATCGGGAAAAAACCCATCGTTGCGCCATATTCAGGAGCCATGTTCGCGATGGTCGCCCGGTCGGTCGCGTTAAGGGCGGCTGTGCCTTCCCCAAAAAATTCAACGAACTTGCCAACGACGTTTGCCTTGCGAAGCATTTCGGTGATCCTCAAGACAAGATCCGTCGCCGTTGAGCCCTGCGGCAGTTCGCCGGTTAAATTTACGCCCACGACATCGGGCGTTAAAAAGTAAACGGGTTGGCCCAGCATTCCCGCTTCCGCCTCGATACCGCCGACACCCCAGCCGACGATGCCCAGACCGTTGATCATCGTCGTATGCGAATCGGTGCCAACCAGCGAATCGGGAAAATATACGCCTTCACGCTCAAAAACGCCTTTTGCGAGATATTCGAGATTGACCTGATGTACGATGCCAATTCCTGGCGGCACAACGCTGAATCCGCTAAACGCTTGAGTTCCCCACTTCAAAAAGCGATAACGCTGGTCATTACGCTTAAATTCCATCTCCATATTGCGCCGGTAAGCATCTTCGGAGCCCGCATAATCGACTTGTACCGAGTGGTCAATGACCAGATCAACCGGGACGAGCGGCTCGATCACACCAGGGTCCTTACCCATACGCTGCACGGCAGAGCGCATTGCGGCGAGATCAACGAGCAGCGGCACGCCTGTAAAATCCTGCAAAATCACACGCGCGACGACAAAAGGAATCTCCTCAGTTCGTTCCTCGGTCGCCTGCCACGAGGCCAGAGCCCGAACGTTTGCTTCGCTAACCTTTTTTCCGCCGTCGAAATTGCGGAGCACTGATTCGAGGACGATCCGAATCGAAACCGGAAGCCGCGAAACGCTGCCCAAACCTGCATTTTCAAGCTGCGGGAGCGAATAATAAATGCCATCCGCGCCGGCGCCGGTTGTAAATGTTTGCCGTGTATTAAAGAGATCGTGTGTCATAGGGGTGTGTTCGAACATTTGACTGACACACTATTTTAAAAACCCTATCGGCCAAGGTCAAGGAACGTATCGATTTGCCGCTCTCGATTTTGCGATTCGACGACTCAACGTTGTATAATTGCGGCTTGAAGTTCAGCAAGGCGCCTTCGTCTATCGGTTAGGACGCTAGGTTCTCAACCTGGAAAGAGGGGTTCAACTCCCCTAGGCGCTACCAATACTTATGATCGTAACCACGGGCATTGAGGTTCAGGGAAAGCAGATCGCTGAATACCTCGGCGTAGTTCGCGGAATCGTCGTCCGCGCGACTGGAATTGGTCGCGGGATTGTCGGCGGCTTAAAATCCATCGTGGGCGGTAATATCGAGGAATGGTCCGTAGTTTGTGAGGAAGCCCGAAAGGAAGCATTTAACCGAATGGTGCAGCATGCTCATGAGGTAGGCGCAGACGCGATTATCGGCATGCGATACGACGCGACAGAGTTTTCGCAAGGCGCGACTGAGGTTCTGGCGTACGGCACGGCCGTTAAGTTAGGTTAGATCGAACGATGATGGACGACAAAGTGAGGTGCCAGAGTTGCGGAATGCCGGTCGCGGACGAATTTAAGAACTACGGCACTGAATCTGACGGTTCGCCTGCGAGCGAATATTGCACGTTCTGCTATCAGAATGGTGCATTCACTAAACCACTGCAGACCGTCGATGAGATGGTACAAAGTTCGATCGATTTTATGACTGCGAACCTCGGCTTTGACCAGGAACAAGCCTCCCAAATGTCGAACGACGTTATCCCCAAACTCAGACGCTGGAACTAGAAGATCGGCGGCTTTCCGTTCCTTCCGACGCGCAGGTCCGAGAGCCATCGGTACAATGAACTCTTCAAACGCCCCGGCGCAGTAAATTCGGTGATCCCAACTGTTTTCCTTGGCTTTCCGTCGCGAAGCACCAACGTCATCTCGCTCAGCATCTTTACCTCGAAAAATCCTGACTGGATTATCTTTTGCGGCTTTACCCGCAGCCGAATATTGTCACTTGAAAGTAACGAGATCCGTCTCGGTACCTTTAGTCCGAAGGGCCTGCGTGTCGAAAATTGTAATTCGGTATTCATCGCCCGCGAATGTAGTGAGCCGTCTCTAACGAGGAATAACTGCGCTTCATTTTCCGCTACTTGTTTGCCTGGGAGAAATTGGAAGATGGCCGTAGAATCCACAAAATGAGCGCGTCCCCACCAACGCGGCCCAACGGCCTCTTCGAGAGAAAGCGAGCTGCGAAAATGATCGTGATACCCCGAACCTCTAAAATGTATTACCTTTCGCGTCTTGCCGCTGCGGCCGATGAGCGTGATCCTTCCGCTTACGTCCGATCGAGGCGCGACTATGTTCCAAGAGGCTTGGGCGGATTCACCGCTTTCCGCCGGTTCTAAAAAGTCGGCTTCGACCGAAAGCCATTCAAGCTCCGCAATTATGCGCCGCTTACCCCGGGTCAAAGAATCGATTTTCACAAAATAGCCGGAACCATACTCGGCCTCGTCAACCCGGAACGACGAATCGCCGACAACACATTCTATTTTTGTCTTGCTGGCGGAAAATCTGTCCGCCGCGTATTCGTTCACTGATCGCAGTATCGCTTGTCCATCGACCGAATAGGTTAGCGAAAAAGTCGGAAACCGTAGGCCCGTGGCTGTTGGTTGGCCATCTTCAAGATCGTGATTTTGAAAATACTGTGATGAAAATGGGTAATTGTCGTAAAAGTCGATCGTGAGAGCCTCACGGCCGTCATCCGAAAGAGCGTCGAAATGCCATGACTCAAAAGCGTTATGACCGGTTTCGCCGTGCCATACGTCGTCTTTCAGACTTGAAGAAAATGCAACCGATTTTGCACAACTCCCTTTTTGGATTTCAGACGTTTGCATGTATTTATTAAACCGTAACCAAGCAAAATCGACTTCAGAATCGCAGAAACTAAGAATTATGGCAAACTTTAGGCAGAAAAATGAATCTTTATCGATGAGAAATCTCTTCCCCATTCTGATCAACTAGGAGACACTATGAAGATCTTTACAACGGCCATTTTGTTTGGACTGATCGCGGTTGCCGGTTTGTTCACGACCGGGTGCCCGGATCGCAAGAGCATCGCCGACATCGAGGCCAATCCCGGCAAGTATCAAAATAAAGAAGTCGTAATTGCCGGTGTTGTAAAAGACAGCTACGGCATTTCGATACCCGGCACTCGATTCGGGGGCGGCGCATACAAAGTAGATGACGGAACCGGTTCGATCTGGGTCTTCGTCTCTGACGGCAGCGTTCCGTCGAAAGGAGCCCAGGTCGGCGTGAAGGGTGTCGTCGAAACGGGCGTTAGCTGGAAGGGACGCAATTACGGTCTAGGAATGTACGAAAAAGAGCGGCGTTACAAGAAACGGTAGTTCGCGTGTTCCGATTTGAGTGTTAAGATTGAGCGGCTGGCTTTTTGATAGCCGCTCATTTTTATGGACGCTGTTTTATCGGCATTTGACCGCGAATTCCGCACGCTCGATGCACGTTCGCGGGAGCTTTTGAACCAGATCGCCGACGACCAACTTTTTGCCAAACCTCGTGAGATCGCGAATTCGATGGCTCCGTTTTCGTGCGGTGAGTACATTCTTCGTTCGGCTGCGATGGTCGAAAAAACGTTTGGCGGCATCACGACACGGCTGTGGGATGACCCGTTTGAGTGGACCCTGCCGGAAAAATTGTCAGGCGTGTCGAGCATTTTGCTATACCTTGACGAAGTTGAAAATACACGACGCAAGGGATTTTCGTTCTTCACAGCTGACTCCGACCTGCAACGCGAGATTCCCGCTCCTGAGCGTCTCCGCCCGATCATCGACATTCTGCTCGAAACGCTGACTTTAGCCGCACATTTTCAGGGCCGCGCGTTCGCTGTGTTCCAAATGATATCGGACAAGAAACTACCGCGTTTATAAAATCGTTGCATTACGAACTTTTTCGTGTAAGAATTCGTTTAGATTTTGGTCTGACGGTTTTATCGGAGCGCTCAAAATGCATTGCCCAGGCTGCGGCCAGCAGCAAATATCTAACGAGACAAAATTCTGCTCGCGGTGCGGACTGCCTTTGGGTATTGTTGCCGAGGTGCTGATGCATGGCGGATTCCTGCCGCAACTTGCCCAGCTAAATCAAAAAAAGAAATTCTTTACAAAAAAGAACGGAGTTGTTTTCGGTGCGTTTTGGTTCATTTTTTTCACGATGTTCTCAACCGCATTTTTGGGAATTTTGGGGGCGCCTGATGAATTGATAGGCATTATCGCGGTCACCGGCGTTTTTGGTGCGATGATGATCGTTTTAGCCGCACTTGTATTTTTGCCAAGCTCAAAAATGCCATTGCAACGATTTCCGAAGTTTCAGGCTCCACAGCTGCCGCTGACCCATGCTGATGATCGAGCCGCGTTACCGCCGCAGCAGTCTATTCCAACGTCCGTCTATGCTCCGCCGCAGGCCGGTAGCTGGCGAGACACCAACGACCTTCAGCCGACAAGCATAACCGAAGGGGCAACAAAACTACTAGAAAAAGACGAGTTGTAAAATAGCAGATGTTTTGTCCTCAGTGTGGCCAAGAAAGAACTTCCATCGAAACGAACTATTGTTCGCGATGCGGCCTCTTGCTGACCGGATTCGTCGATCTACTGCAAACCGGTGGGCTGAATCCGCTTGTAGGGTCGTCCAAAACCACAAAAGCACTTTCACCGCGTCGGAGAGGCATTAGGCAGGGACTCTTTATTTTCCTTCTCACATTCCTGTTTGCCCCGCTTGTTGGGATCATATCGCTCGCATTGAGGGTCGAACCATTCGGCGTCGGGATCGTTACCGTTTTGTTCTTTATTGGCGGCTTTCTGCGGATGATCTATGCGTTGATGTTCGAATCTCCGGAAACAGGGGATGCGTCGCTAGACGATAAGGTTTTCGCCAAGGCTGTTCAATTTCATGGGCGGGAGCACCGAGGCGCCCTTCCACCGGAAACAGCGATACCGGCAGCGAATTACACCCCGCCAACGGCCCTTAGCTGGAGAGATACAAACGACCTTGTGCCGAGCGTAACCGAAGGCACAACGAAACTACTCGAAAAAGACGACCCCAGTCAGTAGCCCACAGCCAAACCATCACTTCGCGAATCGATCGCGCCAAGCCGTACGCCTCGTTCGTCGATCATAATGCCAGTTGCCGAAGCGATGTAGCCCGGTCTCTCAGCGAATCTGTGCCCAAATCCAGCGAGGATCGTAAGCGTGTCCGGAGACATCCCATAAGGCTCATACAATATCTCGTCGGGAAACCATTGATGATGAATACGCGGGGCGTCAATCGCCTCTTGGATATCCATATCGTGGTCGATGACGTTAATAACCGTCTGCATCACGGCAGAAATGATCCGCGGCCCGCCGCGTGCTCCAACTGCGAACCACACTGAGCCGTCTTTGCGCAAAACGATCGTTGGTGTCATCGACGATAGCGGTCGTTTACCAGGCTGCACTGAGTTTCGCTCGCCTTGAATCAGCCCGAACATATTCGCCTTGCCGGGACGCGCTGCGAAGTCATCCATCTCGTCATTAAGGAGAATACCGGTGCCTTTTGCCGTAACACGAGAGCCGTAAAGATCGTTGATCGTATAAGTATTTGTAACGACTGTACCAGCCGGATCGACGACTGTGAAGTGAGTTGTGTCCATCGATTCACCGCCTGGGATAGCACCATGCCCGACTTCCCTGCTGGTTGATGCTTTGTTCAGGTAGATCGACGAGCGTCGACTTTCGGCGTATTTCTTGTCCGTCAGTGCCGCAGCCGGGACATTTGTGAAATCAGGGTCCCCCATAAATTCCGCACGATCGGCAAATGCCCGGCGCATTGCTTCCGCAAGAACATGATATTTAGCTGACGAATTGTATTGCATTTTCCGGACGTCATAGCCCTCGAGTATGTTTAGCGCCTCGAGCATTACGATCCCACCCGAGCTTGGCGGGGGCATCGAGACGATCCCGTAACCGCGATAGCTCCCGACTAACGGAGTTCGTTCTTTTGCCTGGTAATTCTTAAGATCGTCGAGCGTAATAAGCCCGTCGTTAGATTTCATATCGTCAGCGATCATTTTCGCAGTGCGACCTGTATAAAACTCGCGCCCGCCCGCGCGCTCAATTCTCATTAGTGTCTGAGCCAGTTCCGGTTGCCGGAAAAGATCGCCTTCCTCATACAGCTTTCCCCCGTTCAAAAATATGCGTTTGCTGTCGTCGAACCTTGCGAGGCTGTCCTTATACGACTTTAACAACTCAGCCAACCGAAAGGAGAGAACGTAACCATTTTGAGCAATTAGCCGAGCAGGACGGACCAATTCGCTCCACTTCACCTTTCCCGAGCTATATTTTTTGAAAGCAAGGTCAAATCCTGCGAGCGTGCCCGGAACGCCCGACGCACGATATCCAACCGTGGACGAGCCTTCGCCCTTGATCAGGTTCCCCGCTTTATCGACAAAAATGTCGCGACTTGCAGCTTGCGGGGCCATCTCGCGGTAGTCGATGGCGTGAGTCTCGCCATTATGTTTGCGTATAAGCATAAAGCCGCCGCCGCCGATGTTCCCAGCCTCAGGATACACGACCGCGAGAGCGAGACCGACCGCAATGGCGGCATCCACAGCGTTTCCGCCTCGTTTCATAATTTCGACGCCGATTCTAGAAGCGAGCTCGTGTTGAGCCGCGACCATCGCATGTTTTCCTCGGATAGGCTCAGCCGATGCCGCAAATACCAGACGACCGGATGGCAAAATCGAGATGACCAGTGACCATACAAATACGGCCGCCAAAACATATCTGACTCGTTGGTTTTTCATACTCGCACTCTAACAAATGTAGTCATTTCGCACAAAATCGCCGCTCTCGGTTAGTTTTAATAATCTCTTTTATCGAGACCCAATTCAGGCGATTCTGATCTAAATCTCAACCGCAAGGAGTTTCGAGCCGGCGTAAACCAATAGCTACTTTTCTATTCAAGTCAAAAGAGTTATAGTCAGACATTCGCCCACAAAATTGAGGCTCATTTTTCTAAATGAACGACGACGGCAGTAGTAGAAATGGATCTGACACGCTTTTTACCGAAAAAGTTTGTACAAAAGGCGCGCGGTGCCCGATCGCGTCTTCGCCGGAGTCTGTCTGAATATCGCTTCGTTACGTACCTCGCCGTTCTCGGGCCGGGAATAATCGCTGCAAATGCCGGTAATGATGCCGGCGGAATCGCCACATACTCGAGTGCCGGGGCGGCATTTGGCTATTCGCTTCTCTGGACATTCATCCCGATGACGATCAGTCTCATCGTCGTTCAGGAGATGTGCATGCGAATGGGCGTCGTTACTGGTCAGGGACTGGCCGATTTGATCCGCGAGCAATTCGGGGTTCGCTGGACGGCGATTGTAATGCTCGCCCTTTTGATCGCGAATACGGGCGTTATCATTTCGGAGTTTGTCGGGATCGGTCAAGCGTCCGAGCTCTTCGGCATTTCCCGGTTTATTACCGTTCCGCTATCGGGAGCGGTGATCTGGTGGCTGGTCGTTAAAGGATCACCAAAACGCGTCGAGCGTGTTTTTTTGGTGTTGTCCCTTATCTTTATCACCTATATCATCTCCGCATTTATTTCAAAACCTGATTGGTCAGCCGTTGGTGCTGGCTTTATTCGCCCGACCTTCAGCGCGGACACAGCCTATTTGTTTACAGTAATGGCCCTTATCGGAACTACGATCGCGCCTTTCATGCAGATCTACGTCCAATCGGCAGCGGTGGAAAAGGGAATGGATAAAGACGACCTTTCTATCAATCGCGCCGACGTTATCATCGGGATGACTTTTGCCAATATAATCGCCGCTTTTATCGTGATTTGTACAGCTGCGACACTCTATACCCATGGGATCAGAAATATCGACTCCGCCGCAACCGCCGCCGAATCGCTAGTTCCGATAGCTGGTGTTTATGCCAAGTATCTATTTGGCATCGGACTCTTAGGAGCTTCGATGCTGGCAATGGCGGTAGTGCCATTGGCGACGGCGTATTCGCTTAGCGAGGCGATGGGGTTCGAGAAAGGGTTGTCACGTTCATTCCGCGAGGCTCCGATCTTTCTGGGAATTTTTACCGCACTGCTCGTCGTTGGTGGCATAGTCGCGATGATTCCCGGCATACCACCGATCACATTGCTGCTTGTGGCCCAATGTGTAAACGGTATGTTACTGCCGGTTTTGCTGGTCGCCATAGTTAAACTCGCAAACAACCGCGAGATCATGGGCGAGTATCGCAACTCGAGATGGTTCAACGTGATGGCATACGCGACGACCATTACGGTCTCCGCCCTCTCTCTCTTATTGATTGGAAAAACGATTGCTGATATGTTTTAGCGTCAGGTATGCCGTTTAACGAAATCTACAAAAGATTGGTTTCAGCTATTGGATTGGTGGTTCTGATTGCTGCGATTCTTACGCTGCTTGCATATTTCGAAGAATCTCTGCGAGAGCTTTTCGCAGCTGGCGCGCCGATGGCGGGCAATGTCTTCGACACTGTACTAAAAATCCTACGAATAGTACTCGGGATGGCGATCGTTATCGCTGTTGTGCGGGTCATTGCATTTTCGTTGATGCGGGCAGCCGCACGGCGTTCCAATCAAACCGAGGTTTCGTCGCTTTTAAAGACAGTTTTCTCGATCCTTGCTTACATCATCGCGTTCTTCATAATTTTTCAGAAGCAGTATCCTGATGTTTCTCTCGCACCGCTATTTACCGGCTCGACGATCATCGGTATCGTCGTCGGTCTCGCTCTACAGGACACGTTAGGAAATTTATTCGCCGGGCTCGCTCTTCAGGCCGATCAGCCGTTTCAGGTCGGCGATGTGATCCTGATCTCTGGTCGCGGCGAGGGCGTTGTTGAAAATGTCTCGTGGCGCGGGGTAAAAATCAGGACATTTCAAAATAAATTGCTTGTTATCAGCAATTCGGTTCTCGGCAAGGAAACGATCGAGGTTGCCCCAAAAGGCAATTTGAACGCCAAACTCGTGTTCTTCAACACTCACTATACACACTCGCCGGCTCGCACTATTCAAATCGTTCGCGACGCAATTCGGCAGGTTGAGAATGTATCGCAAAAAATGCGCCCCGTCGTTCGAATCAGAGCCCTCGGCGATAATGGGATCGACTGGGAAGTTAAATATTGGCTCGATGATTACACACTTCAGCACGACACCGATGCACTTATTCGCCAGCGCATCTGGTATGTCCTCCACCGAGAAAACATAGCCTTCGCCTATCCTACGCGCACGATCCATATCGAACCCAAGCCGGTTGAGATCGCCCAAGAAGAGCTCGTCAACACTATCGCAGATCGGCTTAACAGTGTGTCGATCTTTGCACCTTTGTCGAGCGAGGAGATAGAACGACTTGCCAACGCCTCGAAATCCCGCGTTTACGCTCCCGGCGAAGCGATCGTTCGGCAAGGACAAGTTGGCGGTTCGATGTTCGTCGTGATTCGCGGCACTGTAAAGGTGCAGATACCGGAAAAGTCTTATCAAAAGACGATAAATAATCTTCACGAAAATGATTTTTTCGGTGAAATGAGTCTTTTGACAGGCGAACCGCGATCCGCAAATGTTATTGCCGTCGAGGAGACCGAGGTTTTACGAATTGATAAGGACGGCCTAAAACCGATTCTCGAAAATAACCCTCCTTTGGTTGAATCGATATGCGAGCTGATCGAGGAGAGAAAAGAATTGCTCAAGTCTCAGGCAGAAATAGACTATGAAGAAAAAGCCGAGACTAAACACGGCGTTATAGGATCGATCAGAAAATTCTTCGGACTGAGATAACAATTATTGAACAGACCCGTCGTAGATGTCGTGGAGCACTTCTGAAATTGTTTTGCGGTCTGCCGACGAGCGGTTAGATCGCTTGTCTTTTCCTTTTTCCGGCGTCGATTTGTCGTTTCGCCCAACAAGTCCCGAACTCATCTCTGCCGAAGTTGGCATATCGCCCTTCACACCTGCGGCACCGTACTCCGTCACAACATCGGACTCCTGAAAACTAACGGCGTCAACAACCGATTCTGGTCTTTGCTCGTGATTCGGCAACAAAGGAAGATTTCCGGCTATCTGGGAACTGCTGTAGTCCAAAAGCTGCTTTCCACGGTTTTTTCGTAAGCGCTCAAGAGACCGTACCGCCGAGGCTGTCAGGGGTGCCTCTGCGGGTGCTCGTTCGATTTTTCTGAGCATACGCACATAATCGCGCAAATCTTTTGTCGGAAACACTATCACTGATTCGTCGAGAGGAGTTTTTCCCACAACTTGACTCAGATTCTTGACTGCGGAGGTGTGGTCGTCAATCTTTTGATAAAGGGCTCCGAGGCCAAAATACACGAGCGGCGGCGGTGCGCTGATGGAACGCACGATAGCCTCGCCGCGGGCAATCGTCTCTTGTATTTCAAAACCGTACCAACGACGCCCGTCGTCGCGCAGCATCTCGTTCGCGGATAAATAAAACTCAAATATCCGCCGAGTTTCGTGTCTCCCTTCTGCCGAGAAGACTTTCCAGATAAAGTAAGTGAGAACCCCGACAAAAAAAAGCAGGAATAGCGGGAACCCCGCGACATAAAGCATCACGGCAATCACACTAAAAGCCAAGGCGTACTGACCCTTCTCCTTGAGGGGCGCCGGGTTCTTTTTTTCGATGGCGGTATCAGTCACGAGTGTTCAAGTGCTGCAGTGCCCTCAGGCCTTGGGTGCCCGCGGCCGAGCGGACTTCCTGGAAGTACGGGCCTTAGGTTTTGCGGCCGGTCCTTTGGCTGCACCGGGTTTCGCGGTTTGCTTCGTTTGAGAAGCATTTCTTATTTCAGCTTCGAGTTTGATACCTAATTCTGAGATCGCATCGCCGACCTTCTCGACAACCTTCATAGGCGAATTAAATGCATATGAAAATGCCTCGCTGATCGTCACCATCTCCATTTTAAGGAGATTGGCAAATTTCTTCTCCAGCGGCATCGCCTCAAACTCGGCCTGAAAACGATCCTTTGCGGGCCCGGTTTTTTTTGATTCTTCCTTTTTTTGTTCCGTCATAATGATTTCTCCAAATTAATTGGTCACTGCCGTTTAGGCAGGCTGTCCAAATGACCTACGCCCGCAAGTCCCAAAATGTTCCAAGTCTAACGCGTAGCTATCTTTACGCGGACACGCGGCTGAGCGCCTGACGGAGCCGTATTCGTCTCTAGATCTTTTCCCTGGCAAGTGGAACAAACTCCCCACATCCGCAAGCTGTGATGCGTCGGCTTAAAGCCGAAATTGCTCGCCATTTGATCCTGAAGATCCTCAATCGCGGGTGAAAAAAACTCGATCACCTTTCCGCACTCGGTACAGATCATGTGATCGTGGTGCTCGTGGTTGTAATGGTGTTCGTAATAGGTCCTGTTGTCGCCGAATCTGACTTCGCGCGCGAGACCTGCCTCAGTAAGTAACTTGAGAGTGCGATATACAGTGGTCAGTCCGACGGACGCATCTCGCTTATGAACCAGAGCGTACAGGTCCTCGCTGGTCAGATGCTCCTCCGTACTCAAAAATATCTCTAATATCAGGTCGCGCTGCCCTGTTCGGCGCAGTCCAGCCGTTTGGATATGATCGAGAAAGACTGCTCTTTCTACCTCAAATTTGTCAGCTTTTCTACTCACAATTCACCGTTACCTGTAGGTCGATACTACCATTTCAACTTTGATTTCGCTATCGAAACTTTTGTCCTCAGCGTATCGATCCGCTCGGGGCTTACGCCTTGTCTTGCGGCCAACTCGAGCGACCTTTCACCGAGAAGCAAATAGATCTCAAGCAGGTCGTCGGAGACATTTTCATTGAGGGCGGTGAGGTGACGGGTGAACGTCTCGATGTCTGCACGGGCGAACGTTCCGGTCAACGCCGCGGCGGTGGTTTCGTCGCCGAGATTTTGAACGGTGCTTACCACGAGCGGAAGTAGAATAGACTTCGATTCGTCGGCCGATAGGCCGCATTTAGTCATCATCTCAACGGCGGCATCGAAGAGAGCGACAAGATGGCCGCAAGCCGTCACAGCTGCAGCGTGATATAACGTCTTGAATTTAGTATCGATCGAAAACGGGCGTCCACCGAGATCTGCCACGATCGTTCTGCCCATTTCCACAGCTCTGCCGGAGCCCTCAACGCAGAAATAGGCGTCGGGGAACCGCACCGGCCCAAGCTCAGCCCGACTGATCGATACCAGCGGGTGCAACGAACCGGTCTCGCAGCCTACGGCCTTTAGATCGTCAAGTACCGATGACGAATAAGATCCGCTGGTGTGAAAGACAATCGGGGTATTTCGAAGTTTCCCGGCCAGCTCCTTTGCTACAGGGACGATATGCGAGTCTTGAGTTGTTATAAAAACGACGTCCGAACTTATCGCAGCCAAATCGTCCAGTGTGGACAAAACGGGCTGGGGGCTGATCGATGCAGCGATGGAACTAACATTTGAGTCACCGCGAAAGACAAGATTCTCAATCGAATATTTACTCGCCGGCAGGCTTAACGCTATTGCACCGCCAACCCGACCTACACCAACTATCGATACGCTAACCATATCGCTAGAATATAGTTCAGTTGGGGCCCGCTAAACAAAGTCCAACACGCGATCTGCCCGCGCAGTGCCAACGCTCGCTTGTTAGCTGTCGATGTTTGTAACAGCATCTGACCCTTGCGGTTTGGGTGCTATTTCGCGCAAATCATTTTGCGAAAAATCGTCAAATTCGCTGAAGGGTCGGAGGTCGCCGGCGTTAACCTGACCGTCAGACATCTGGGCCGCCGCCAGTTTCAATAGATGTATATCCTGGCCCGTCAAAGGCTGAAATCCATCTCCGCTATGCAGGCTGTCGAGAATCTGCGTTATCGATGTTTTCATCGCGTCCTCGTGTTCACCCGGAGAGATCTGGTTCAAGCTAGTGACTAACTCCTTTTTCTGCTCAGCGAGATGGTTCTTTGAGGCGGCAAGCCCTTGATAGATCAACGTTTGCAGATGGCTGGTTAATCCGACCATTCGTCCGGACGCGGCAAGGCTAAATGCACAGGAGCACAGCGGTCGTGCCCGCAGCATTTCCATAACGTTTACGCTGCATGAGTTTTGGCGAATCTCACGTATTAGAGCCTTTGCTCTCGAACCATATACCCGCCCGAACCAGGGAACCGCAGAAAGACTCTCGAACTGCGACCACGAATCCGTTCGCAAAACCTCTTCCAATTTTTGGCCGGATGCGATTGCAGTCATTGTTTCGTTATGCTTTTCGAGATAATGATCGGAGTATGCCTGTCGGAACTTGAGCCACAACTCGTCAATTCCTTCGTTTTCCATAACGGCTGACGTAAAATGTCCGATATCAGCCGAATTCAACAATTCCCCGCGGAGCACCTCAACCCCTGCATTATCGGTGATCTCACAAGCAGATAGGTACGAGACGATCTCATTCCGTCTGGCAACCCCTTTGATAAACCCGCTTAATGTGTTGAGTTCCTTTTTTCGCTTGTCGTAATCAGATTCGGAATCGGAAAATAGATCGGCGATCGACTGAAGACACTGATCGAGTGTCATATCGTTTGTCGTCAGAGACTCTATCGACTCGGCGACTACGCCAAAGGACTTACGCAAGCTCGCGGTCGTTTTCCAAATCGCGGCATTCAGATCTTCGTCCGGCAAGTTATCAAAGCGTGCCAGAATATTGTCTGATTTCCAATCGGCAAGCCATTTCGAAAGCGCATCCTGTACAACGATCCTTTCCGCGGACTTATCTAGGGAAGGCAATCCGGCATCGCCTGTAACAAGCCTTGCCCAAGCAAGCAGACGGTCGGAAGAGTAGACTTCGTTGAGTGGTTTTGCGAGACCTGCAATGTCTTCCCAGACAATACGAAGGTCGAGCGATCTGTGATTGATGCGGTTGCCGCTCGAGGTGACAAACTCAAATCTTCGCTGCGCCACGATCGCAGCCAA
The DNA here is from genome assembly GCA_036802885.1 of Pyrinomonadaceae bacterium. Classification (GTDB taxonomy): domain Bacteria; phylum Acidobacteriota; class Blastocatellia; order Pyrinomonadales; family Pyrinomonadaceae; genus OLB17. Next base: position 25,326 of record DAIRVI010000033.1, read on the forward strand.
TATCAAATGCTGCGCCTCACTGGTAAGTCCTAACTGCGACGTAAGCATTTTTGCTGATACCGCAGACAAAGGCATTGTATCGCTGCTACCGTCCGCGCCGTCGAATGCCGCCCGAATTATCGGAACCTCAATTAAACCATCGGCCTGAACCGGAACATACGTCTCTGCGGGCTTTACAGCCAAGCCTAGCGGAAGGGCGAAAACTTCAGCTAAATGCTGGACATCCGTATTATTTGGCTCGGCGCCGCCAAAGAAGTTCGTGATCAGGCTTTCGGTCTGTTTCTTGTCGAGAACCTGTTGGAACTCCGGGTGAAGCGGATACTGCGTCTCGAAGACAGGGTTTAGCATTCCTGTGAACAGTTGCGCCAAACTGTGTGCAGCCTGCGCCTTGTCATCAAACCGATATTCGGTATTACCGGCGACCAACTTTCCTTCCTGGAA